>NZ_JBHNYT010000002.1:0-382819 GCF_054960575.1 Pseudoalteromonas sp. PSi26 | reverse complement strand
GTACATACTAAGCGGTTTTTTTAAATCTAATTTTAATTAGTTAAAAAACGATTGATTTACCTCTTCCTGAATTTTCAGACGCAGCATCTAATTCCCCATCTTTATTAATAATCACATGCATGTCACCAAAGTGGCGCTCGTCAATTGTGTAACCCATTTTTTGAAGCTCAATTTTTACCGCATCATTTAACCCTTCGTGAACACGTACAACGTTTTTAGGCCACAGCTGATGATGAAAACGGGGCACGTTAACCACCTGCTCTGCACTCATATTAAACTCTATTGCATTTAAAATTGACTGGTAAACCGAGCTAATAATCGTTGTACCACCCGGTGAGCCTGTTACCATTTTTACCGTGTTATCCTTTAATAAAATGGTCGGTGTCATAGAGCTAAGCATACGTTTATGTGGCTGTATTTCATTAGCTTTACCACCTAACGCACCAAACGCATTCATAACACCCGGTTTTGCGCTAAAGTCGTCCATTTCATCATTTAAAATAAACCCGGCGCCTTCAACTACAACCCCACTACCAAACCCTAAGTTTATAGTTGTGGTATTTGCTACGGCATTCCCCATTTTATCAACAATAGAAAAATGTGTGGTTTGTTCACTTTCTTTCAGACCGGGCTTTATTTTTTCGGTTGTTGAAATAGCGGTTAATGAGATATCAGCGATACGCTTTTTTAAATATAATTCATTGATTAGTGCGTTTACTGGTACATCAAAAAAGTCAGGATCACCTAAGTACTCTGCTCGGTCTGCAAACACGCGTTTACCTATTTCAGAAAGCAAATGCACGTAAGACGACGAATTATGAGCCACTTCATTATTTAGTTTTTGCAGTTCATACATTTTTAGCCATTGTAAAATTGCAATACCGCCTGAACTGGGTGGCGGCGAAGTAAGCACTTCATACCCGTTCCAACTTGCTTTTAATGGTGTGCGCGACTTAGCCGTATAATTTTTTAAATCAGCTTTGGTAATAATACCGCTATGCTTACGCATAAACGTTTCAATAATATTGGCTGTTTCACCTTCATAAAACCCTGCTTGCCCATCATCGCGAATTCGCTTTAATGTTTTTGCCAACTCAGGTTGTGTAAATATTTCATTGGCTTTTAAACCAGCAAAATATTTTTCGAAGTTAACATCTATTTTTTGCTCGTTTAAATAGCTTATGTAATTACTAACCCCTTGCGCCAATTTTGGTGGCACAATAAAACCTTGCTCAGCTAAAGTAACGGCAGGTTGTACTAGTTTTTTCCATTCTACCGTACCGTGTTTTTTATGAGCTAACCACATACCCGCAACACTGCCAGGTACACCACTTGCGTGTATGCCATAAATAGATCTATTAGGTATTACATTGCCTTGTTCGTCTAAGTACATGTCTCGGTGTGCATCGCTTGGAGCCGTTTCTCGGTAATCTATAAAATCACTTTTGCCATCTTTTTGGATCAGCATAAATCCGCCGCCACCAATGTTACCCGCTTCAGGCAGGGTTACAGCCAATACAAACTGTGCTGCGATAGCTGCGTCTACGGCATTCCCGCCCAGCTCTAATATATTTTTAGCCGTATCAGCACTGTACGAGTCAGGCATAGCAACAGCACCTTGCGCAACTTGCTTGGCTGCTACATTAAATGCACTGAATTGAAACACAAGCACACTCGTTATCACTAGCTTGGTTGGCGAAAAAAATAAGCCCATATAACGTCCTTAAATTATTGTTTTAGTTGTTGGAAGTTTCACTTAAAAGCTAAGTTAAAAATAATAAGCAGTATAACCTTCCCATATTTATGCATAGCATTTATGGCTAGGTCAATCCTTGTGGGTGCAGATTTTAGTCTTACTTTAGGCGCTTAGAATATAAAACAGCAGGTAAGTCACCCTGCTCATCAGTATGCGTGTAAGATTTGACAAACGTTAGTCCAAGCTTTTTCATTACTTTTATAGAGCTTATATTATCTGCTAAAGCACTGGCACTAATATAATTAACATCTGACTGGTGAGCTCTGCACATAATGCTCTCGCGGCTTCAGTTGCATACCCCAGTCCCCAGCTTATTTTTTTAAAGCGCCAACCAATTTCAATATCACTAAAATTTGGTTGTTCACTAAAAAAATCCATAGGCCTCAGTAGAATCCATCCAATAAACATATTCGTGTCTTTAGCTGTCACAGACCAAAGCCCCCAACCCTTTTTAGCATTGCGATATGCAAGCATACGCGGTATCCCCTCATCTCTAATTTGTTTTTTAGTAGAAGGTACACCACGCGTTAAAAATTGCATTACTGCAGGGTCTTGATCAAGCTCATATAGTTGTTGCCAATCATGCTCGTTCATTAATTTAAACTTTAACCGCTCTGTTACGGGGGCGTTCATTTTCATTACTCTATAATTATCTGGAATTAACTATTAATCTCTTGAGGAGATAGCATATGAACAAATTAGCAGGTTTAGCATTATTAGGCACTTTAATTACTTTAACCGGTTGTGAAGACGCCAAAGAAGTAAAAGAAGAAACAAAAGAAAAAAGCGCTCAAATACAAGAAAAACTAGGTGATGCCTGGAATGAAGTAAAAGAAACAACACACGATCTTAAAAATGATGAGTCACTAAACGAACTGTTGCAACAAAGCAAAGCCATGGGCTTAGACATGTACGACGATGGTAAAGAAATTGCTATCGACGCATGGATAAAAAGTAAAGAAGCCGCAGGTGAATTAACAGAAAAAACCAAGCAAAAAGCGCAAGAAATTGCTGACGAAATTGAGCAAGCCCGCGAAGAACACAGTAAAGGGGAATAACTCCCTTTATAATAAAAGGTAAGCCATTGTGGCTTACCTTTTATTAACCGTTAAAAACAAATGTAGGTAATTAAGCTTTGTATTTGCTCATTACCAAAGTGGCGTTTGTACCACCAAAGCCAAAGCTGTTAGACATCACTGTATTTAGCTCTACATCTTTGCGTTCAGTAACAATATCTAAACCTTCAGCTTGCTCGTCTAATTCATCAACATTAATAGACGGTGCTACAAAACCATGCTCAAGCATTAACAAAGAGAAAATGGCTTCATGCACACCGGCAGCCCCTAAAGCATGACCCGTCATTGCCTTAGTCGCACTGATCATGGGCGAGTTACCACCAAATACGTGTTGAATTGCACCAAGCTCTTTAACATCACCCACAGGTGTTGATGTGCCATGCGTGTTAAGATAATCAATGCTGTCTACATTTTGCATTGCTTGACGCATACAACGTGCAGCACCCTCGCCCGATGGAGCAACCATATCGTACCCATCAGATGTAGCACCATACCCTACTATTTCAGCGTAAATATGTGCGCCGCGTGCTAGTGCATGCTCTAGCTCTTCTACTACTACAATGCCACCACCGCCAGAAATAACAAAACCATCACGGTTAGCATCATAAGTGCGCGATGCTTTTTCTGGTGTTTCGTTGTATTTAGTAGAGAGTGCACCCATTGCGTCAAATTCCATAGCAAGCGTCCAGTGAAGTTCTTCACCGCCACCAGCAAACACAACGTCTTGCTTGCCAAGTTGAATTTGTTCAACCGCATTACCAATACAATGCGCCGACGTAGCACATGCAGAACTAATTGAATAATTAACCCCTTTTATTTTAAAAGGAGTCGCTAAACATGCTGAAGTTGTACTAGCCATAGTGCGAGGCACCATGTAAGGGCCTACACGCTTTACGCCTTTTTCACGCAAAATATCGGCGGCTTCGACTTGCCATTTAGATGAACCACCACCAGAACCAACTATAATACCCGTGCGCTCGTTTGACACTTGCTCTTCTGATAACCCTGAGTCTTCAATTGCTTGAGTCATCGAAATGTAAGAGTACGCAGCAGCATCACCCATAAAGCGCATTGCTTTGCGGTCAACATGGTCTTTAACGTTTATATCAATTTTACCTGATACGTTGCTACGCAAGTTGAAGTCAGCAAACTCTTGGTTGAAAGCGATACCACTTTTACCTGTTTTTAATGACTCTAAAACTTCTTCTTTGTTGTTACCAATGCTTGATACAACACCGATACCGGTAATTACGGCTCTTCTCATGGGTGATTCCCTTAGCTTAATACTTAATTGCGTTTTATTTTACGCGAATTTAATCACTTAAGTGGTCAGCTTTCTAGCGTACACTTGTACTCTGAACTACTAGCTTATAAATAACGCCAGACTATTACAAAGAAAACCCGTAAAATAATGAAAAATATATTTTGTAAATTTAAAAAATTATGATTAAAAACGCACATATACACTTTAACGATTTAGGTACACCGTTTGCTGATGACTTTGGTGATATTTATTTTTCGAATGACGACGGCCTTGCCGAATCGCATTATGTGTTTTATGAGCAAAATAATATAGAAACTCGATTACAAACTCATGACCAACCCCATTTTGTAATAGCGGAGACAGGATTTGGTACTGGGTTAAATTTTTTGAATACATGGCAACACTTTAACGATCATATTGCATGTCAACAATTACAAAATCAATCAGATAAAGGTGTAAAGCGCCTTCACTTTATTTCGTTTGAAAAATACCCACTAAAAGTTAACGATTTAAGCAAAGCGCTTCAAGCTTGGCCTACATTACAAAAATTAAGTGAAAAACTCGTCAACAATTACCCTATTAATTTACAAGGGTGTCACCGGCTTGAGTTTGACAACGGACGTGTTGTCCTCGACTTACATTTTGGCGATGCACTCGCGTCTATTAATACAATGAGCTACCCACAAACAGGGATTGTAGATGCCTGGTATTTAGATGGGTTTGCCCCAAGCAAAAACCCTGAAATGTGGCAGCAAAGCTTATTTAATAGTATGGCTGACATTTCAAAAGCAAAGGCAACTCTAGCTACGTTTACAGCAGCAGGTTTTGTTCGACGTGGTTTAATAGAAGCCGGGTTTGATACAATTAAAACCAAAGGCTTTGGCAAAAAAAGAGACATGCTAATAGGCCAAATACCACATGCAAACACGGCTCAATCAGCCCCCCCTTACTTTAATCAAGACGATAGTAAACTTAATAATGTCGCTATTATTGGCGGCGGTATAGCGAGTAGTTGTATTTTATACAGCCTTGCTAAACGCGGTATAAACGCTGAATTATTCTGCAAAGACCCGCAGCCTGCCATGGGCGCGTCACATAATGTGCAAGGCGCGGTGTACCCTCATTTACAAGCTAATGATTCACCGCATAGTGAACTTTTTGCGCATAGTTTTTTATACGCAAAGCGCGTTTACCAGCAATTGTTAAATGATGGATTTAGCTTTGATCATCAATGGTGTGGTGTTTTGCAACATGCAGTAAAAAAGCCCCTTGCTGATAAACACAAAAACCTTGCTCAAAAGCAACTTTGGCCAAAGCAACTTTTGCAAAACGTAACCGCAGAGCAAGGCGATGAAATAGCCGGCGTTCAAACTGGGTACCCCGGTGTGTTTTTTGAACAAGGTGGTTGGGTTAATCCACCACAACTCGTTAATGCAATGCTAGGCGCGGCCAATAAGCTAATGCCCCACAACAGCCACTTTAATTGCAATATATTAAACATAGAAAAAACAGTAAACGGCTGGGTTTTAACAACCAATAATCAACAGTTTGGCCCATTTAGCGATGTTATTATTTGCACAGGTGAGCACAGCGACACATTTGAGCAAACAAAATCACTTCCTATTGTAGGCGTGCGCGGGCAAGTATCGCATGTTCAAGCAAGCCCTGAATCTCGAAAGCTTAAAACGGTACTTTGCCATAAAGGCTACTTTACACCAGCTTATTTAGACCATCATTGCATGGGGGCTACATTTGATAAAAACAGTAAAAGCCGCCATGTTTCAGATGAGGATAACCACACTAACCGTGCTCAACTCATAAACTTTTACAACCATAGCGACTTTGCAACAACATTAGGAAAAGTAAGCTCTGCCAAAGCAGCAGTAAGATGCACATTCATCGACCACTTGCCAATGGCTGGGCAATGGTGTGAACAAAGCGATTATACAAATGCATTTGCAAACCTGAGGTTGGGTAAGCGTTATCAATACTTGCCTCTCAATCACCCTCAACAAGGGCTACATATTTTTACGGGCTTTGGAGCTCGTGCCTTGTGCAGCGCACCACTGTGTGCTGAACATTTTATTAGCTGCTTAGCAAACGAGCCGCGCCCACTCAGCGAGCGAGTAAGCCAAGCTATTCACCCCGCTCGCTTTATTGTAAGAGATCTAATTCGTAATAAAATATAAATGACAAAGCCCACTATTTGGGTAAACTGTTCTCAAGAAAAGGAACTTGAAGAGTCACAATGAAAAAATTAATTATACTATCGCTGTTATTGTTTACCTCGTTTAAAACACTTGCCATAAATGTTATTGATATTGCAGTGCCAGATGAGTTTGTAACAACTATGGAAGTAACAGATGAATACCCACTTGTTAAAACTGGGTATTTAACGCAATCTATTTCCTCCATAACAGACTTTTATCAGCAACAATTGGGTGACCCATTGAAGATAACCGGCAGTGAAAACTACCGCACCCTTTATTACAATTACCAAAATCGTAAAGTACGTATTAGCTTATACCACCGTAACTATGTGACCGAAGTGAGTATAATGATTGAAAAAATGTTATAAAAAACCACAAATATAACCACTCATTTTCATACTCAGTTAAGGTACTCTTTTTATATTAAATGTTTTTTATAATTAATACGTTAATGTCTCTTTTTGCCCTTTAAAAACAATTTTTAAGCCCAAGGTCTATTTGTAAGCAAACACATTTACTAACAAATGAAAGGAGTTAATTATGAGTAAGACCTTAATTATTGGCGCTAGTGGTCAAATTGGAAAAATGACAACGGAGTTATTACTTAAGAACGAACAAAATGTTACCGCCCTTGTTCGTGATAAAACTAAGTTAAGTGATTTAGACAGCCCGTTTTTAAATATTGTAGAGCAAGATTTAGAAGGTGATTTTAGTGAGGCTGTTAAAGGTTGTGATCAAGTAATTTTTGCGGCTGGTTCCGGTGGAAGCACCGGCGACGACAAAACACTATTAATTGATCTATGGGCTGCAGCAAAAGCGGCTAATTACGCAAAAAACAATAACGTTAAGCACTTTATTATGGTCAGCTCAATAGGTGCAGATAATCCTGACGCAATAGAAAGTGATTTAAAACCATACTTAGTTGCTAAGCACATGGCCGATGAACACCTTGCCACTAGTGGCTTAAATTACACCATTGTTCGTCCGGGTACACTCACCGATGAAAGCGCATCAATGAAAGTGACAACACAGCGCCCTGATGACCAAGATAAGGCTAAAATTAGTCGTGAAAATGTAGCCAATGCACTGCTGCATATTGCAACCAATTCGTTTGAAAAGAACCGTGTTTTTGAACTTTTTGACGGTGATACTGCCATTAAATCTGCGGTTAAATAGCCAAAGTGCTCCATTAACCAAAGGGTTAATGGGGCAACAATTTCACCTATTAGCAAGTCAACTAAACAGCTGACACTCAAAACAGGCTGCTAATATTTAATACAAAAAGAACAAATCTTTTAGATGCGCCGCAACAGCAATAAGGCTACCTCAAATAATTTACCCACTAGCTACGTCAACAACTGCAAACCAAAGCAGTGCCATTGAGATTTAATAAATTAGCAATAGAATCCCTTGACGATAAGCCTCTATTGAGTAGCGCTCTTTGACCTAAACGTAACCTATTATCCCTCTTTCTTTCAAATTTTCTTCTCCTAAAGTCACTTTACTGTATTAAGTTTAAGCACATTAAATTATTAATAAAAAATCATTAGTGAGGAATATAGAAAACAGGGCCTGAATCTGTTATATTTATGTTATATATATGATAAAAAAGCTCCTAAAGGGAAATGAAAACAAAGGAATTAAAGTGAGCGCTACATTTAAAATTATATTTAATGGCCAATTACACCAACATGCCGATATTTCATTGGTACAAAAACAACTTAGTCAATTTTTAAATATTCCCCATACTATTGCTATAAAGTTGTTTGATGGTAAATCTTACGCGTTAAAAAAAGATCTAACGAGTATTGAAGCCGTTAAAACAGAATCGTCACTAAAAAAAATGGGTTTAATAACACGAGTTGAACTGCATCAATCTACCGCTCTAACAGCAAAGCAGTATCCTTTAGCGTTAAAAAAATTAACAAAACATGATGATGCAGAAGAACATAAAGTGTCTGATTCAAAACGTACACTACTGCAGAAAAAAACTAATTCTATACAGACTATAATTACGCGATACAAAAACGACAAAGTAAAGCTGCAACGCTCTTCACTAAAAAGTCTACTCTATTTTTGCTATATAGCCTTGTTAGTTATGACAATTACGGGCCTTACTATTAGCTATAATTTGCTTTCAAATACAATGAGTGAATCGCAAAGTAACACGTTAACAGGCTTAACCTACCAAGATTACAAACAGTACATAACTGACCAAAAGGCAGTTAGTCATCAACAAAAAACGATTATAAGTGCCGATCATAATGCACAGCAAAGCCAAGGTAGTGAGCAATTCAATCGTTTTTCCCTATTAATTAACAGCTATGCCCACAGTGTAAAGCAGCCTAATATTGAAAAAATGGGAGGCGAAAAATTAAACCTTCGCCTGCAAGAAATAGACGACTTGGGTGAGAAAAATGCGTTTTGGTTGCAACTCATTAATTTAGCAAAAAGTTTAAATAATGGCGCACATAGAATGAGTACACTCAATAATACAGATCCAAATAAAGTACAATGGATCAACGCTGTAGACTGGATAAGCCAGCGTTATATTAGGCAGCAGCAAAATGGCAACGCACACCCTAAAGTTAATCAGCCTAACAACGCCGTAATTAACTTAACGCTATCAATTAGTGTTTTATCACTACTTATACTAATGAGCATTGTGATAAAAATGAAGCTACGCACAATAAGAGAAACATAATAGCTTTTATTAACCACATAAAAAAACCCGCAACTTGATTGCTCAAATTGCGGGTTTTTTTAGGGTTTTTAAACAAACGAATTTAAAAACCGTTATTGGTGGAGCTGGGGGGATTTGAACCCCCGTCCGAAAAGCCTCGACCGTCGGTACTACATGTTTAGTATTGTCATTTAATTAACCTTTAAATCCCGGACAAACACGGTAAGTAAAGGCGAGGCCGCTTAGTTTTAACGCTTCAACCCCGGCCAGGGTTTCCATCGCGATCAGGTGTTAGGGTGACACTCCAGAATCCAGTCCACAAGAATACATGGAAGGAGCGCTAGCCAGCCTAAGCTGCTAGAGAGTAGTTATCGTCGTTTGCGATTACTTTAGATTGCGGCTTTTTTACGAGGCAAACCGCACCTCGACATGCACCTTGGGCTTCTTGAATTCCGTCGAATCCTAATCAGCCCCTGAATTAGTAAACTCATTCAGAGCGTGCAAGCAGTATAACTGAGTAAAGTGATGATACTCAAGGCTTAATAACGCTTTATTTGATTTACACAGTCTAACTGCATATTTAGCAACCAAATTAGCAATAATGTATTAGCCACAGTAAACATTTACTTAACAATATAGTAAACCTGTGTTCAAATAAGGAATTAGCCAGCTAGTGCTAAAGGTTTAGTTGTAACTGTAAAGGTTAAGAATAATAACAGGCATAAGAAGTAGGGATTTAAAATGTCGGTTTTTTCATTAGATAAAAAAACAGGGTGTGTTTCTTTAATTAAACATCCTATTGATAGCGGTTTTCCGGTCACAAGCACTCAATTAATTGAAATGTTTGAGCAATCTGAATTTGGCGAGTATGAAACTATTACGGCTAATATCGGGAAACTTTTTGCGCCTTCTAAAAACCACAAAGAAGTATCTTTGGTGATTGCTAAAGCAGTGGATGCCACTATCGCTATTAATATAGATGAAAAGAATATGGTTGCAGAGGCCACAATTACTACAGCTAAAGGCGGAGCACTGCTAACAATGGAAGATGCGCAAAAGGCGCTTAGCCAAGCAGGTGTAAAAAAAGGGATTAGTCCGCGTGCGCTTGATAGTTTTTTAGGTCAACAGTTTGAAAAAGCTTCAGGTGTAGCATACAGCGCTATTGTAGCCCATGGCCGCAATCCAAAAGAAGGTAGCGATGCTAAATTTGTTCGCCTTTGTTCAACAGCACAAGATCGCGTTTTAAGCCCGCAAGCAACCGCTGGCGGTAAAGTTGATATGAAAGATCTTGGGGCTATCATTACTGTTAAACCGGGCACTCCTCTTATGCAACGTATAGCCGCCACCCAGGGTGAAGACGGATACACGGTGTTTGGCGATATTATCCCTGCTTCGCCAGGAAAAGAACTTGAACTACAACCCTTTGAAGGGACAAAAATAGACCCAACAAACCCTAATTTACTGATTGCAGATTGCAAAGGCGTTCCTGTTGCGTTGCCACGTGGAATGCGCGTTGACGACGTTTTATGTTTCGATAATGTAGATGTAAGTACAGGCCACATTGATTTTGACGGCAGTGTAATTATTAGTGGCGATATAAAAGACGGAATGCGAGTAAAAGCGAAAGGTGACATTACTGTTTTAGGCTTTGTTGAATCAGGGATTGTGCAGAGCGAAAGTGCTGTAACTATTGTATTAGGTGCCATAGGCCGAAACCGTGAAAACGAAGAAGCATTTACTTGCCGTATTTCAGCCAAGCGTACAATTTCTATAGGCTATGCTCAATATTGTGATATTAAAACTGAACAAAGCTTATTCATAGAGCGCCAAGTATTACATTGTGATCTAACAGCTAAACGTTTAATACGTGTTGGCAAAGCCGATAACCCTCGTGGCAAAATTATAGGTGGTAATATATTTGATGCAATGCGTATTGAAACAGGTGAATTAGGTGCGCCTGCTGGTACTAAAACGCGTGTATTTTTAGCACAAAATTGGTTTGAACTGCGTGATAAGCAAAGCCAAATTAACGACTTTGAAAAGGTATTAAGTACTAAATTACTGGAATTAAAAAATGCGCGAACTAAAGCAGAGAAAATAACTGACCCTGCTCAGCGCAAGCAATTTACTGATAAAATTACGGCTAACGAAAAGCAAGTAAATGCCCGCTCTCGTCATGTTAAGCAACAAAAAGCACTCGTAAAAAGAAAAATAGCCCAGCTATTAGCTTCTAGCCGCTTAAAAGTGAACGAATTAATGCACCCTGGTGTGGAGCTTAAAATAGCAAAAGAAACAAAACAGTTTTCGCGTATTTATCCCCCCCACTTCGTAAAATTATCTGAGGGTAAAATTACTCAGTCGTTTTAGGTTCCTTGGCGGCTTCATCATCGTCACTCTCATCGAGTGGCGCAAGCGGCCAACCGCCTAATTCTTGCCAACGGTTTACAATTAAACAATATAATTCAGCGGTGCGTTCTGTGTCGTAAAGTGCCGAGTGTGCTTGACTGTTATCAAATTCAATTCCAGCCGCACGACAAGCCTTAGCTAATACTGTTTGACCTAAAGCAAGCCCTGCTAGCGTTGTTGTATCAAAGCTGACAAATGGATGAAACGGTGTGCGCTTTATATTATTGCGCTCAATAGCCGCATTTAAAAAGCCATGATCAAACGCGGCGTTATGCGCCACAATAACAGAACGCTGGCACCCTGCTGCTTTTTGCGCTTTACGCACGACCTTACAAATCTCTTTAATGGCGTCTTCTTCTGCGACTGCGCCTCGTAATGGAGAAAATGGGTCAATTCCGTTAAATTCAATTGCTGCTTGCTCAATATTTGCGCCTTCAAACGGCTCAACGTGAAAATGCACTGTTTGATCTATGCTAAGCAACCCGTCATCATCCATTTTTAAAACAGAGACTGCAATTTCAAGTAATGCATCTGTCTCTTTGTTAAAACCAGCAGTTTCAACATCAATAACAACAGGAAAAAAGCCACGAAAGCGTTTTGCGAAAAGGGTTTGCTCAGTATTTGCCATAGTATTCTTGGTTTGTAGGTATAAGCCTTCTATTATGTCAAAAGTAGGTGCCGTTCGGCTAGGGACTTTTTCCTATTATTTATGCCTATAATTTTAGGCATACAACTTGCTTTAAGTAATACTAGCTAAGTGTTAACTGCTATATAATATGGTAGTACTGAACAAAGCCAAATTTTTGGCGTGTCGGGTTTACGGGGAGTCTTTGATGAAATTAAAGTTATTATTAATGAGCGTTAGTATTAGCTCTGCGCTATTGAGCGTCAGTGCACATGCTGCCATGCGTAATTACTCTGCAAATCAAGACAGTTCAAATTGGGAAGTGGTAAAAACAACACGTTTGCAATGTCAGTTGAACCATGAGGTACCTTACTATGGCGAGGCTATTTTTAAAGCATCGGCGAGTAAAAATAAAAACTTAACTTTCAATTTAGATATGGTTGTTCGCCCTGAAAATTACGCCATTGCAGGGCTTAAAGCAGTTCCTCCTTCTTGGCGCTCTGGGCTGCCAGCACGCGACATAGCAAATATGAAGCTACTTAAAAAGTTTGATGGTGAACTCGGTAATGAAACTGCTTGGGAAATGCTTACAGAACTTGAAAAAGGGTTTTACCCTACTTTTTATTACCAAGACTGGCAAAATAGTGCCGATAAAATTGCCGTGGGTATTTCAAGTGTAAACTTTAAGCAAGCCTATTGGGCCTTTTTGCAATGCCGTGACGAACTATTACCTTATAGCTTTGAGGATATTTCGTTTACAGTGATGAACTATCAATCTAATAGCAGTAAGTTAACTAAGTCATCCCAGCAACGCCTTGATAAAATTGCAGAGTATCTAAAAAACGATTCAACCATTGAATCCATTAGTATTGATTCTTATACCGACAGTTATGGCGGTCGTTGGAACAACTTAGACCTATCTCGTAAGCGCGCAAAAGCGATAAAAGATTATATGGTGAGCTTAGGTGTGGATGAAAATAAAGTAAAAACAACGGGGTTTGGTGAAAAACGTTTTGTAGACACCAACGATAATATTTTAGGCCGCGATAAAAACCGCCGTTTGGTCATTCAAATAGCGAAAATGTAGGGGGTTTTGCTTAATTCACGAGGTTACAAACTTTGCGCCGTGATTTAATTAATTGCCCCTCGATTGAAGACATTTTATGCCACAAAAAATTAAACACGCCCTAGCGCTTACTTTTAGCTTTTAAGTATTTATCACCAAATTGAAAAAAGCCTAAACTAATTACAATAATAGCAGCGCCAATTATTAGCTCTTTACTTAGTGGCTCGTTATTAAGCCACGCACCTAACCCTATTGCAAAGCTAGGTGTAATAAGTGTTGTTAACGCAACGGTGCTCGCGTTTAAGTTTTGTAAAACATGAAAATATGCCAATGCCCCTATTAACGACCCAAAGAGTCCTAAATAACCAATTGCCCAAAGCGACCTTAAATTCCAGTTTTGTATATTAAGCTCACCATCAAGCACCCACCACGCAATAAAAAATAATGGCGTTACAAATACTAGTGCACCAAATGTTGTGGCCATAGGGTGAATTGCAATTTTCACCCGCTTTATCATCACACCGCTTAAGCTAAAAAAGCACACAGCCATAAATACATATACAAGCCCAAGTCCCTGAGTTTGTGAGTTTTGTACTTGGTTATAGCTTACAAAATAAAGTCCGACTAACGCACTTGCTAAAGCAATGAGTTTTATAAAACTAAATTTAGGCTCGTTTAATAGCTGTTGAGCAAGCAATCCAGATAAAATAGGTGCCAATCCAAACATAAGTGAAATAATGCCAGAAGGCACTGTTCTAGCCGCCATATAACTCAATAACATGCCACCAAAAATACCAATGCTTGAGTAAGCATAGAGTAGGCAAGCTTGCTTACTCCATGGCACTCTTACATTAGTGACTGCAACAACAAGCGCACCAATGAATAGCCCAACGAGCATACGCATTAACACCGCTAGTGATGGCGAAACACTCTCACTACTCCACACAATACCCAGCGGTGTGGTGGACCATATAAGAACCATTAAAAAATATGAAACTTTAACAGGCACGTACCATTCCTTTGTAAGTTAAAAATAAGGCGAGTGGGTTTTGAGGGAAAAAGCCAGCCAAGCGTATTAATGCACTAGTTACAGTACACGTACTTAAAGATCAGTTTAATCTTAAGATATAAACGCTCAATAACTAGTAATAGAATTATACGCTGTAAAGGGTTTATGGATAGATATTTAATCATATTAAAGATTATAAAATGCTTAAATATACAGCTGTAAAATGTAAGTTACATTTTATTTAATGCCATTTATAACAAAACTATTTGAGTTTTACCGTTCTAGTTATATGGTGCGTGTAAATTAATAATAATTAAGGTAATTAAGTGCTCAAAAATAAAACAACAGGCAGCATGTTAATTGTAGCTGGTACCACTATTGGTGCTGGTATGCTTGCTTTACCTATCGCTTCTGCTGGCTTAGGTTTTATGACTGCACTTGCACTCATTGTTGCAAGCTGGATATTAATGACTTACACCGCCTTGCTTATGCTAGAGCTACATCAGTTTGCTCCTCGTGATGCAACGTTAAATACACTTGCTAAACGCTGGCTTGGGAAGCGCGGTCAATACATTGCCAATTTTTCAATGGTGTTTTTATTTTATGCTTTATGTGCAGCTTATATCGCAGGCGGTGGTGCTCAGCTTCAAGAGCGGATCAACCTTGGATTTGACTTAGAAATTGCCCCCCAATTTGGCTCCGTTATTTTGGCGGTCATTATTGCAAGCGTGGTTACTCTAGGGACTAGCAAGGTAGATAAATTTAATAGAATACTCTTTTTAATCAAGGTGATTGTTTTAGCTTGCTTATTTTATATGCTAACGCCTTATGTACAAGCAAAGCACTTACTCGAAATGCCTGTTGAGCAAGGACTAATATTATCAGCAATTCCTGTGGTATTTACATCTTTTGGTTTTCACGGCTCTATCCCATCAATTGTTAAATACGTAGGTCTTGACATAAAAGTTCTGCGTAAAGTTATGATTGCAGGCGCAGCATTGCCCTTGGTGATTTACATATTTTGGCAACTATTAAGCCAAGGCATTATGAGCCAAAGCGATTTACTCAATAGTGAGGGCTTAAGTGGTTTTGTAGCCAGTGTTGCAGGTATTGCACATAATTCAAATGTATCTATAGCGGTGAAATTATTTGCTGATTTAGCGTTAGCGACTTCATTTTTAGGTGTAAGCCTAGGTTTATTTGATTTTTTTGCTGATGCATTTAAACAAGGAGATAACAGCCAAGGCCGTGTTACAACAGCGCTTATTACATTTATTCCGCCTTTAGGATTTGCTCTTTTTTACCCACAAGGCTTTATAATGGCCCTTGGCTATGCCGCCATAGCTTTAGTTGTACTGGCTGTATTTTTACCTGTTGCTATGGTTTATAAACAACGCGCCTCAACTAGTTCCGACACTGGTTATAAAGTACGCAGTGGTCGTACAGGCCTATTGATTGCAGCGTTATGTGGTGTGCTGATAATTACTGCGCAATTTATGCAAATGAGTGGGGTTATACCTGCAATTGGTTAAAGCTTGCTTTTGTAACACCAAAATTTAGTTAATAAAAAACCGCACACCATGATTAATGGAGTGCGGTTTTTTTATATTAGCTACGTTTATTTACAAACGTCAGCAACTGCATTTGCAAAGTAATCAAGGTTTGCTTTGCTAACACCGGCTACGTTGACACGACTTGAGCCAACAATGTATATGCCGTACTCTTTTTGTAATCGCTCAATTTGCTCTTTATTAATACCCAAGAACGAAAACATACCGTGTTGACGTTCAATAAATGAAAAGTCTTGCGCTATGTCTTTTGATGCCAAGCTCTCTTTGATTAAACTACGAAGGCCATTAATACGCGTACGCATTTCATCAAGTTCAGCATGCCACATTTGCGTAAGCTCTGTACTGCTTAAAATAGTGTTAACAATATCAGCACCATGTGCCGGAGGCATTGAATAAATGCTACGTACCACACTTAGCATTACTGAGTTTGACACATCAGCTGTTGCACTGTCTTTTGCAATTAATGAACATGCACCAATACGCTCACGATATAAACCAAAGTTTTTAGAGCACGATGAGCAAATAATTAACTCTTCAACGGCATCAGCTAAAATACGAAGTCCGCGTGCATCTTCTTCTAGTGAAGAGCCAAAGCCTTGGTAAGCTATATCTACTAATGGTGTAAAGCCAACTTCTTTAGCAAGCTCTGCTACTGTGTTCCACTGAGCTTCGTTTAAATCCATGCCACTTGGGTTATGACAGCATGCGTGTAATAGCACTACATCACCCTTTGGTACTTGCTTAAGGGTATTGATCATCTCATCAAATAGCAGGTCTTTATTTTCGTAGTCGTAGTACGGGTATTCTTTTACGGTTAAACCCGCAGCTTCAAATAAACTAATGTGGTTTGCCCAAGTAGGTGTAGTAACCCATACAGTTGCATCTGTATTACAACGCTTAATAAACTCAGCAGCAACACGAAGTGCACCTGTACCACCTGGTGCTTGTGCTGTACGCACGCGATTTGCTAATAATGCTTGGTGCTCACCAAGTAATAACTGTTCCATTTTTTGACAGTAGTCTAAGTTACCTGCTAAGCCAATATAAGATTTGCTTGTTTCATTTTCTAAGCGAAATGCTTCTGCTTTCTTCACTGCGTTTAATACAGGTGTATTACCGTGCTCATCTTTATAAACACCCACACCTAAATCAATTTTATTAGGGTTTGTATCTTTTTTATAGGCCGCCATAAGGCCAAGAATAGGATCGGTTGGTAATGGTTTTAATACTGAGAACATGGGCTATCTCTTATCTATATTTATGGGTTAGCAATTAAGCTTAGCTTAACATAAAAGCACATCACGTTGACTAGTGTTATTTACACGAGTGAGTGAGGAATTTTAATACAACACGCAATTAAAATGGCCAAAACTTTGTCATCAAAAAAGTCATTATCAAATGCTTCCGCATCAATAATACCTACACACTCATTTTGGGCATTAAATAAAGGCAAACATACTTCAGATTTAACTTTAGGGTCACAGGTATAATACTCTCCACCTTGTGCTAAATACTTCTCTACATTATTAATAATGCGACCTTTTTGTGATAACGCCACTTGAACATTATTGCTTCCTGCAGCAAAGGCCTCTGTAAGCGGAAATAGAGGGCGGCTAGGTACACCATGATAAGCAAGCTTTAAAAGTTGCTTACCTTCGTCTGTGTCCGTTGATTGATAAATACCATACCAGTCAACACCCGTTTGCGCGTGCACATAGTTAACAATACTTTGCAGCTGTGCAAGCTTGCTATTGGTATTGCTATCGTTATTTATAAAATCAGCAAGGTTAAAAGGCTCATCTTGCAAGTAACCAAATAAGCTACACGCCCCGCCTTCACCTAATTCAGGTATTTGATACTGCCAACGCGTTTCTGGCATAGATGTATGCGCTAGATAGTGCTCAAGCTTTTCAAGCTCGGCTGAAATTAAGTTTGCATTAACGCGCAACTGCGCCTGCGTTAAATAAGAAGAAATCATTTGGCCATCCATACATCTAAATTTCCGGAAATAATAGCATGGATATTTTCACAGAGCTAGATCAACTTATAGGACATTTCAACTTGGTTACCACTGGCGTTATATGTGACTTTTTCTGCAATTTCTTCAAGCAGTGAAAGACCTCGCCCAAATTCATTATTGCCACTCATTTCGTCATTTGACTGGCTACTGAATCCCCTCCCCGAATCACAAATGATAAAATGCAAACTGAGTGTATCTGGGCAGTAGCGTATATCAATAATGATCATGGCATCTTTTAACTCATTTATGGCTTTCTCACGCATTTCATAAAACTTAAAAAAACCGTCTTCTTGAAGCTTTATTGCGGAGTCTAATCCTAAAACACCATGATCAAGTGAATTATTATAAGCTTCAGAAAGGAGTAAAAAAATGTTTGAGCGATGGTCATTTAATCCCTCAATACGACTAAGAATATTGACAATATCGTAGACAGGGTCGGTTTGCTTAATTTGCTTTGAATTAAGACTCAATGACAAATTAAAGGCAAGCGTTGAAAAAGGCTCTCTCGGCTTTTCTTCCACCTGCAAAGGCAAACAGTTGAGCAAGACAATGCTTACATCATCTTGTTGTTGTAAGCCCTGTGCAAAATCACTCACATCAGCAATTATATCTTCACAAGAGATCATGGGCTTACTTTTTAATGATGCTATAAAGCGTTCTTCAGCAAAAAACTCGTCCTGCTTATTGGTGGTTTCTGTAATGCCGTCGGTAGCAAAAACTAAACGTGTATCACTATTTACTTCAAAATGTATTAAATCGTACTCAAATTCCTGCTTGTCTAATATACCCAATGCCATGTGTTGAGACTCTAGCGTTTTTTTTATATTGCCTTCAGTATCAATCAAATATGCATCGGGTAAGCCACCAAGCCACGCTGATATACTTTTCCCTGACGCACTCAGCTCAACAATAGTAGCTGCGCAAAACATATGCCCCGGTAACAAGTTGTAAAGAAGTGTATTTAGTTCAAAGGCAATATCATTAACGGCTTTACCTTTATTTACCATTGTATAAAATGCACGAGATACAGGGAGTGCACCAATAGCAGCCGCTAGGCCGTGCCCAGTAAAATCACCCAACATACAACACAAGTTACCTATTGGACTTTGCGCAACTAAAAACATGTCTCCGTTAAACATAGAAGCAGGAGATAAATTAAAGTCGAGATGCTGCTTAAAATTGTCTTGATTTTCGAGCGAATTATTAAAAATATGCTCAACAATTTCATGTTCACGTTCAATTTGATTATGATGGTATTCGAGCAGTTGCTTTTGCTGGTTCGCTTTTTTACTTAGCTCACGAGTTCTTCTATGAGCTTTAATTTTTGCGTGAAGAATAACTTTATCAAATGGTTTATGAATAAAGTCATCCCCGCCGACTTCTAAACATTTTTCAAAACTTGCTTTGTCGTCTAACGAAGTAATAAAAATAATAGGTAAATAAACTTCACTGTATTTATTTTTTATTATTTTGGCAGTCTCAAAACCATCCATAACCGGCATTATTACATCGAGTAACACAATGTCTATAGCTTCATGCTCAAGAACTCTAATTGCGTCTTTACCGTTGAAGGCCATCGATACTTGATAACCTTCATCTTTAAGCATTTGGCTTAGTAAAATACGGTTTAATGCCTGATCATCGACAATAAGAACATGAGCTGCCATTAGCTAATATCAAATTTCTTATCGAAGCGCGATATTTGTAGTATTTTTTTCAGCTGTGGCTGGCAATTAGTGATTTCAAACACAGTCACTTTATCTTCTAATGTTTTTTTCATATTTAAAAGCATGCCTAGTGCAGAACTATCCATATAGTCAGTTTCTCTTAAATCTACAATCACTTTGTTAGTGCCGTTGTCTATTTGTGCATAGGCTTGGCGAAAAGACTGTACTAAATTAAAGTCAAATTTTCCCTTTATTTGTATTGTTAGCGCTTTTCCATCGGCTGATGTACGGGTAGTTAAATTCATCGATTTCTCCGTTAAATGTATCTTTGACTAAATATAACCTGTTAAAAGTATTTAGCAAAAAGAAAAACACACAACAGCAAATTTGCTATCATTTACGTCATTATTTAATACATTTTGACTGAATAAGGTAAACCATGACAGATAGTCACTTAGTATATTCAACAAGCACAGGACGCATTGACCAGCAAAAACCAGAAAAAGAGCTTGATATTAAGCTCTTTAAAGATGGTTTTGTTCGTATTGAGCGTCAAACAAAAGGCCGTAAAGGTAAAGGCGTAATGCTTGTTGTTGGCATAGACCCAAAAGAGCATGACTTAAAAAAGTTAGCTAAAACAATAAAAAGTAAAATGGGCCAAGGTGGCGCTGTAAAAGAAGGTGTTATTGAAGTCCAAGGCGATGACCGAGATAAGTTAAAAGCAATTTTAGAGGGCTTGAAATTTAAAGTGAAAATTGCGGGTGGTTAACCCGCAATTATAAAACTACATTACTTTTTTAAATGGTACTACACCCAGCTTCGAATATAAATCTGGTAAATCAGACTCTGGGATTGGGCGGCTGTAATAGTAGCCTTGCACTATAAAACAGTTGTTTTTTTGTAAAAACTCAACTTGCTCTATGGTTTCTACCCCTTCAGCAACCACATCTAGATTAAGCTTTTGAGCCATTGCTATAATAGCGGCTGTGATTTCCATATCATTGCTATCTTCTGGGATATCTTGCACAAATGAACGATCTATTTTGAGTATATCTACCGGGAAGCGTTTTAAATAACTAAGCGAAGAATACCCCGTTCCAAAATCATCAATTGAAATAGAAATACCTAGCGCTTTTAGCTCATGAAGTTGAGTAATAGCAGCCTCTACATTTCCCATCAACATGCTTTCAGTTAACTCTAAATGTAATCGTTTAGCCGATACGCCCGATGTAATAATCATCTTACTTAGGGTCGGCACAAGATTCGAATCTTTAAATTGGCGAGCAGATAAGTTAATCGATACGTTATTTTCACGGTTTTGCTCTGTCAATCTCACAACGAAGTTACATGACTCCTGTAATACCCACTCACCTAATTCAACAATAAGCCCTGTCGCCTCAGCTATAGGAATAAACTTATCTGGCGGTATTAAACCTTCTGTTGGGTGGAACCATCTCAATAATGCCTCGTACCCTACAACCTTTTGAGTACGACTATCTATCTGCGGCTGATAATAAACCACAAACTGATCTTCTTTTAACGCAATACGCAGCTCATTTTCAATGAATAAACGCTCATTTGCGGCTGCATTTAGCTCTTGGCTATAAAAGTGGAACGTATTACGCCCTTTCTCTTTGGCCTCATACATTGCTAAATCCGCATGTTTCAGAAGCTGATCTTCTTCAAGGCTGTCATATGGCGCCATAGTAATACCAATACTCGCGCTTATAATTACCTCGTTATTTCCTAACATAATTGGCATATTAAGCGTTTGCTGTATTGTATTTGCTACATCGGTTGCGTGCTCTTGGCTTTCAATTCCACTGAGTAATACTGCAAACTCATCGCCGCCTAAACGTGCAATCGTATCCTCTGATCTTAGGCGCTTCTTCAGTCTATTCGCGACCTGTATTAATAATTGATCGCCTGCGTCATGCCCAAGGGTGTCATTAATTCGCTTAAATTCATCTAAATCAAAGTAAAAAAGTGAAAATGCATAATGACCACGTTCTGCAAGCGCAAGAGATTTGCGCAACTGCATTCTAAAGAAAGTTCTGTTTGCCAAACCTGTTAGCGTGTCAAAATAAGCGAGCTGTTCCATTTTGCGTTGGCTTTCTTTGACAAACGAGATATCTTGTGCGGAAGCAACATAACTTGTGATATTACCGCCTTCCTCTCGTATCGGTGAAACACTCAATGAAACCCAAATAGGCTGTTTGTCTTTGCTTTCAATTAACGTATCACCGCGCCAATAGTTACGACTACGTAGGTCTATATCAATATCTTCAACCAAAATAGCCATATCAGACGCAATAATGTTTAAAAGTGGCGCTCGAGTGAAATGACTTTCTGGATAACCTGTCATCTCTAACATTTTGGGGTTAACGTATTCGATAACAAAGTTTTCGTCAGTTATAACAACACCTGTGCCAGAGAAAGCAACTGCTTTTGATAATCGATTAGCTGCTTTTTCGGCTATTTCTTTTTCAGTTATTCGCTGGTTAAGTCCATCTATTAATTTACGAATTTCAACCGACATATCTTTAAACGAACCGTTAAGCGTACCAATTTCGTCTTTGTTCTCTTCTGGGAATTGAGTATCTAGTTTACCCTGACCAAAGCTCGATACCGCATAAACAAGTGAATGTAATCGGCGTAACACAAGATGTTGCAAGGCTTGATGCAATAACAAGGCAACTAAAATAGCGTAAAGAATAAAAAGCCCAAAAAATTTAAGCTTCAAATCTTGCAGAGCAGACAATGTAGAAGAACGCTTTTTATAAACCCCTATGTACCAATCTAGCTGATCAATTTTTTGAATATTGATTAAGTGTGCCTCGTCATTTTGTAAAAAAGAACTTGCATATTCAGGAAGCTTTGTTGCAATTGCCTCACTAATAATTGACTTGAGCTGAGGGTTTACAAACTCGTCCATAGCCACTTTTTTATTATTTTTTCCGTATTCAGCAAGTAATGAAGTACTTAAATCTGGGTGGGCTAATAATTGGCCTTTACTATCAAAAACAAGTAAGTTTTTTTCTTTGTCTCCTATAGGTAGAAAAGACACGAGTTTATTAAGCGTAATATCACTGCCTGTAACCCCTATAAATTCATTATTCGAATAAATAGGGACCAGTAAACTGATCACCCAATCATGCCATACCCTATCGTAGTAAACCTTTGACCATTCAGGTTCTACAGAGTTGCCTAAACTTTCGCGAACATACTTATAAGTTGAACCACCGCTTACTCGAAAATCAGCAGGAGCATTTAACGCCCAATTAGGTGGCGATATTCTGATAAAGTCATCATTGGTTATAAGGTAAAAATTGTAGAAGTCATAAACTAATGTTGGTGAGATAACATCCCATAGTGCTTCAGAGTTATTAAATAACTGTTTGTAAAAAGGTGTAAACTTTTCTTGTGGTAAAAACGCGGCAGATAAACCATCCGATGAAGCGCTTCGAATAGTGCCATCACTATTAAACTGTAATTGTGCTTTACTGGTTAGATCAATTGGGGAGTTTTTTTGAAATAACTGCTCATTAACTATGTTGTTAGCTTGCTTAGCAATGTTAACTTTTGTTTCTATTCGATCTTTAAATTGCCTTACTAATAAATCGGTCGAGCTTTTTAGTACTTCGTGCTCTTCAAAAACCAGCTGCTTTTCCTCAGATTTAAGCATAAAAAAGGCAGCACAAACACCCGCAATTAAACAAATTGAGGATATGAGTAACGACAATTTCACACTTAAAGAGTTTATTCCAAAACGCGATGGAGGGCGTCTATATAGCACAAGCCAACCTTAATTATTAATAGTTGTAATTATTTAGCTGTTAATGAAATATACCAGATTCAAATTCATTATTATAAATTTTTTGTAAACTTTATAAAAAAATTACAAAAGTTGAAATAATCAATACTTAAGCACTATCTTAGTAAAGTATGTTATTGACATTACCCCTAACTCTCCATACATTAACTGCATGAACATATTTTATTCTCGCATTAATTTTTCTTTTTTTAGCTTCTTTATATAAAAGAGGCTGGCCTGTTTGTGAGATAAATCAATCGAATAGTAAAGCCTCCCAACTGGGAGGCTTTTTTGTATATGCTGCATTTACGCAGACGACTTTTGGAATGAGGAACCCCAAAATGACCAACGATGTATTAAACACATTAAGACATGATATAAATGAAATAGACTCTGACTTACTTGTACTCCTTGCTAAACGGCGCCGGATTAGTCATGGTGTTGTTGAATATAAAATTGCAAATAACAAGCCTATTCGTGATGAAGCCCGAGAACTAGCACTACTAGAAAAATTAATTGGTTATGGCAAGTCGCTTGGCTTAGATGCGTATTATGTAAACAATGTTTTTCAAACAATCCTAGAAGACTCCGTATTACACCAGCAAGCAATGCTGCAAAAAAACCTAAACCCTGATGCATTAAGCGAAACACACCGTGTTACTTATTTAGGTGGGCAAGGCTCATATAGCCAACTTGCTTGCCATAAGTACTTTAGCCGTCGCCCCGGCAAACTCGTTGAAATTGGGTGTTCATCGTTTGAAGAAATCACCTCCAAGGTAGAAAGCGGCCAAGCAGACTTTGGATTACTTCCTATTGAAAATACCAGCTCAGGTAGTATTAACGAAGTATTTGATTTACTACAACACGCACAAGTATCTATTGTTGGTGAAGTGACACACAGTGTTGAGCATTGCTTATTAGCTAAACCTGATACACAACTTGAACAGCTCACAAAAGTATTTGCTCATCCACAACCCTTCGCGCAATGTAGCCGCTTTTTACAAGGGTTAGGGGAATTGCAACATGAAACATGTGACTCAACGTCTTCAGCGCTTCAATCTGCGCTCAGTACACCAAATAGTGCTGCAATTGGCTCAGCTCAAGCAGGTAAAAATGTAGGCCTTGAAGTTATTAAATCAAACTTAGCTAATCAAAGCGAAAATCACAGCCGCTTTATAGTCGTAGCGCGTAAGCCTTTGCATGTGTCGAATCAAATACCAACGAAGACCAGCTTAATCATGTCGACCAAACAACAAGCCGGCTCACTTGCTGATGCACTGATGATTTTCAAGCAACACAAAATAAACTTGGTAAAACTGGAATCACGCCCTACCCCAGGCAACCCGTGGGAAGAAGTGTTTTATGTTGATTTAGAAGCAAACTTGGCTGATACCCAAGTAAAAGAAGCGCTAGAGGAACTTAAAGAACATACCCAATATGTGCGTATATTAGGTTGCTACCAAAGTGAAACATTACAAGCTGTTAGTGTGAATACTTAAATATAGACTATTCAAAAGGGGCACAAAATGTGCCCCTTTTACATTTATTTGATGTAAAACTAGTCGAGCACCTTAGCGTCATTCGCTTTATTAAGTAAACTGCGGCTTTGTGTTAAAAAATGCGCAGTTGAGTCTGAAAAATATGATTTAGCATCTGCAAATGCCTCCATTAAGGCTGCTTTATCACCTACCCTAAGCTTTTCAAGCGTTTGAGCAAAGGTATCTTGGTATTGAGCCAACAAACTTTCAACGTCATCAAACTGAGCCAACATTATATCGGAATAAAGCTCAGGCGATTGCGCAAACAAACGCCCTACCATCATTAGCTCTAATTGATATATCGGCGACGAGCAACTTCGTAACTCTGCTAAAGTATGGCTTTGCTTTGCTAAAAACTGCCCATAAACAAACGTTGTTAAATGTCGCATGACCTGAATTATTTGCATGGCTTCATCGTGCTTTTTAGCATCTAGCTCTACAAGCTGACACCCCCATACTTGTAACTGCTCTAATAGCCCTTTCGCCGCCTTATGCTCCCTTCCCTCACATACAACTACTGTTTGTTTTACCCAATGTGAAATATCAGGCCCAAACATAGGGTGTAAACCAACAACTGGACCACTATGAGCTGCTTTTAATGCTTTAATTGGCGATTGTTTTACTGATGTAATATCTACGAGCAAACAGTCATCATCTAATTTTGGTAGTTTAGCAACTACAGACTCTAGAGCATTAATAGGTACACTGATCATTACCAGTTTTGCACCGGTTAAAATGCTTTGGGCATCATCTTGCTGCTCTTTATCTAATATTTTGACGTCATAACCTGAGCGCATAAATTGTTGGGCAAATAACTGCCCCATCGCCCCTTGACCGCCCACAATAACAATAGGTGAAAGTGATGGCGCTGCACACGCCAACTTAGCCTGTTGGTTTTGATATGCTTCACGCATCATCCGCCTGAGAATATCTTCCACTAGATCGGGACTTACATTTTGATTAATCGCTTCTTGCCGCCTAGCAGCTAGTAATTCAGCTTCACGCTCTGGTGCATGTAAAGGCGCACCTGTTTGCTGTTTGATTTCACCAATTTTTTGGGTAATACCATTGCGTTTAGCTAATAAGGCAACAAGCTGCGCATCGCATTCATCTATGCCTTGTCTTAGTTGGGCCAAATCACTTATATTTGCCACGTCCAATCCCACCTTGAAAAAATCAATTTCGTAAATTTATATTTACATAAAAGTAAACTAATCAATACGATAAATACTAACAGGATACGTTAGACGTTAAAAGGGCTGATCACATATAGCAAGGTTAAAACCAACGGTGAATTTATGTTATTGGTTAGATTATGGGCAACATCTCAGAAGCTTTTGTAGGCCTGCTCAATGAGTCTTCAGTTTTGTTAGTAGTGGGCTAAATATCGATAACCTCATAGCGTAGGAACAGTAAAACGTTTTAAACCGAAGCTGCAGTAAATAAAAAAGAGAAACGTTTTTTGAGTCAATCTATTTCAAATACCTAATATTGCCTGCGCCACTTAACATTACAATAAAAATCTAGACCGCTTAAAAACGAAAACGGGTTGCAATCCGCAGACTGCAACCCGTTTTTTGCGTTGATAAACAGCGCGTATTAGTTAAGTTTTTCTCTAATACGTGCAGATTTACCAGAACGCTCACGTAAGTAGTAAAGCTTAGCACGGCGAACTGCACCGCGACGCTTAACTGTTACGCTATCGATAAGAGGGCTGTGCGTTTGGAATACACGCTCAACACCTTCACCGTTCGAGATTTTACGAACTGTGAATGCTGAGTGAAGACCACGATTACGCTTAGCGATTACAACACCTTCAAAGGCCTGTAGACGCTCTTTAGCACCTTCTTTTACTTTTACCTGTACAACCACTGTATCACCAGGGCCAAATGCAGGTACGTCTGTTTTAAGCTGCTCTTCTTCAAGCGCTTTAATAATATTTTGGTTTACTTTTGCCATTATGTTTCTCACTTTCCTAGGTGTAACTGTCTTCTAGCCACAAGCTTTTTGGTACTCTTGCTGAAATTCTGCGAGTAATACCGCTTGCTCCTCAGTCAGAGCTAGGTTATGCAACAAGTCAGGACGTCGTATCCAAGTTCTGCCTAATGACTGCTTAAGCCGCCACCTTGCTATCGCTTGGTGATTACCACTGAGTAATACAGCAGGAACTTGTTTGTCGTCCAATGTTTCTGGTCGTGTGTAGTGAGGGCAATCTAGCAAGCCATCCGAAAATGAATCTTGCTCTGCTGATTGGTTATGACCTAACACGCCTGGCACCAACCGCGCTACTGCGTCAATTAATGTCATGGCAGGTAGTTCACCACCACTCAAAATAAAATCACCAATTGACCATTCTTCGTCAACGTATGACTCTATTATTCTCTCATCTATACCTTCATATCGACCGGCAATCAAAATCAGTTTGTCAGAGTTAGCGAGTTCGCTAGCCCCTTGCTGATCAAGTTTGCGCCCTTGTGGGGACATATAAATTACTTTAGCACCATCACCTGCCGCTTTTTTAGCGTCAAGAATAGCTTTTTCCAATGGTTTAACCATCATTAACATACCGGGTCCGCCCCCGTAAGGACGATCATCTACAGTTCTGTGCTTATCTAAAGCATAGTCACGTGGATTCCAGCAGTTAAAATTAATTAACCCATTTTTTACTGCGCGACCAGTAACCCCTTGTTGGGTAATTGCGTCAAACATGTCCGGGAAAAGGCTTATCACCCCAACCCACAATGAACTAGTTTGAGTCATTAAAACCCAGGATCCCAGTCTACGGTAATTTCTTTTACGTCGTATTTAACATCTTTGATAACTGAATCAGTTAAAAAAGGTATTAAACGCTCCGATTGACCAAATGCATCTTTACTGTTTGCTTTCACAACCAGTACATCATTTGACCCTGTCTCCATCAAGTCATCAACAGTGCCTAAGTTATAACCTTTATCAGTTACAACCGACATGCCAATGAGATCTCGCCAATAGAACTCACCTTGCGGTAGTTCTGGTAATTGCGTTGCATCCATTGAGATTTCTGCATGGGTATAAGCCATTGCTTCGTCTCGATCGTTTACTTGCGCAAATTTAGCGATAAAGCCTTTGTTGTGGCGACGCCAGTCGACCACTTCTAAGGACTGCCATTTACCTTGTTGCCCTATCAACCACGGGCTGAAATCGAAGATCCCTGCGGGATCATCAGTAAATGAATGTACCTTAAGCCAGCCCTTTATACCATAAGGGGCGCCGAGCTTTCCTACGACAATTATTGATGAGGTGTTCTCTTGACTCATGGTTACACTTACGCCTATTAAGCCGCTTTACGAGCGTCTTTAACTAATTTAGCTACACGATCTGAAAGACCTGCGCCTTGACCTACCCAGTGATCTACACGAGATAAATCTAAGCGAAGTTTTTCTTCCTGACCCGAAGCGATTGGGTTAAAGAAACCAACTTTCTCGATGAAGCGACCGTCACGCGAGAAACGGCTATCCGCAACCACAATTTGATAGAAAGGGCGTTTTTTAGCGCCACCACGTTGCAAACGAATAGTTACCATACCGTCCTCTAAATAGATTGACTGTTTTCATTAATAAGATTTACTCCCCAGTATGGGGAGCCGGTGAATTGTACGAGTTTTTAGCAATAACGCAAGTAAGAAGTGAAGCAAAAAGCCAGTTTAGTAGGTTAAACCGTGATCTAGGCTAAAAATTAGAGTTAATGCAGTACCGAGTGCATAAATTATTCAACAAAAAAGGAGCAATTTGCTCCTTTTTTGTATGCGTTGTGATTAATTTAAGTGCAACGCTTACTAAAAATCTAAAATTTTGGACCGCCGCCGCCCATCATGCCCGGTGGCAACATGCCTTTCATACCGCGCATCATTTTTTGCATCCCGCCTTTGCCTTTCATTTTTTTCATCATTTTTTGCATCTGCGTAAATTGTTTAAGCAACTTATTGATCTCTTGTACCTGTGTGCCAGAACCTGCTGCAATACGTTTTTTACGCGACCCTTTAATGATTTCTGGACGAGCTCGCTCCTGTTTTGTCATAGAGCTGATGATAGCCTCCATTTGAATGAAGGTTTTATCACCCATCTGACCTTTTACCGCGTCAGGTAAATTAGACATACCAGGAAGTTTATCAAGCATCGACATCATGCCGCCCATATTTTTCATTTGCTTTAACTGGTCAGCAAAGTCATCCAGCGTAAAGCCTGCGCCTTTAAATACTTTTTCGGCAACTTTGGCAGCTTGCTCTTTATCCACTTTCATTTCGACTTCTTCGATTAATGAAAGTACATCACCCATGCCTAAAATTCGCGATGCAATTCGGTCAGGGTGGAAAGGTTCAAGTGCGTCTGTACGTTCACCCACACCCATAAACTTAATGGGTTTACCTGTAATATGACGAATAGATAAAGCAGCACCGCCTCGGGCGTCACCATCTGTTTTAGTTAATATCACACCAGTAAGTGGCAGAGCTTCGTCAAATGCTTTTGCAGTATTTGCCGCATCTTGACCCGTCATAGCATCAACAACAAATAATGTTTCAATTGGGTTGATAGCTGAATGAAGATCTTTAATCTCATCCATCATGTCGCTATCCACATGCAAGCGACCCGCTGTATCAACTAATACAACATCAATAAATTTCTTTTTGGCGTGTGTAATAGCCGCAGTAGCAATATCAACTGGCTTTTGTGAAATATCACTTGGAAAGAAATCTACATCAACTTCTGTGGCTAACGTTTCAAGCTGCTTTATTGCTGCAGGACGATAAACGTCGGCACTAACAACAAGCACTGATTTTTTCTTGCGCTCTTTTAAAAACTTAGCAAGTTTACCAACACTGGTCGTTTTACCGGCACCTTGCAAACCAGCCATCATAACAACGGCTGGCGGTTGTGCGTTTAAGCTCAGCTCTTCGTTTGCTTCGCCCATCGCTTTTTCAAGCTCTTCACGTACAATTTTTACAAACACTTGTCCAGGCGTTAAGCTTTTAGTTACCTCAACCCCCACTGCACGTTCTTTAACTTGCTTTACAAAATCGCGAACAACTGGCAAAGCCACATCGGCTTCCAAAAAGGCCATGCGCACTTCGCGAAGAGTATCTTTAATGTTGTCTTCTGTTAGGCGGCCACGGCCACTGATATTTTTTAAGGTTTTACCTAATCGTTCTTGGAGATTCTCAAACATGTATCGGTTCCGATAAAACGTTATACCAATTTAATTACTCAGCCGATTTAGCTACTAGCTCGACTAATGACATTGATATTATTAAATTTGAATTAAAAACAGTATACCGTAAATAGTGGTGGACAATACAGTGTTCAAGTGCAGTGAATTAAGTTTCTTTTTTAAGGTCTATTCATTTGCGTTGCTATAAAATACAATGCGTTTGTACTTGCAAGGATTTTTTGACTCAAATTAAGTGGCCCAAGCAAAATGCTGATCATCAGTTTAACTATTATCACCAGTTTATTTTATGTGTTAGCAACGTCACACGTGCTTTCACGGCTTTTTCATAAACAAGGCCCAAACCAAAAAGTAACTGTTATCTTGAGTACCGTCGCTATATTGGCGCATATGTTGTTATTGGTGAACTCGGTGTTTCGTTCTGACGGTCAAGATCTAAGCATTGTAAATGTCGCACTGCTAACCTGTTGGGTTATTGTTGTGTCTGTAACAGCTGTCTCCTTAAAATTTCCAGCCACTTTATTATTGCCCGTAGTGTATGGCTTTGCAGCGCTTTTATCTGTTGCAAGCTTATTTATACCCCATCATATATTGCTGCAAAGTATAGATGTTGAGCTTGGTTTGGTTGCCCATATATCACTTTCCCTACTCGCTTACTGTATCTTAATTATTGCAACCTTATACGGCGTGCAATTTTACTTTATAGATAAACGCCTTAAGCGCAAAGACCTCGCCATTGTGCATAGCCATTTACCTCCGTTGATGGTTGTTGAGCGCCAGCTTTATCAACTGCTTAATCTTGGTACTGCGCTGCTTACAATCGCACTCGTGTGCGGGTTTGTATTCCTCGATGGCATGTTTGCCAAAGAGTTTATTCATAAAACCATACTTTCGTTGGTGGCATGGGCTATTTTTGTTGTAGTCGCCCTTGGCCATATTAAACAAGGCTGGCGTGGTAAACCTGTGGTAATTACCATCATGGTTGCAGCATTTGTCCTCACATTAGCTTATTTTGGCAGCCGTTTTGTACAAGAAGTCGTACTAAACAAGTTTTAACTTGACTCTAGTTGCTCACTCTAGCTTAATACGCATTGATTTATAAAAAAAGGATCCATCGTTGGACGACATATCGACAAGTACCCTGTTTATCACATTAGGATTATTGGTACTTTTTTCTGCTTATTTTTCTGGTTCTGAAACTGGGATTATGTCAATCAATCGTATACGCCTGCGACATCTTGCAAAGCAAGATCACCGTGCAGCTAAACGAGTCAGTAAATTACTTAGCCGTCCCGATAGGCTTATTGGCCTCATTTTAATTGGTAACAACCTAGTAAATATAGCCGCAGCTCAAGTTGCCACTATTATAGGTATCCGCCTATACGGTGATTTAGGTATCGCAATAGCAACAGGTGTACTTACCTTGGTAGTGCTTATTTTTGCTGAAGTTACGCCTAAAACACTCGCAGCCCTTTACCCCGAAAAAGTAGCCTTTCCAAGCTCAGTGGTACTCAAAGGCTTACTGAAAATCATGTTTCCGTTTGTTGTAGTTGTTAACTGGCTAACTAACGGAATATTACGTTTATTTGGTATTAGTGCAGCTCAAATCGATGAGCACAGCATGAGCAAAGAAGAATTAAAAACAGTCGTGAACGAATCAGGTGCTTTATTACCTGCTCGTCACCAAAGCATGCTAACTTCTATATTAGATCTAGAGCAAGTTACTGTTGAAGACATTATGATTCCACGTAACGAAATTGTGGCGATTGATATAAACGACGATTGGAAAGTAATTAGCCGCCAGCTAACACATGCGCAACATACACGTGTTTTGTTGTATCGCGATAATATTGATGATGCTGTCGGTTTTATTCACTCACGTGATGCACTGCGACTTTTAACAAAAGAGCAATTTGACAAACCGTCACTATTGCGTGCAGTTCGCGAAATTTACTTTATCCCCGAAGGCACATCGTTAAATACACAACTATTTAAGTTTCAACAATCAAAAGAGCGAATTGGTATAGTTGTTGATGAATACGGCGATATTCAAGGCCTAGTAACCCTTGAAGACATTTTAGAAGAAGTGGTCGGCGATTTCACAACCACTCAAACACGTACGCCAAGTGAAGAAGTGACAACACAACCTGATGGCTCGTTTATTGTAGATGGTGGCGCAAACGTCCGTGACTTAAATAAAGAAATGGAATGGGACTTTCCTCTTGATGGCCCTAAAACATTGAGCGGCTTAATTGTTGAATATTTAGAAGATATTCCTGACGCAAATATTAGCTTACGTATTGCGGGATACCCATTAGAAGTACTCGAAGTAAAAGAAAACATGATTAAATTGGTTAAAATACAACCTAAAAAGCGTACTCGCCAATAATAAATAAGGAGCCATAAGGCTCCTTATTTACGCTGTTGTCCGATTAAGTAAATAACCGCTCTAACCAGCCTTTATCAAGCTCATCTTCACATCGCTTTAATTGCGTGCCATAACGACTTGCTCTATTTTTTACTTTGTTGGCTACGCTCATTAACCATTTTTTCTTCTTATATGTGCCACGTTTATACCCACCCCAGCCTTCATGATAATTAAGATATTGTGCGTAAGCATCCCATTTTGAAATGCCGTTTACTTTATGCGTTTTATAAACAAACCACGCCATAAAGTCGATTGCATCATCAAAGTCATCCCTATCTGCCCCGCTGTTACCTGTTTCACGAACGTAATCAGCCCAAGTAGGCGTTTTAGCTTGTGAATAACCGTAGGCTGAGCTTGCTCTACCTGTTGGTATGATCCATAAAAAATATTCCATAGGCGGAGCTGCATCGTGCTTAAACGAACTTTCTTGATACATCATGCTCATGAGTACATGTTTAGGAGAGCCCCACTTGTCTTGCGCGTCTTTTGCATCACGATACCAGTCAGGCTTTTCTTCAAAAATTTTACAAAGATCATTTGGCTGTTTAGGTGGCGCTGTAGCACACCCGACAAGAGTAAAAGCGAGAGTGAGAGATAAAATAAGTGCTTTTTTGATCATTTTTTGTGTTCTCACTGAACTTTTATAAAAAGTGTCGGTCGTAATAATTAATGCAGCTGTATAGCATTGTTTCATCCCTGAATATTATTTACGCAGCCATATTTGGCTGCGTTTTTTTTGCGTGCATCTTGGGCATCAGTTTTTATGAAAATACTCATCTAAAAACACTGTAAACGACTGGACATCTGCATTTTCTATATTACGCTGCGCTTCATTTGACCGCTCAACTTGCTGCTCGAGCCACGGCTTTAAAAACTCACTGTAATCTGTGTCTATGTGGCTTTGCTTATACTTGTTTGCTAAGTCTAAGGCAAAGTGACCATTGTCTAAACCTGACTCTTTTAGTTTGGCTACATATCGCCCAGAGTAAGTGAGCGAAGGATCATTAACCCACATGCTCATGCGCTCAATTGTTTCAGAGTAATAACTTACGCCATAAGCGTTATCCATCCACTTTGCAACATCAGTTAATTGAGCAAATATTTGATTCCCCCAAGATTGCAGGCTACGCGGAGTATTATTGTCGTTGAGCATCAACCCTTGCTCTCTACCCTGATTTACAACCACATCTAAATTTTCAGTACTGCAAGCCTGTTCTTTCCAATCCATGTTTGGTGAATCTTTTAATAAGCAATACGTTAAAAATACATCTAAAAAGTGAATTTGCTCTATATCGATACCCACTTCACTAAATGGGTTTACGTCTAATGCACGAATTTCAACATATTCTATACCCGCTCTCAATAATGCATCTGTTGGCGTCTCACCACTGTTAGCATTACGTTTAGGGCGAATTGGCGAATAAAATTCATTTTCTATTTGCAGAATATTTTTATTTAACTGTTTTGGCTGTTCGCTAGTATAGTCGTCAATGTCGCTGTATATATCTGATGGCGTATTGATAGCCTTTTTCAAACCAGCAACATATTCATCAAGCGAGTTATACATAACACGCAAGGACGATTGTGCGCTGTTTGTGTAACCTAAGTTGCCTAAACGCAGTGCAGTGCCCACCTCTAAATACAAGGTACCTTTACCTAACTTTTTAAACGGTAAATCTGTTTTACGACCTTGCAAAAATGAGTTGCACAAGGCAGGCGATGCGCCAAACATATAACTAATAAGCCACAGCTCGCGTTTGAAGTTTCTTATCAGCGATAAATAACCATCAGATATAAAATCCTGCAAACTCGTACTACTTTGCTTTAACGAATGCAGAGACCTCCAAAGAGACTCTGGAAAAGAGATATTAAAATGCACTCCGGCAATGGCCTGCATCATACTGCCGTATCGATTTTTTAGCCCTTCACGGTAAAGCGTTTTCATTTTACCTATGTTGGAGCTACCAAACTGAGCAAGTACGATATCGTCTTGGTGGTTGATGAAGCACGGCATACTGATGGGCCAAAGCAATTCGTCACCCATATTTTCAAGCGTGAACTTTTGAAGATCGCGCAGCTGCTTTAGGGTTTGCGTTGATGACTCGCTAACCGGTGTAATAAACTCAAGTAAAGATTCAGAAAAATCAGTCGTTATATGACCATTGGTTAGTGCACTCCCCACGCCTTTTGGATGACCTTGAGGAGATATAGCACCATTACTTTGTATTCTTAGCGACTCTCTTTCAATACCACGCTTAATGCCTTTAATTGCGTTTTGGTGTTCACCAGTTGATAACGCGTTAAGCGCATTTGTTAGATCATGTGTTGTCAAAAATATTTCCTCAGGCCACGTGGCGTAATCATAGGGTTATGGGGACTAATTACCAATTACTCAAGATTAAATTGTTAAGAACAATATAGTTTTTTCAGTTAGTCCTCATATCCATGATTTGGGCATACGCTTGATATAACTATCTTCATGCAATGATGCTGTAATCTTGCCATTGCTATTCACTTTATACAATTGCTTTACGTAGCTATTTGCTAATAAAGCAGTATTAAACCAAGCTGTTCAAAAGACCTGTAATTAATAATAAACAATTCAAACTTTATTTGGTAAACATTGTTAACTTAAAAAAACTTGATACAGATCAATAAAGCATTAGATTTACCTTAAATATAAACATAAACGAACTGTAATTTTGCTTTGTATAAATAACTGAATATACTTCAGTTAATCAAAAAGGGTGATAGTGAATACAATGCACAGTAATAAAACACTAATTAATGAAGAAGTTCATTTTGATGAATCACAAGAGCTTGTTTCAACAACCGATTTACGCGGTGTTATTACCTACGCTAATACAGAATTTTGTACCGTTGCTGGTTACTCAATACAAGAGCTTGTTGGCAAAAATCATAATATAGTTCGCCACCCAGATATGCCCAAAGCGGCGTTCAAAGAAATGTGGGAAACATTAAAGCAAGGTCACTCTTGGCGCGGTATGGTAAAAAACCGCTGTAAAGATGGTCGCTACTATTGGGTTGACGCTTTTGTTACACCAATTTTTGAACATGGCCAGCTGGTTGGCTACCAATCAGTAAGAACAAAACCGAGTCAAGCACTCAAAAACAAAGCGCAAAGCTTATACAACACCCTTAATGCTAATAAATCATTATTCAGTATTCGCGAACAAACCGGAATAAGGCAGAGTATCACCATCGCGTGTGTGTTACTTTGGTTAATAAGCTCTGTGGTATTTGCTCCAATAGCCATTACTTTACTTAACATTATTGTTTGTATATTAGTAGTCGCCTTAAACTATGATGAGCTTGTTGCAACCCCAAAAATATTGCGAGAGCATAAAGCGAAATCGGACTCTGTTTCTCGCTATATTTACAGCGGCACCACAGCCCATAGCGTTAGTGATTATAAAGAACAACTGTTAAATGCAAAATTACGTACGGTGCTTGGCCGTATGAAAGACTCAACTCTTAACTTTAATAGTATTGCGACTAATTTAGACAAACAATCAACACTTACAGAGCAAGGAATTGCTTCTCAGGGTGAGCGCTTGGAGCAGATTGCATCTGCGATGACTCAAATGGGATCGACTATTGGTGAAATCTCAGTAAACACAGCTGAAACGGCAGATAAAATAAACGCAACACATAGCAGCTGCTCTGAAATCAAAATACACATTGCCGATAATATTAACATGATTTCTGAACTAGCAGTGCAAGTTGAACATGCAGCAACCACCGCAAGTAGCTTGGCCTCAGAAGCTGACAAGATTGGTCAAGTAATGAGTGAAATTGAAGGCATTGCAGATCAAACAAACTTACTTGCACTTAACGCAGCAATAGAAGCAGCTAGAGCGGGTGAACATGGCAGAGGGTTTGCTGTCGTTGCCGATGAAGTAAGAACTTTATCGTCTCGTACACAAAGTGCTACAACACAAATTCACAGCTCAATAAAAGAAATACAAGATACTTTATTTAGCTGGTCAAAAGTGATGCAAGACACAAAAGAGCAAGCCGATAATTGCGTAAGCACCACAGAAAAAACGCAAGTGGAACTAGAAGGCATCTTTTCTCAAATTAGTGAAATATCTCATTTAGCCATTCAAATATCGTCTGCAGCAGAAGAGCAACAAATGGTGAGTAACGATATCAGCAACAATGTGACTGATATTAAGGCCTTTGGCGATAACAATTTGAGTTTAAGCTTTGAAGTAGCTAAAGGTGCAGCAGAACTGGTTGAAGGCTCACGAAAAGTAAATGACTTGCTATTAACTTTTAAAGTATAGACATTATAGGTTAAAAAACCGCTTAGCTATAGGAGATAGACAACTAAGCGGTTTTTATAATTATTTACCGGCTAGTAAATACTAACCCATCGCTGCCAGCATCAATAACAATGACACATCCTGGAATGTAATCACCATTAAGTAACTTTTGTGCCAATGGGTTTTCAATCGTTTGTTGAATGGCTCGTTTTAATGGACGTGCGCCGTATACAGGATCAAACCCACTTGCAGCAATAGTATCAAGCGCCGCATCGCTAATTTCTAGTAAGTACCCCATCTCAGTTAAACGTTCACGTAACTTCATTAACTGAATATCAGCAATCTCTTTAATGTGCTGATTCGCTAGCGGATGAAATACCACGGTTTCGTCAATGCGGTTTATAAACTCAGGTCTGAATTCACTGATCAATACATCCATTACTTTTGATTTAAGTGTTGCGTAATCATTATTACCCGCCTGCTCTTGAATAATATCTGAACCTAAATTTGAGGTCATGATGATCACGGTATTTTTAAAATCAACAGTACGCCCTTGTCCATCTGTTAACCTGCCATCATCAAGTACTTGTAATAAAATATTGAAAACGTCAGGGTGTGCTTTTTCTATTTCATCAAGCAATATGACCGAGTATGGTTTACGGCGAACAGCTTCTGTTAAGTAGCCCCCTTCTTCATACCCTACGTACCCAGGAGGCGCACCTACTAAACGGGCAACAGAATGTTTTTCCATAAACTCAGACATATCAATACGCACCATGGCATCTTCGGTATCAAACATAAAACCAGCAAGCGCTTTAGTCAGCTCGGTTTTACCTACGCCTGTTGGCCCTAAAAACAAAAATGAACCAATCGGCCGGTTAGGATCAGCAAGCCCTGCTCGGGAGCGACGAATGGCATTAGATACTGCAACAACCGCCTCGTCTTGCCCTATTACTTTACTATGCAGTTTATCTTCCATTTGCAGCAGTTTTTCACGTTCCCCCTGTAGCATGCGAGACACAGGTATACCTGTCCAACGAGAGAGTATTTCTGCAATTTCATCTTCGCCTACTTGGTTTTTAAGCAGTGTCATGTCTTGCATTTCGGCTTGTGACGCTAAGTCTAATTTGCGTTCAAGCTCGGGGATACGACCATATTGCAACTCAGACATGCGCTGTAAATCACTTGCTCTGCGAGCAACGTCTAAATCAAGCCGAGCTTGCTCAAGCTCCGCTTTAATTACTTGCGTACCTTGCAGTGATGCTTTTTCTGCATTCCAAATTTCATCGAGTTCGCGGTATTGGCCATCAAGATCGGTTATAAGCTCTTGCATTTCACTACGGCGTTTTTGACTCGCCTCATCTTTTTCTTTAGCGAGAGCATTATCTTCAAGTTTTAACTGAATAATGCGGCGCTCAAGCTTATCTAATGATTCCGGCTTGGAATCAATTTGCAAACGAATAGAAGAACCTGCTTCATCAATTAAATCTATTGCTTTATCGGGAAGCTGGCGGTCGCTAATATAACGGTGCGATAACTGCGCGGCAGCAACAATTGCAGGGTCGGTAATTTCAACTGAATGGTGCAGTTCGTAGCGTTCTTTTAATCCGCGTAAAATTGCAATTGTGTCCTCAACTGAGGGCTCTTCAATTAACACTTTTTGAAATCGGCGCTCAAGGGCAGCATCTTTTTCTATGTATTTACGGTATTCATCTAAGGTCGTTGCGCCTACACAATGGAGTTCACCACGTGCTAGTGCAGGTTTTAACATATTACCCGCATCCATTGCGCCATCGCTTTTACCTGCACCTACAATGGTATGAATTTCATCAATGAATAAGATGACTTGGCCTTCTTCTTTTGCCAACTCGTTTAAAACCGATTTTAAACGCTCTTCAAATTCACCTCTAAATTTAGCACCAGCAACCAAGGCTCCTAAATCAAGTGACAGTACACGTTTGTTTTTTAATCCCTCTGGTACTTCACCATTAATAATGCGCTGCGCTAAGCCTTCAGCTATGGCGGTTTTACCCACCCCAGGCTCGCCAATAAGTACCGGGTTGTTTTTAGTTCTGCGCTGTAATACCTGAATGGTACGGCGTATTTCGTCGTCTCGACCTATAACGGGGTCAAGCTTGCCTTGCTCTGCACGTTCGGTTAAATCAATCGTATACTTTTCTAAAGCTTGGCGCGTTTCTTCCGCATTCGGATCATCAACTTTTTGACCCCCACGAATTGCTTTTATGGCGCTTTCTATTTTTGTAGCAGTAATATTAAGCGATCTCAATATATCCCCAAGCGGGCCTTTGTCATCGCACGCAGCAAGAACAAATAACTCACTAGAAATAAATTTATCTTTGCGCTTTTGAGCGTACTTATCACATAAATTTATAAGCGTAGCCATATTATTGGATAACTGTACATCGCCCCCAACGCCTTCAACTTTGAATAGCTTCTCTATTTCTTGGGATAACTTTGTATTAAGCTCGTCTGCACTTACACCAGTTTGAGCAAACAAGGCACGAACGCTTGAACCACTCTGTTGGAGAAGTGCATACATTAGGTGAACGGGTTCAATAAATTGATGATCACGGCCTAGGGCAAGTGATTGCGCATCAGAAAGCGCAGATTGAAATTTACTTGTAAATCTATCTAAACGCATGAGGGGTTACCTATTAAAAAATCTAATTGATTAATAAATGGGTATGTTGCACGATTTGTTCAAGGTGCTAAAGAAAATTAATTCGTTAAATAGTTAATTACTTGCGCCAGATCAAACTTGCCATACGCCCTGTTCGGCCATCGCGACGATAAGAGAAAAATAAATGTGATTGAGAAACTGTACAGTACTCACCACCAGCAATATTTATTACCCCTAGCTGTGATAATAAAATACGCGCAATACCGTATATATCAGCATAATACTTGTTATTGGGTTGCGGCTTGAATGCTACTGAGAATAAAGGCGATTGACTATTAAATGCTTCAAAAACCTCTACACCAACCTCAAACTGATCAGGCCCTATTGCAGGGCCAAGCCATACATGTATATTTTGTGGTTCAGCGTTAAAGCATTTAAGTGTATTTTGAATAATACCTTGTTCTAACCCTCGCCAACCTCCGTGAATAGCCGCCACCTCGGTCCCATCATTACTCGCAAGTAATATAGGTAGGCAATCGGCAGTCATTATAGCCAAAGGTTGGTCAACTAAACGCGTATAGAGTGCATCGGCATCATATAATTTATTAAAATCAAACTGCTGATCAACTGTAATTACATTTGCACTGTGTATTTGATTCAGCCAGATAGCTGGCTTTGGGAGGATATTATTGAGTACTAAGCGGTTTTGTAATACATCAGCGTGGCTATCATTAACATGAAGCCCCAAATTTAAACTATTGTATGGGGCCTTTGATACGCCGCCTTCACGTGTGGTACTAAGGGTACTCACATTGTGAAGGCTTTGCCATTTTGCTGATAGCAACTGCATTATCTATCGATATCTGGGTTAGCCTGAGTATCTTCACGAAGTGCTAACGTCATTTCTACCATATCATCTGGGATAGGTGCTTGCCACGTCATCATTTCGCCCGTGATTGGATGCGCAATACTTAGCTTTACCGCATGTAACGCTTGGCGTTTAAAGCTTCTAAGTAGTTCGAACAATTGCGGTGTTGCACCCTTTGGTGGACGCGGACGACCGTTATATGACTGATCACCAATTAATGGGTGGTTCAAATAAGCCATGTGCACACGAATTTGGTGTGTACGGCCTGTTTCTAAACGCAAGCGCAAACGCGTATGCGCACGAAATTTTTCAGCAACACGGTAATGAGTAATAGCAGGCTTACCCATTTCATGCACAGCCATATGAGTACGCTGTGTTGCATGACGACCAATTGGTTTTTCAACCATACCACCCGCTGTCATAGTGCCGTTACAAAGCGCTTCGTATTCACGAGTGAAGTTTTCACGCTTTTGTAGTGCCTTAACGAGGTGTGTTTGCGCTTGAATTGTTTTAGCAACAACCATTAAACCTGTTGTATCTTTATCTAAGCGGTGCACAATACCTGCTCGTGGCACATTAATAATGTCAGGGTAATGGTGTAATAATGCATTAAGCACTGTGCCATCTGGGTTACCAGCACCAGGATGAACCACTAATCCCATAGGTTTATTAATAACTAAAATATGGTCATCTTCATAAACAATGTTTAAGTCGATATTTTGTGCAAGGTATTCACGCGGTGCCTCAATGGTTGTTTCAACATTTAAAACTTCACCGCCTAACAGTTTTGTACGCGGTGTGTTTAATATTTCGCCATCAACGGTGATTTTATCATCCAAAATCCACGTTTTTATACGTGAACGTGAATAATCAGGGAACAATTGTGCTAATACTTGGTCTAGACGTTTACCACCTAAGTCGGTTGGAACCTCGGCTTGAAGAGAAATTTGCTCTGTCATTCGTAACTTTACCCAATTTACCAGTGCAAGCTTTCCTCGACTGGGTTAGAATCGCTTTTAATAAAAGCATAATATAATACGTATAGTTTACTCGGTTTTACCGACTTGGCCTAGCCGAAGACATCGAAGGTAACAAATAAAATGATAAATAAAATAGGGAAACGTGCATTTGCCATCGTTTTTTCAGTTTCGGTACTTAGTTTAGGTGCCTGTTCGTCAGCACCTGACCAAGAAGACATTCAACGTGTACCAAATAGATCAGCACAAGCTTTATACGAAGATGCAAAAGAAACACTAGATTCAGGTTTATATGCCCGTGCAATTGAGCTTTTATCAGCGATTGATTCGCGCTACCCATTTGGGCCATTTTCAAAACAAGTGCAAATGGATTTAGTGTATGCTCATTACCAGTCGGGTAACACTGAACAAGCATTAGCAACCATTGACCGTTTTATCCGTTTGAATCCAAATCATAAAGATCTAGATTACATGTATTACATGCGTGGTTTGGTAAATATTAAAGCAGACAAAAACGCGTTCCAAGAATACTTTGGTATTGATAGAGCAGACAGGGATGCGAACAGAACCCGCGTTGCTTTTACTGATTTATCAACACTTGTAAAACGTTTTCCACAAAGCGGTTACGCACCAGAAGCAAAACGTCGTTTGGTATGGTTATTAAACCGTATGGCACGATACGAGCTAAAAGTAGCTACATACTACTATGAGCGCGAAGCGTACTTAGCAGCTGCTAACCGTGGTAAATTTGTAGTTGAACACTACTCTCAAAGTAGTTATTTAAATGCAGCCCTTGATATGATGCAAAAAAGCTATGAAAAATTAGGTTTAACCGAATTAAGTCAAAACGCTAAAAAAGCACAAGCGCTAAATAAAAGAACACAGTAAATACAAAAAAGGCGCTTTAAAGCGCCTTTTTACTGCCTAAGCTATTTAAGCTTAAATTAGATTGCGTCTTCATCTTCCTCTGCGGTACGAATACGAACCACACGCTCAACCTCAGTGACAAATATTTTACCGTCACCAATTTTTCCGGTTTGTGCAGTTTTAACAATAACTTCAATCGCGCGATCTACACTTTCGTCAGCAAGTACTATATCAAGCTTCACTTTTGGTAGAAAATCAACCATATATTCAGCACCACGATAAAGCTCAGTGTGCCCTTTTTGACGACCAAAGCCTTTTACTTCACTCACGGTCATGCCGTTAATGCCCACCTCTGACAGCGCCTCGCGTACATCATCAAGTTTAAACGGTTTTATAATTGCTTCTATTTTTTTCATATTAATTACTTTTTAAAGCCTTAGATGCCACGATTTTAGACAATCATAAGGTTCATAGCAAACAAAGCAATTGAATTACGGTGATAAATTAATCAGCCATGATATAATTTTGTCATATAAGAATCGTAATACAAAAATTAGCTGTAAATGAGATCGTTATGAAGATTAAACAATCAGGATTCACACTTTTAGAATTAATGGTAACCGTCGCAATTGTTGGCATTATAGCATCTATCGCTTTTTGGAATAGTAGCGACATGTTAGAAGAGAACCGTGCTGAAAACTTTTTACTTGAGCTGAAAAGAAACATTAGCTACGCGCGTTCTCAAGCTGCAAGCACCGATGAAATAGTTGTAATATGTGCAGCGCAACATGGTGAAGTAAAAAACCAAAACGATAATATGCGATGCCGAAACCGATGGGATAGGAATAAAATTATTATTGTTTTTATCGACTCTGATAACAGTGGCCACTACAACAAATCTACCGACTCATTATTACGCGTTATGGAAAAAATTAGCCTAGAAGATAAAGTTAAATTTACAGGTAACTCAAGGCGTCTACGGTTTAATACCAGTGGCCGAATTACAACAAACCCAGGAGAGTTTGTTTTTTGCCCTAACAACGGCACAGATAACAATAAAGCCCTTAGCGTTTCTCAATCGGGCACAGCGTTTTACTTAGGTGATAGCACAAAAACGTGCGGTTAAAAAACAACCAATTTAGCTTGTCATATTTTATTCATTTACTAAACTAAATTAAAAGATAATTAATTTAGGACTTCAGGGATGAGGTTATCAATATCGAAATGTAAAGGGATCACGCTTCTTGAACTAGTGCTTACACTCGCTGTGGTAAGCATTATCAGTCAAATCTCTATGTGGTATTACCCAGATTTTCTAGCAAAAAACCGGCTAGAGAACCATGTTAACCTTCTGCACCGAACTATCAATTATGGTCGACTTTACGCAATTGAAAATAGTACTTACGTTACTCTTTGCTCGTTAAACGAAGGCGAATGCTCAAAAGATGAATGGGATGGTCAAATGTCTTTGTTTATCGATCTAGATAAATCAACAACATTAGATGACGATGAATTGTTACTTAGTACCTTTGAAAGAATAAATGAGGCTGATGCGCTTGAATACCCTCGCACTGCAATCACGTTTCGCCCTGATGGCTCATTAAACGGTTTTCAAAATGGGACGTTTATTTACTGCCCAAATGAAAAAGCCAACCTAGAAGGGCTGGCTTTATCGGTAAGTCAAACGGGCAGAATAAGGATTAAATCAACCGATAAGTGCCAAAAAAATTAAACTCAACGGCCCCAGCAGTAGTCAATATCTGAGTTACCTTTAGCACCTTTAGCGCCTTTTAGACCTGTATCGGTAATAGATAACTCATTACAGTCGTTATCACCCTTTACAGCACCTGCTATTGGCTTTGCTTTTATTGTAAATGCATTGCCATCGACGACATCAATGGATAATTCAAAATGCCCATTTTCGGTTTTATCTTGAAGTCCTAAGTCTGCAAATGTCTCTGTATATTCCCTATTATCGACAAAATACTGCTCCTCCTTGTTTGCAGCATCTAATAATGCTGCAGCAGCTTCGGCGCGCGAAGCACGCTTTACGTATTCTGTGTAATTGGGCAATGCAATTGAAGCAAGTATGCCTACAATTGCAACCGCTATCATCAGCTCAATCAAGGTAAATCCACGTTGCTTATTCATTTTTATTCCTTAATTTCCAACTTCATCATTTTCTTCACGCTTATAGATATACGTTTGTTGCGTTCTAAATCCAAAGCCTAATGTATTATCAGGGTTAACAAGCTGTACTTTACCATCAACCACATTTAAACCAGGGCCTGTGATCTCAACTGGCTTCATTGGGTTTTGTGCATTTTCTCCTTTAATACCCGGCCCAATGAGGTAAAATTGGCTTTCTTGTGTTACAGATAGCGTTGGGTTGTCATCGCACTTACCATCGCCATTACCATCGGCACATGAAGGGCCTTCTCCAAAATAAAGTTGCGGTGTATCTGGAACATCGTAACTGGTTGAAAATTTCAGGTCGTCATACACTTTTGTCCCGTAATGCAGGTGGAAAGCATACAATGAGCCCCCCCCGCCACTAAGCGAACATTGGTTTTCTGTTGCAGAGTCCGAAGCGGGTGTAAAGCTTGTAAAGTAAGCAACACCGCCTACCACGGTAGCAGCAGCTAATGACTTTTCACCGGTACCAAGCTCATAACGCCAGCCATTAAATTTAGCTAAATCTACTTCTAAGTCTACAAAATCGTCCACATCATCTAGGGCATTACCAAATGGATCTGAGTTCATCAGCATTAAATCATCTGGTTTAATTGTGTCTGGTGCGTTAGTTTTAAACGTTTGTGTAACTGTGTTTTCATCTCTTATCATAAACAGTTGGTCTTGCTCATTTGTACCCGTTGGTTTAGAGCGGTTACCACTGCCTATAACTATTGCATCATAAGGTGTATCCAAACGTGTAATCACTTTTTTACTGTTGATCGTCGTTTCTGATACTTTACTGTAAATAGTACGCGCAACAAGTGGCTTGTAAAAAAAGCGTCTGTCTTCTGTTGCTTTGTTACTGCCAAGTTCTGCCAGTTTAAAATGGCTAAAATCATTGGTGTTTGTGCCAGGCATATCTATACGCCACACATCACCGCCTGTATCGGCCGCGTATATTCTGTCTATGTAGCCGTCATAGTCAGAATCTAACGTAGTAATATCTGCAGCAATGCTGTGCTTGCCCTTAAACCCATTAATGTTAGGCGTTAATGCCCACACTCGTTTACCTGTTTCGGCCTCAACAATGTATATGCCTCGGCCTACACTATCTTTACTTTTAATAACCGCGTCTTTATTTGTGTCGTAACCTGCTCCAAATACAAGTAATGGTTTATCGCCAAATGCTTTAATATAAGCTATCTGCGGCTTAGACCACGTCTGTCCCAGTTCTTGAAATTGACCTTTACCGCCTTCAATTGGGTTATCCCACAGTTTTTTGGGCTCATCTGGGTTGGTAATATCAAGCGCATAGTAGTTTTCTCCACCGCGGCGCATACCTGCAAACACCCATACTTTATCGTCGCCACTGGCGTCAATAATTCCATCATTTAGCCCATCGCTGTTTAAGCTTTTGTTATTAAAGTAAACGCTTATAGGGCCATCCATGCCATATTTCTTACCCGTTTCTTTGGTGCGTAAGGGTTTTATTATGTCGTAAAGTTCAGAGGGAATAAAAGCCCAGCTTTCACTCACTGCGTTATTAACATCATCATCCTTAAACATATGTAAGAAACCTGCATTAGTACCAATTAGAATACGAATATCATTATTACCATAATCTAATGCAACAGGTTTAGAGTGAAGCGGATCACCAAAAATATTTTGTCTTTGATCTGTAGTACTGTTGTCTTTATCTTCATCATCAACGTCTATTCCCATAGTCCATTTGATATCAGAATCCGATAATAAAATAGAGTTATCTGGAACTAAGTCTAAAACTTCATTAACTTTAGATGAAGTAAACCTGACAATATCTCCTTGCTTATCAGTATATATTTTACGGCGGTTTTCCAAATCACTGCCTGTTAAACTACTTAAGTGATAATTAACACCGCCCTGCGCAACAAGGTTACCGTCCGCTGATTGCCCAGAAGGTAACCAGAAAGTTTTTGCATCCGTATCAATTAAACCATTTGAGTCAAGTGCGTTGGCTCCTGTAGAGTCAACAATTTGGCTCCCAGACACTTTTAATTTTTTTAAATTGCCGCCCCAACGAGTATTAGTTTCTGGATAAAACATTGCAAAATAAATAGCGTCACGGCTTCTTGTTTGGTCTACGTTATTACTGGCCACTGAAGGGGATGAAAAACTATCGTTTACCTCTCGAATGCGAGCAATTGCGCTGTTTAATGATGCCGAAAGTTGATCTGGTGTACTGGCCGGTAAATTTTCACCACCACCTAATTGAGCGGCTTGACGCAATAATTCTTGTCCATCCTCACTCATACCTGAACCAAAGCCTATCGTATATAGGCGTCCAGTTTCATGGATATCAGGCGTTGATGGATACAAATCAACTGTTGTATCACTAGTACCGTGAATTACCTTAGCCAATTGGTGCAGGTAATTATCATAAACATAATCACTCTCAACTAAGGGCGTATTGAAAAAATCATTATGGGCGTCACTTATTGAACTATCACTAGCGTTATCGCTATCTTCATTGATATAACGCCTTCCATAAATGTCATAAACATACCTAGGAGAAGGATCTCCATCAGTCATATAAATGATATTTACTGAATTATCACAACGTTTTGCCTCTGCTGTTGAGTCGGCAAAAGGAGAAATATAATTGTAGCTGTACGTATTTTGCCATTGATCCCAACACCATCCTATCCTATTGCACCGTCGGACACGCTCTCTTCCAGTTATTACCTCGTTTTCTATTGCCGTATCTCTATTTGATCGTTCTACTGGTTCTGCATATTCTAAACTACCGCCTGTAATGTAAAGATATGCTTCCCAAAGAGTTTCAGATAAGGGCGTACCACCATCGGCAGGCAAACTATCAATTGATGAAGTTATATCTGAGTGTGGGCTCCCTATACCTTCAACAACATAGCCCCCTGATGTCCCCACAAAACGCATTAAACCAAAGTCAATCTCTTCATTATCATTAACTACTTTTTTCATTGCAGTTTTTGCAGCTGATAGACGGCTATCAGGACAATGAATGTATAGATTAGTGCTTTCATTAAAACCACAGTCATTGCCATTAGTAGATGAAAAAGCCATACTTCCGGAGGTATCGAAAATGAGCAAAACACGGGGTTTTTCATCAAGGTCTACATTATGGTTTACATATAACTCAATGTCTTCTGCGCTTGCCGTTGCACTGACCGCTAAGCCAAGTAATGCTGCTAGCACTTTGTTTAATTTAAAATTCATATTAAATCCCCTTACTTATGCTAGCCATTTCTTGTGCTACACCTGTCACAATTGTGAGTGAGTGCTTGGCTTTAGAGCCATACTCAATAGTCGTGGCAACTTGCACCATGTTGCACGATATACCTGCTGTAAAGTTAAATCGCCTTGGGCATTCTAAATCAAGTGCACCTTGATTTAAGTTAATCATTTTACTTTGCATATCGCCGTGCGTTGCAATTGTCATACCTTCACCGTTGTCTCCAGAGTGGTGTGAGACTTCATCGGGCGTTAAAAAAAACTGGTTTGCAGCTCCTTTATTAGCCTCATCAGAAATCATTCTTTGCACTTCACCAATAAGTTCGTTTTCAGCGACTTCTCGCTCTTGCGCTGCATTTGTAATTTTAACGTCAATACTGCTGCTACTCATCAGTGTTACAGCAATACCAGTGACGGCTATTACCATAATTAATGCAGTAATAAGCACAACACCTTGCTGTTTTGTAGGTGAGCTTTTTAAATACGCCATAAGTTTGATCCAACGTTGTTTAATCGAATTGTGGTAGTAAATACGGTACGTCTGTAACTGTCATTAAATGTTAACTGACGCTTATTATCGTCTTCGCCCAAGGTATATGTTTGATTCTTTAATTTAAGGCCCGGGTCTTCTTGTAAAGCTCTTATTAATAAGAATACTTGAACGGTTAAAATACCCTTTCGGTCTTCCCAGTCTGAATGTTCCATATCACCGATACTTTTATAGGTATCAATGCGGCTGTCACTATTTGTGTCGAGGCCAAAAACAAAGCGCATATTTTCTACGCCTTCCATTATTGTCTCTGTAGAAATATTAGCCCCTACCAAGCGTTTTCTCATCAGTGCAGGAACAGTAATATTTTTATTATTAACCTTGTACGTTTGCTCAGAAATGTAATAAACGTGGTGGCTATAAGGCCAAACAGTTGCATTAATATTTAGCGCACCAGCATTGACTACGCCGCGAACAAATTGCGCCTTTTCTTGCTCTGCAATAAAATAGTTTTGACCCGCTTGAGTTTCGTTTCCTCCAGCTCCTACGGTTAAGCGGTTACCTTGTAAAAACTTAAGCTGTAAAATATCTGTACTTTTAACGGGATTACTCACGCAATTTAGTTCTTTAGACTCTTCAGCAACCTTTGCATAAATAGTTCTAAAGTTAGTGGTAGACGCTAAATCAGGAAAACTCCCATTATTAGCCCCTTCAAAGCAATCTGGTGCAGGGGTTGTTGCTGAAGCCCTTGTGGTGTTACCTGCGACAAATGAGTCATCGTAGTATGTGCCCCAAAACCCAATTTGTTCTATATCACGCTGCATAATATTAATAGCAAGACGCGCAGACTCTTGGATCTCGCCTATGGTCATGGTGTCTTTTGTGGTTACTTTCATACCAATGTAGGTAAACATAACGCCACCAAGAACTAAACCACCTATAAAAAGCGAGATCATCATTTCTACAAGGGTAAACCCTTTTTGCTTCATGCTTAGCTCCTTAAGTAAATGTAACTAGTTAAAACAACTAAACGACGCTTTTTGTCTGATTCGCCACACTCAATCGCAGCTGTTGCATCATTAGCTGTAAACTCTTGCCTACCTTGCCATGAGATAATCACTTCTAAGTTAAACGCTTTTCCACCTGACCCACCAACTGCCGTTGGCGTAATACACACAGTTGCATCATCTAAGGCACCTGTGTTCTCTCGCGCTCTGATTGCTCTTTTCCATTGTTCTAAATCTAAAGCCGCCACTTGCGCTGCACTACAGCTTGCACTGAAACAAGTTTGAGACGTTGATGTGGAGGTTTCACTGTTAAATGTTCTAGCATAAAGCCCTACTAGCTGAGGTGTATCATTTGCACGAATACGCTGAATAATGTCGTTTCCAAGCGCAACAGCTGCGGCTCGCTGCATAGAATCAAAGCTTGCTTGCTTAGCTTTAGCTTGCAAAGCCACGGCCCCTAATAAGCCAAAACTTAAAATAATAAATGCAATAAGTACTTCAATTAGTGTGAAGCCTTTTTGAAATTTTGTTTGAGACGATTGCATACCAAAACCAAATAAAAATTATCTGATTATAAGTTTATGGCATTAAAATTTAGATTCAATACTTACTCGGATGAACGGTAGAATTTGTTGATAAACGGTTAACAGCTAGGCTTTTAATATATTTTTAACTGCTTTTAGCTCCCGTCGGCTTACGGCTAACTTTTCTTTGCAACCAGCAAGTTCAATAGTATGTAAACCAGCACTTTGTGTATTTAAACACAGCAGTTTATTTTTATTTACTAGGGTGTTTCTATGAATTCGTAACAATTGAGCGGGGTAAAGTAGCTCTAACTGTTTTAAACTTTGTTCAATAAAGGCCTCTCCACCTTCAAAAACCATATTAGTGTATTTTTCCTGTGCATTAAAATAGAAAATATTTTCAAGATCTACACTTTTTATCACCCCTGCTACCTGATAACTAATTTTAGGTGATTGCTGCTTTTGTACATGCGCTTTATTTAAACGCCCTAGTTGTTCTAGTACTTTAGCTAAAGACTGCTCTGTAACCGGTTTAACTAAATACCCTGCTGCACTTAACTGCAATGCATCTAATGCATGTTCAGGGTGAGCCGTTATAAATACTATAGCTGGCGGCAAAGCCAAGCGGCTAAGCTCATACGCTACTTGCAGGCCATTAATACCGGGCATATCAACGTCTAAAAAAATTAAATCGGGATTATATTTGTTAGCAAGCTTCAACGCTTCATTACCATTTGCCGCTTCTGCTTTTATCGTTATGCTGTTTTCATTTGTTAAAAGCCGTTTTAAGCGTATTCTAGCTAATGGTTCGTCATCAACAATTAGTACATTCATAAGCTATTCTCAATGTGTTTAGGAATAACAACTTTCACTCTAAATACGTTGTCTCTATTGGTAATAGTAAGCTGCGCTTTATTTTTATAGTAAATATTTAAACGCTGACGAATATTTTCAAGCGCCATGCCGTTATTAGGCCTAGTTTGCACCTTTGAGGCTGCAATTGAGTTTGAAACAATCATTGTTATATAGCCGGTTGTGATATGCAGTTCTACATTTATTGTCGCGCCGTCTTCACTTGCTTCAACACCGTGGCATACTGCGTTTTCAATCAATGGCTGTAGTGTTAAACACGGTATATTCAATGCTGGGAATTCTTCTGGAATGAGCCAATTAACTTTTAATCGTTCACCAAAGCGCCATGTTTCTAAAGCAATATATTGCTTACTCAGTGTTACCTCATCGTTTAGTAGCACGCTTTTACCAGAACGCATTGCTGCTTGCGATAATGCAGCTAAAGCTAAGATAGCTTGCTCTGCGGCCGCAGCATCCTGATGCGTTAATTCTGCTGCTGTATTTAAGCTGTTATATAAAAAATGTGGACGAATTCGTGCCTGTAAAGCATCTAATTCTGCACGTGAAAGTGCCTTAGTTTGTTTCTCTTTCTCAGCATAAATAAGTAAAAACTGCACAAACAACGCAACCAAAAAAGCGACAATAATAGTATTTTGCAGTACAAAATAAATAAGGTGTTTAGTTGTATTTATGTCAAACGCAAAGCGCGAAAATAAAACACTAAATAAGCTGGTAAATAATAAAAAAGAAACAAAAAAAAGTGAAAGTTGCAAAACATGAGTACGATTTTGCAATAAAGGTCTGGCTATATACAACGATGACGTACTTGATAAAACGATTAAATGTAGAAATAAGCTAATTATCCCAAGCCTAAGCCATATATCCCCCTGAGCGTGCGGAGCAAATGCTAAAACGACCGCTATAACTTGAGTGACAACAAGCGAGGCAAGTACACCTCGCTCATTAAAAAGAGCCGAAAAAAGCAGTGCATCCGATTGAAGCGGCTTGCCCATGACAGCTCTCCTTGTAATCTAAATAGTTAATTTATATAGATTAACGCAGCTCCACAGGAACAGCAAATACGATATTTTCTTCTTCGCCTGGATTTTCGACAACTTGCTTACCGCCAAGTTCTTTCAAACGACTGATTACTTGTTGAACAAGCACTTCAGGCGCAGATGCACCAGCCGTAACCCCTACTGAATTAGCGCTTGAAACCCACTGTTCTTGTACGTCAGTCGCATCATCAATTAAATAAGCGGTTGTGCCCATTTTATCCGCAAGTTCGCGCAATCGATTTGAGTTTGAGCTATTTTTCGCACCAACAACTAATAATACATCAACCTTATCAGCTAGGTCGCGAACAGCATCTTGGCGATTTTGAGTCGCGTAACAAATATCATCCTTGCGCGGGCCGTCAATTGCTGGAAACTTTTCTCGTAATGCGTCAATGACATCTGCGGTGTCATCAACAGAGAGTGTTGTTTGACTACAATAAAATAAATTTTCTGCATCTTTAACATTAAGCGCAATAACATCGTCTACGGTTTCTACTAAATAAATACCGCCAACATCATTGTCGTATTGCCCCATGGTGCCTTCAACCTCTGGGTGACCATGATGGCCAATTAAAATACATTCAGTTCCCTTGCGGCTTGCGCGGGTTACTTCCATATGTACTTTAGTAACAAGTGGACATGTTGCATCAAACACTTTTAGTTCTCTGCGCTTGGCCTCAGAGCGTACCGCTTGAGATACACCATGCGCACTAAATATAACAATGCTATCGTCTGGTACTTGGTGCAATTCTTCGACAAACACAGCACCACGATTTTTTAAGCCATCTACAACATATTTGTTATGAACAACTTCATGACGCACGTAAATTGGCTTTTCAAAAATATCTAAAGCGCGCTCTACTATACTAATTGCTCTGTCAACGCCTGCACAAAAACCACGTGGGTTAGCTAATAAAATATCCATTAGCCCTCTACCTCAATAATATCCACTTCAAATGTTAAGCGCTGCCCAGATAACGGGTGATTAAAATCAATCGTAACCGACTCACCTTGCACTTCACGCACTAACCCAGGAAGTTCTGTTCCATCAGGTTGTGTAAACGCAATAATGGCACCTACTTTAGCAGGTGTCTCTGCGCCAAATTTACTACGATCAACGTAATAAATATTATCTGGATTTGGCTGACCAAATGCATCTTCAGGCTCTAATTCAAACGTTTTACTTTCACCTGCGCTTAAACCTAATAGGCACTTCTCAAAATTTGCCGTTAGGCTGCCATCGCCCATTGTTAACTTTGCAGGTTTGTTGTGCACTTTAGTTGAATCAGCGGCAGAGCCATCTTCAAGTTTTATAGAAAAATGAAAAATAACTTGCGAGTTTTCACCAATTACAGCTTGGCTCATGCTTTATGCTCCTTCGGACTCTCACCTGTAAAGGCGTCAAATAATAACAATGCCGCGCCCACACAAATAGCACAGTCAGCAAAGTTAAATACTGGAAAATGTGAGTCTTCATAAAATACGTGAATAAAGTCAATTACATAACCGTAAGCAATACGGTCGTATAAGTTACCAATAGCGCCAGCAAGCACTAACGAGTAAGCACCACATAACACTTTATTAGTTGCAGGTAATCTTTTTAGCCACCACACCAATAAGGCACTTATAGCAATTGCAATTGCGCTTAAAAACCAACGTTGCCAACCACCAGCATCACTTAAAAAACTATAAGCAGCACCATAGTTATGCACATAGGTAATACTAAAAACAGGTAGTAAATTAATAGACTCGCTATAAGCCATAGTATTTACAACAAGTGTTTTACTGGCAAAGTCTATTGCTAAAAGCAATAGACTCAACCATAACCACACTAAACCACTTTTTTGGGCTAGTTTGCTCACTAAAAACATCCCCTAAGCGAATTGACGCTTTTCGCCTTCGCCATCAACATTACTAACACAACGACCGCAGATTTCTGGGTGAGCAGGTTCAACACCTACATCGTCGCTGTAATGCCAGCAACGCTCGCATTTGGCGGCATCTGTTGCTGCAACGCTAATGTACAAACCTTCTATTTCTGTTTCTTGCGTATCTGCAGGCTGGCTATCAACACGTGTAACGTTAACAGCTGACGTTAACAGTACAAAACGCAGCTCATCACCCAATGCCGTTAATTTATTTGCCAGCTCTTCGCCCGCAAATAAATTAACCGTTGCTTGAAGTGCAGCACCAATAACTTCTTCTTTACGTGCCGCTTCTAATAAACGGTTCACTTCGTCACGTACATTTAAAATTGCTTGCCAGTCATCATTACTAAACTGGGTATGTGTTGGTGCTTGTAAACCTTCATACCACACTGATGTGAATACGTAATCACTGCGTTCACCCGGTAATGCTTCCCAAATTTCTTGCGCTGTAAAGCTCATAATTGGTGCCATCCAACGCGTCATTGCTTCAGCTATATGGTATAGCGCTGTTTGACAAGAACGTCGCGCATGGCTGTCGCTCTTTGCAGTGTACTGACGGTCTTTAATTACATCTAAATAGAACGAACCAAGCTCGCCCGTACAGAAGTTCATCAGCTTTTGCGTAACTAATAGCATTTGGTAGCTATCGTAAGCGGCTAAAATTTCGTCCTGGAGCTGAGCTGCACGTCCAACAATCCACTTATCAAGCTCAACCATATCGTCAACAGCCACTTGATCTGTTTTAGGATCAAAACCATTTAAGTTAGCTAATAAATAACGGCTCGTGTTACGAATACGGCGGTAGCGATCTGCTGAGCGTTTAAATATTTCGTCCGATACAGTCATTTCTGCCGTGTAATCAGTAGAGGCAACCCATAAACGTAAAATATCTGCACCTAGCTTATTCATAACGTTTTGTGGAGAGATAACGTTACCTAACGATTTAGACATTTTTCTGCCGTTTTCATCAACGGTAAAACCATGTGTAAGCACTTGCTTATAAGGGGCATGGCCATTAATTGCAACCGATGTCATCATCGACGACATAAACCAACCACGGTGTTGATCCGACCCTTCTAAGTATAAATCTGCTGGGCCTACTAATTCTTCACGCGCATCAACAACACACGCATGCGATACGCCTGAGTCAAACCATACATCGAGTGTATCTTGCACTTTCATGTATTGTTTAGCGTCTTCTTCGCCTAATAGTGTTTCTGGCTCTAAGTCATACCATGCTTGAATACCTGACTTCTCAACTAATGCAGCAGCTTGCTCAATAAGTGCTTGGGTATTTGGGTGTAATGCACCGGTGTCTTTATCAACAAATAAAGCAATGGGTACACCCCAAGTACGTTGGCGAGAAATACACCAATCTGGGCGACCTTCGACCATGTTTGCAATACGGCTTTCACCCCACTCTGGTAGCCACTGCGTATTTTTAATTTCAGCCAGTGAATCTTTACGTAAGTTAGCCTGATCCATACTAACAAACCATTGCGGCGTAGCGCGGAAAATAATAGGGGTTTTATGACGCCAGCAATGCGGGTAACTGTGAGTAAGCGCATGGTGATGAACTAAAGCGCCACGCTCTTTTAAAACTTCAATTACGCTCGCGTTAGCTTTAAATACATGCTGGCCTGCAAATAATTCTGTATCAGGCAAGTACACACCATTTGCGCCAACTGGGTTAGCAACTTCAAGGTTATAGTTTAAGCCTGCCACGAAATCTTCTTGACCATGTCCCGGTGCTGTATGCACCACACCAGTACCTGAGTCCGTAGTTACGTGCTCTGCAACAATCACCGGTACACTAAAATCATAAAAAGGATGTGCTACCTGTAAATTTTCAAGTGCAGCGCCTTTTACATAGCCTAAAACGTGGTAATGATTAAAACCAAACCGATCCATAGCATCTTTTACAAGCTCTGAGCCTAAAATTAAACGCTGCTCAGCGCCTTCATCTTCAACTTGAACCAATGCATATTCTAGGTCAGCATGAACAGCGACTGCACGGTTGGCCGGAAGCGTCCATGGTGTTGTAGTCCATATTACAGTGCCAACATCACCTTTACCTTTATGCCCTTCAACCATATCAAACGCGTTAACTACGGCGTCTTGATCATCAAAAATAAAACGCACATCAATGGCTGGCGATTGTTTATCTTGATACTCAACTTCAGCTTCAGCTAATGCAGAGCCACAATCAGTACACCAGTGCACAGGCTTTGCGCCTTTGTGCAGGTGACCATTTTTTATAATACGGCCAAGCACACGAATTGCATTCGCTTCAAAGTCAAAGTTCATTGTTAAATAAGGCTTGTCCCAATCGGCAAACACACCTAAACGTTTAAAATCAACTTTTTGACCTTCAACTTGCTTTTTAGCATAGGCGCGGCATTTTTCACGAAACTCGCTGGCAGTTACTTTAACGCCAGGCTTACCTACTTTTTTCTCAACCATTAGCTCAATTGGTAAACCGTGACAGTCCCAACCTGGAATATATGGTGAGTCGAAATCTGATAAGGTTTTAGACTTAACAATAATGTCTTTTAAAATTTTATTGACTGAGTGACCTAAGTGAATGTCGCCATTTGCATACGGAGGGCCGTCATGCAAAATAAAGGTTTTTTTACCCTTTTTAGCGCTGCGGATTTGACCGTATAGGTCGTCTTCATACCATGCTTTTAGCATTTTTGGTTCACGTTGTGCCAAATTGCCACGCATTGGAAACGGTGTTTCCGGTAAGTTCAAAGTATGTTTATAGTCGCTCATTTATCCTACATTCCGTCTCTATCGGCTACCTGATTTAAACCAAAACACTGTTTAGCGGCGGCAACGTCTGTTGCTATTTGCGCCGTTAATTGTGTTAATGTCTCGAATTTTTTCTCATCGCGGAGTTTTTGTATCAACTCAACGTGCATAAATTGTCCGTAAATGTCTTGTGCAAAGTCAAAAAGATGAACTTCTAGAAGTGCACGTGTCCCATTAAATGTGGGTTTATTGCCTATATTAGCAACCCCAAAAACCTGTTTCCCTGCAATAGTCGCCTGCACAGCAAACACCCCATTCACGGGGCAAACTTGGCGCTTTAGCGCTATATTTGCAGTTCTAAAGCCAAGTTCACGGCCTCGTTTCCAACCATGTATAACACGCCCAGAAATTGCATAAGTATGACCAAGCATTACTTTTGCATCGGCTAAGTTGCCACATGCCAATGCTTCACGTATTAACGTGCTGCTTACTCTAGCATTTAACTGGTGAAAACTCGCAGTGCTTTGTACATCCATGCCTGCTTGTTTACCCATATTTACAAGTAAATTAAAATTACCTTTACGTTGTTGGCCAAATCTAAAGTCGTCACCCACCGTTAACGCTTTAACACCGAGTTTTTTTATGAGTATCTCATTTACAAACTGTTCTGCATGCATATTTGCAAACCGCTGGTTAAAGCTAATACAAATTACACGTTCAATGCCTAAATCACTTAATAAACGTAACTTGTCGCGTAAGCGAGTTAACCTTGCTGGGGCATTATTTTTTGCAAAAAACTCTTGAGGTTGAGGCTCAAACAACAACACCGTACTGGGTAAATTGTGTGCTTTAGCGTCGGCTAACAAGCCTTTTAATACTTGCGCATGACCTAAGTGAACGCCGTCAAAATTACCAATAGTTAACACACATCCAAAATGGTGTGGGCGAATATTGTGTATACCTCTAATTAACTCCATGCCACCTAAAGCCTTTTTTCAGCAAGTATTATCACGACTTATATCAAGGAAAAGCCACAAGGCTGCCGATTATAATCTTTTTTTTAGTTTGATTCAGTAATTGCTACACTTTTTATCGTATTTAGTCTTACACCCATTAAAAAGAGCATTGCAAAGTAGCTAACTCCTGCTAATACAACAAGGGCAATTAATAATATAACCTGTTGTACGAAAGCCCACGAGGCCCAGAAATAGTAACTACTTACATACCATGTAACACACCCCATGACTAAACTTGCAACGATGCACTTTATTGTGAAACGCAAACTCATAGAAGAAAACTGATACACATTTTCTTTTTTTAGCTGCCTATAAAGTAAAAATGCATTACAACTGGCTGACATTGATGTAGCGAGTGCTAACCCTAAGTAACCTATAAAAGGGGCTAACATAATATTAAATACCATATTTAGCACAAGGGTTATAATACCAATGCGTACGGGCGTTTTAGTATCTTGACGTGAATAAAACCCAGGCGCGAGCACTTTAATCAACATAAAACTAACTAACCCTACAGAGTAAGCTACAACACCTAAACTTACCGCTTTTACATGATCAACACTGTCCTCTTTAAAGGCACCATGATCAAATAACACCGTAATTATAAGTGGGCTAATTATCATTAAGCCAACCATTGCTGGTATACCTAAAAATATTACAAAGCGAACTCCCCAGTCGAGTGTATGCTGAAAATCGCTCAATTTTTTACTGCTATGCAATTTAGAGAGTGCGGGTAGAATAACCGTCGCAATACCTATTCCAAACAAACCAAGCGGAAACTCTATTAGCCTGTCTGAGTAATAAAGCCATGCTATAGAACCTGTCATCAGTAATGAGGCAATCATAGTATCTAGTAATAAATTAATTTGGCTTATCGATACGCCAAACAATGCAGGCAGCATAAGCTTACGCACTTTTTTTACGTTTTCGTCATGCCAAGCCCAGCGCGGGCGAGCCAACATTTTAGCGCGGAATAAAAAAGGTAATTGAAATAACAATTGCACAATACCACCGACAAATACACCTATAGCTAGGGCGTATGCACCTACACTAAATTTGTCATGTAAAAAAATTGCACAGGTAATAATTGATATATTTAGTAACACAGGGGTAAATGCCGCAACGGCAAAACGGTTGTAAACATTCATTACCGCACCGCTCAGCGCGACTAAACTTACAAACAATAAATACGGAAAGGTAAATTTTAATAACGAACTGGCCAGCTCAAACTTCTCTGCATTGGGGCCGCCTTGCCACCAATCAATAAACCACCCTGTACCAAATAAAGCAGCGATGACCGGTGAAGCCACTACACCAAAAATAGTGACTAACAATAAAATAGTGCCCAGCGTACCTGCAGTTTGGGCAACGAAGAGCCTGACTTTATCATCACCTTGTTGCTCTTTTATTTCACTTAAAACGGGTACAAATGCCTGTGCAAAAGCGCCTTCTGCAAATAAGCGACGTAAAAAGTTAGGAATTCGGTTAGCAAATAAAAATACGTCAGCCGCAGCACTTGCGCCAAGTAAATTGGCAACAACTGCATCTCTTACGAGCCCTAAAATACGCGAGATCATAGTCATGCAACTAACAATCATACCGGAGCGAAATAAACCTTTTGACACCTTAAACCTACTTAAAAATCCCTAAGATACGCGATTATGCCACAGTCTTTTTTATAAATCGCTTTAAAGCACTAGGCTGGGGGTCTGTGCTTTGTTACAATAGCGTCATTAACTGCTAAAGCGGCAAATTAATGTTCGTTATAAGGAGCAGTTTTTCTTGAATAGTTAAATTTAATTGACATTCATGATAGAAACAGGCATATTCCACGGCCTTTAATTTAAGCTTTATTTTAAGATTGTTAGGAGCAAACCTTGGCTAACATCAAGTCTGCAAAAAAACGCGCTATTACTAGCGAAAAGAACCGTCAGCACAACGCAAGCCGTCGCTCAATGATGCGCACTTACTTCAAAAAAGTAGTTGTTGCTATTGAAGCTGGCGATAAAGAAGCTGCACAGCAAGCTTTTTCTGTTGCTACACCTATCCTAGACCGTTACGCAACTAAGGGTCTAATCCACAAAAACAAAGCAGCTCGTCATAAGAGCCGTTTAGCAGCTAAGATCAAAGCGCTATAATTTGCTTTTGTTAGAATATAAAAAACCGGCTTTTGCCGGTTTTTTTTTACTTAAAAGTTTTTGGCCTACATAATTTCTAAATCTGGATAAAACTTTTTAAGCATGGCTGCTATTTTTTTAGGTGTAAACGGTTTTACGATAAACCCTTTAGCGCCTTTATCTATGGCATCTTTTACATTTTCAACAGCTGAATGCGCAGACACCATAATTACATTCGTTTCTGGACTCATCTCGTTGATTTGTGCAATTAATTCTTTGCCGTCTCCATCCGGTAACTCAATATCTAAAAAAATCATACTGTATTTTGCAGCTTGGCATTCACTAATACACTGTGAGGCAGTAGATGCTTCCTTTACATTGTCTATCCCTAGATGCATGAGCGTTTGACTCAAAAAACTACGCACCGTGCTAACGTCATCCACTATTAAAATTGATAGCTGCGTGTCCATCTTCATTCCTCATAGGCTATAAGCTAACTTTACGTTATTATAATAATTAGCTTAGTATATAAATTTACTATTTGAATTATAAAGACCTATGTAAAAAAGGCCAGATCTGCTTTATGTCAAAAACACCAAAAAAACAATCCTTGCTAGGTAAAACACCAACAAGAAAAAAAACAACACAAAAAAATAAAACTCGGGCAACCTCTCAAAGGCAGGCACAAACTAAACAACACACTATTGATGCAGAGTTAAATAGCCAAGAACCTAAAGCCAAAAAAGGACTGTTAATAACGCTCGCTATTATTGCAGTTATCATTATAGCTTTTCCAAAGCCAACTTTACTCACCTATAAAAAATTAGGGATGGTTAGCGAAAGTATTTATTGGCCTGGTGTATTTGGATACGGTGCAACGCTTGTAGACTCACATTTACATCCTAAGTTTGACGATAAGCGCAAATCTCTTTATTTATGCAGTGATTTACAGAATCCTCAGAGCTGCCAAAAGTATCAAGTTATTGCTGACGACGGTCTAATTTCAGCGATTAAAAGTTACTTTTAGCATTAATAAAACTAATCTGAAAAATGTAAAATTACTTGGTTGAAAGGTGCGCAAAAGATCACCATAATGGCGCTCCTTTTTTCAACAACTGAACTATTGAAACGACCATGCTAAATGAGCTAGATTGGCTTTTAAACACGATACTACTTGCACTAGGTTTAGGTGCATTCTTTATTAACCACATAACATTACTGCGCGTAGCTGCGATAAGTGCATGTGGCCTGCTATTTTTATCATTTAGCTTAGATCTTATGTCGTCGAGTGTTATTTCAAATATGAGTTTGGTATTGATCAATACATTTTACCTGTTTAAGGTTTATACATTTGGGCAACTTAATGTAACTCAGAGCTAACAACTTCCCCTAGAATATTTTATAGCCCAGCATTGCTGGGCTTTTTTTATTGTATAAATCAAAATGGTTGGGTAATTAGGTGAACTGAGATAATATTGGCCTCGTATTACATTATTATGAGATTTCGGTATGTCCTTATCTGATTTTGATTTGTTTTTATCTTCCATGGAAGATGTGACCCCTATTAGCAGTGATACTATTAAACCGTTATCAAGCAACCCTCATTCTTCACTTGCGCAACAACAAAAGCGACAAGCGGCTGAAAATACTCTATCAACAGATGAAAACTACTTAAGTACAGAGTCTGTAGAGCTTGTTGAGCCATTTGCTATATTAAGTTTTAAAAAAGACGGAGTACAAGGCCCTGTATTTAAAAACTTACGTTTAGCAAAGTATCAAGTTGATGCGACCTTAGACCTTCATGGCCAGCTACTTAAAAATGCACGCAATACGCTCTTTAATTTTATTAATGACTGTCAGCAGCAAAATGTACGTGTGGTGCTAATTAGGCATGGTGTAGGAATTAAAAATAAAACCAATCCGGGAATACTTAAAAGTTTTGTAAATAAATGGCTACCTGAGTTACCGGCGGTTTTGGCATACCATACTGCACAGAGGCATCATGGAGGGAGTGGAGCAACTTATGTTTTACTTAAAAAAAGTGCCGATAAAAAACACGAAAATAGAGAAATCCACAGCAAGCGCTAAACTTGCTGTGGTGCCATTCTATAAAATAGTTGGCTGATTAAACCAAGCAGATACGCCTAAAATTATTATAGAAATTATAATTAAGCTTAATCTAGCACCACCCTGATTTGTTTTCATTTCACCCTCTTTATATTTTTCTTGTTGAGAACATATACAACATTAATAAAAATTACATATGTTAACAAGCTGTTTCTTTAAATATTTATCAATATCCTTTCGTTCTATCTATTCGATTATTTAAAGTAATACCTTGCTGCAAGCGTTCGACGTTTTCTGCTATTTGTGCTGAAACACTGTTTATATCTGATAATGCAGCACAATGCGGTGTAAGGGTTATTTTATCATGCTGCCAATAAGGGTGTTCTCTACTAAGAGGTTCGTGTTCAAAAACGTCAATGACTGCTGCACGAAGCGAATTCTCTTCCAAGGCATTAAGTAAATCAGCCTCTATAACATGCTCACCTCGTGCAACATTAATAATAACTGCATGATTAGGAAGCATACTAATCGTATATTTATTGATAATACCTTTTGTTTTATTAGTTAATGGCAACAAACAGACTAGATAATCAATATTGCAAAGCATTTCTTTAAGCCCTTGTTCGCCATAAAATAAATTAACTGTATTACTGGTTTTATGTGTATGGGCCCAAGCATTTACAGTAAAGTTATTGGCAAGAAGTCGTTTCGCACATGCTTTACCTAGCTCCCCAAATCCCAAAATACCTACATTGTTTTGTTGATAAGCCCTTTTGGGCTTCCATTGGTGCTGCATTTGCTTAATAAAGTATTCTTTTAATCGTAATTTTTGCGCTAAAACATGGGTAAGTACATATTCGGCCATGTCTTGTGCCAATTTTTCATCAACTATACGCACTACATCTACGTCATCACCAAGCAAATTTAAATCAATACTGTCTACACCCGCACCAAATGAAGATACCGCTTTAAGGTTTGGCAACTTTGCCCACATATCATGCGGTGCTTTCCATGCTAATACAAAATCAATAGCTTCTAGATTATTGCAATCTGGCCACTGCTGTATTTTTGTAGAGGGTAATCGGGCTTGTAATTGCGCTATTAACTTTGTGTTATCTCGCCCTGTAATTGCTACTAATACCGACATAGTTACTTCCATAATAAGTTTTTATAAAATCCATGCTGACTAATCAACACTTCGGACCCTTTACACTTTAAAAGGTCACACAACTGCAAAATAACTGTCACACCCTTTTTTTACTCTACAGACATGGCAATCGTGCTAAATTAAAAAGAGGTTTGTATGATCAGTGTTGATAAAGTAATTGCAGCAAACTTACCACAATTAGAAAGCTCACCAAAAGTAAAAAGCCTAGTAAAAAAGGGATTAGGCTATTTACTACATGAACAAGAGTTTGTAGCCTTTGCCGACACCTACCCTCATTTACAAGGGCTAGAATTTGTTGAACAAGTTCTCGATGAGCTCAATTTTGATACACGTTATAAGCCAAAGCAAATAGAGCATATTCCTAGCGAAGGTAAATTAATTATTGTTGCAAACCACCCTATAGGCTCTTTAGATGCGCTTGCATTAATTAAAGTGCTCTCAAGCGTAAGAAAAGATTTAAAGGTTGTTGCTAACCGTATGCTCATGTCGGTGACTCCAATGCACGATTTACTTTTACCTGTAAATAACTTATCTGGCACAAGTAAGAAACAAGAGCTTTATAATATTCACCAGCATCTGAAAAATGAGGGGGTATTATTAATATTTCCCGCTGGTGAAGTATCACGACTGAGCCCTACAGGTATCAAAGATTGTAAATGGAACAGCGGGTTTTTGCGCATCGCAAAAAAAGCCAATTGCCCTATATTACCTATTTATATAAAAGCTAAAAACAGCCCATTATTTTATGGGACTTCAATAATATACAAACCCTTAGCAAGCTTATTACTAGTAAAAGAAATGTTTAAACAACGCCAGAAATCGTTAGAGTTTGAAATTGGTGCGTCTATTCCTCCAGCGTCATACCTCATAGAAAATTTAAAAGATAAAGAGATTGTTAATTTAATACGAAAACAACTGTATCGTCTAACAACTAAAAAAACCTTACCACTTAAAACACAAACTCCTATTGCTGTCCCAGAGTGTAGAAAAGAGCTTAAAAAAGCAATAGATGCGTGTCAGCTTCTGGGGGAAACACAAGATGGTATGCATATTCATTTATATCAATATACGGGTAGCTCACCTATTTTTAGAGAGCTAGGGAGGTTGAGAGAAATAGCTTTTAGAGCTGTAGGTGAAGGTAGCGGAAAACGCCGTGATATTGATAAGTACGATATGGACTATCAACACTTAGTTCTTTGGGACCCAACTCAATTAGAGTTGGTAGGCGCGTATAGGCTAGCTTGTGCTAAAGAAATAATTGATAAACATGGCCGTAAAGGTCTGTATACCGACAGTTTATTTACTTATAGCACTGAAATGGGCCCCTACCTAGAGCAAGGAATTGAACTTGGTCGTAGCTTTGTTCAGCCAAAATATTGGGGGCGCAAAAGCCTAGATTACCTGTGGTACGGCATTGGCGCTTTTGTTAAAAACTACCCACAATATCGTTATTTATTTGGGGCTGTTAGCGTGTCTAATACGTTACCAGATCCGGCAAAGGCCATGCTAGTGTATTACTATCAGCATTATTATAAAACCGATGAGATACTTGCTACTCCAAATAATGAATTCAAACTAAGCGAACATGAACTTACACAGTGTGACATGGTTTTTTGCAAAGACGATGTTAAAGAAGACTTTGTAGAACTAAAGCATGTGCTTGCTAACATGGGTGCGCAAGTTCCCACTTTATTTAAACAATATACAGAGCTATGCAAACCTGGCGGGGTGAAGTTCTTAAGTTTTAGCGTAGATCCCGACTTTAACAATTGCATTGATGGTTTAGTATTGGTTGACTTACAGAATGTTAAAGACAACAAAGCAAAGCGATACTTAAGCTAATTGAAGCGAGGTTACCCTCGCCACTATCAGGGTTTTAATTGAGAACTAACTAACATTACCGTTCTATATAAATACGTGAAAGTAAGTCATAATAAATTGCTTCAACTTTTATTAAGTCATCAATAGATACGTGCTCATTAACCTGGTGAATTGTATGGTTTCTTAGCCCACATTCAATTACTTGAGTATGGCTGTTAGCAAAAAAACGACCGTCAGATGTGCCACCACTGGTACTTAGAACTGGGTAGTTTCCAGTTTGACTATGTATGGCTTGTTCAACACAAGTAATTAAACTCCACTTGCTCTTAGGTTGGGTATAGTAAGGTTCACATGGACGCTCCCAATTAATAGTTATGTAACGTGAAAATTCATCCAACGAATTGTCCAATATTGATTTAATTTTTTCACTGCTGTACCGATGGCTATAGCGAATATTAAATGTTATTTCACAGTGACTAGGGACTAAATTATCGACCACATTGTCAATATTTATGCCTGTAACTTGCAGTGTTGTTTTTGAGCCAGCGTCATCTAAGTGCCACGCTTGTTCACTCAGTTTATTGACTATTTTGGCACTAATATGTGCGGCGTTAATGGTATTTTGAGGATAAGCTACATGACCTGCCCTGCCCTTTACCAGAATACGTGCTGAAAGTGCACCACGGCGACCGTTTTTAATTGTATCGCCAACATGTGTCGAACTAGTTGGCTCGCCTACAATACATCCGTCTAAAACAATCCCATTTGAAGAAAGCTTATTGGCTATTTGCGCAGAGCCAAACTCAGCCTCGCCTTCTTCATCAGAGGTAATGAGCCAATAAAAAGTCCCCGCTTTTGATGATGTGTTATTTATTAATTTTTTTGTGGCAGTTAGCATAGCTGCCACACCTCCCTTCATATCAGCGGCACCTCTTCCGTAAATTACGCCATTAATTATTCTTCCATCAAACGGAGGGGTTAGCCAGTCACCATTATCTGCGGGAACCACATCAATGTGCCCTGAAAAAGCGACACACGGCCCCTCATTGAATTTAATATGCGCAATTAAGTTAGTGACACCATTACTCGTAAACTTTTCACAGCAAAAACCTTGCTCAGATAACTGCTCAACCAGCCAATCTATTGCGCCGGCTTGATTCGGCGTTACTGATTTAAATTGGATAAGCGTTTGTAATTTATTTATTAATTCGGCGTTTAGCCTTTGAGAAGTGACTGCGTGTTGTGAAACAACTAAAGACATTTTTTTAACACCTTTATTACTAAGTAAGGCATTATTAAATAGTGAGAGTATGACTAAGAGATGTCAGCTTTTATACATTCTGATGATTATTACTTATATAGATTGTCAATCATTGCTGTTACGAAACAGCGTCAAAATTAATCTAAATCAATAAAATACTTTTCAACGTTCAATCATTTTTGAAACTTTGATCTAGAACAGGTTTTTCATATTTGTTAAGCGTAATAATGGCGTCAATCAAAAAGTAGTTCTTGGAGAACAACATGAAAACCAAAATTAGCATTGCATTATTAACCTCTTTATTAGCACTCTCTCCAGCTGCACACGCTAACTTCAGCGTAAATCTGGGTGCTATTAACGTAAACCCAGATAACAGTGGCTCTGCAATTAACGAAGCCCCTTCATTAGGTCTAAAAGGTGATTCTAATACTCAGCTAGGTATTACCGTAGACTATGCATTTAATGACAACTGGGTATTAGAATTGATTGCTGCTACGCCATTCTCTCATGATGTAAATGGAACAGGCGGCTTGGCTGGTAATAAAATTGCTAACATTAAACACTTGCCACCCTCGTTAGTGGCACAGTATCACTTTTTAGATACAAGCTATCAGCTTAGACCATTCATAGGTGTTGGTGTTAATTATACAACCTTTTTTGATGAACAGCCTTCACAAGCTCTTAAAGCAACCCTTGGTACAGACGATGTTAAAGTTGAGCTTGATGACTCTGTAGGATTTTTAGTACAAGTAGGGGCTAATTATAAAATGGATGATCACTGGGGACTTCACGCAATGGTTTCTATAATGGATATTGATACAGATGCAACTGTGTATGCTAACAATGCAAAAGCATTAACATCAACAGTTGAGCTTGACCCTGTAGTGGCAATGTTTGGTGTGAAGTATAGTTTTTAAAGTCTAAATACAGTGTTATGTGTGTAAAAAAGGCGCTAAGCGCCTTTTTTTTTGTGCAAAGAAAACAATAACTCGGCCTCAGCCCTGGGTAACTCACACTCGCGAATAACTTCTTCTAAATCTGCACCTAACTCAACCATTTTCACAGCACGGGAATAAATCTTAGCATCGGGATCATCGTATTTTTGAGCCGATTGCTGCTGCAGTAAATCTTGGTTTTGTTGCTCAACCTCTAGAACTCGCTTGCCGATACTGAGCAAACCGGTTCTTAATTCAGCGGCTTCGCTTCTTAAAATATGAACTTGTTCTGCACATTCTTTAAGCTTTTGATGTACATCAGCAACGTCGATGGTGTGTTTATTTTTAAATGCAATAGTAAGCGTTAACGATATAAGACCTACCGCTAACGCGCTTATAGCAATACTAAGTAACAGCATAGTTTATCTGATAAAGCTTATAAATCGCTTAACTCATCCCATTCGTCATCACTAAGTAGCTTATTTAAATCAACTAAAATAAGAAGCTCATTATCTCGATTACAGACACCTTGGATAAACTTAGCGCTTTCTTCAGTACCCACATTTGGCGCACTGTCAATTTCAGAGCTACGCAGGTATACAACTTCAGAAACGCTATCAGCTAAAATGCCTATAACTTGTTCTTCAGCTTCAATAATTAATATACGTGAGTTATCAGTTGCATCAGCTGCTGACAAACCGAATCGAGCACGTGTATCAATAACGGTTACTACATTACCACGTAAGTTAATAATGCCTATTACATAAGAAGGCGCACCAGGGACTGGTGCAATCTCGGTGTAACGCAGTATTTCTTGAACTTGCATTACATTAACACCGTAGGTTTCCTCTTCTAGTTTAAAAGTAACCCACTGTAATATTTCATCATTATTATCTGCATTTTTATTTTCTGACAGTAATTTCTCTTGGTTCATGCTGTTACCCCATAATGGTCATTACTACTGACGGCTATCTAAGCCCTCTTCTAATAACATATTTAAATTGTCTACATCTATTAAAGCACACATTTTTTCTTTAATAACCCCGGCAAGCCATGGGCGCTTACTTTGATCTGTACGCCATTTTACATCTTCTTTTGTCAATGTAATGTTATTTATAAGCTTCTCAGCTAATAATCCCCATTGGCTATCTCCTAAAGTTATTAAATACTGATAATCAAGTGATGCCTCAAGTTTTTCATCGTACTTCTCTGGCATAACCCAGCGCGCTGTATCTACAACATTGAGCTTTTCATCACGGTTAAGCATAACGCCTTTAAACCACTTAGGTTTACCAAACAGGTGATTCACTTCACCTAATTGATGTATACCGCCAAGAGCTTTAAGCGGGACTGCTAGCGTAAGTCCTGCAACCTCAAAGAACAAAGCCTGAAATTCGCCGTCAAAGTAATCTGACTCACTGTTATTTGAAAGATTTAATTGTTTCTGTTTTGCTATTTTAAGGTCTGTACTCGTTGTCTCTTTTGGCGTTTCAATGACGCTAACTTTCGGTGTTGTGGCTTCTGCTTCTTTAACTTCATGCGTATCATCTAACGAAGATGATTCATGCTCAGCCACTACTTTAACTTTAGTAACTGGCTTCTGACTTTCATGAGTGGCTTCTTCGCTTGGCAAGTCACCCGGTATATTTTCTAAAAGTTTTGCTACGGGCTCTAAGTCACTGGCAAGCTCTTCTTCGCAAAGTAAGGCACCTAAGTACTGAGTCATTACTTTTTCATTAGCAAATAATTGCTTACTCATTCATTAACCTTGTTCAATTAAATAATCTAATAATGCTTTATAAGCAAATACACCACGAGAGCGAGGGCAAAACTCTATGGGTACTTTTTGTGCTAAGCTTGCATCTCTTAGTTTTGTATCTACGGGAATAACACCTGGCCAAACTTTGTTACCGTAGGTTTTTTGTAACGTTTTATAGGCTTCGAGTGATGCCTTCGTTCGTTTATCGTACATTGTAGGTATTATAGTATATTCGTAACTTTTCGCTTGTGAGCTCTGCATTAACTCCATTGTACGCATCATTCTATCTAAGCCTTTAAGCGCTAAAAACTCAGTTTGAACAGGGACTAAAATGCGCTCACTCGCAGCCAATGCATTAACCATTAAAACCCCTAAAACAGGTGGACAATCTAAAATAGCATAATCGTAATGTTCACTTATTTTGGCAAGTGTCTTTTTTAAAATTAACCCCATGCCTGTTTTATTGCCCATACTTCTATCTAATGTAGCAATAGCCATAGTAGCAGGTAATATATCTAAATTTTCGAGGGTGGATGGGCATAAGGCTTGAAGTATCTCCTCACTTTGCATACTAGTTCCACGAGCGAAAATATCGTAAACACTGACTTCTAAATCTTCAGAATCAATACCAAAGTAATACGTTAAAGACGCATGAGGATCGGTATCTATTAGTAATACACGTTTACCCTGCAGTGCTAAAATACCAGCAAGACTGACCGCAGTCGTTGTTTTACCAACGCCACCTTTTTGGTTAGCTACAGTCCAAATCTTCACATCACATCCTAGTTACTGTTCATTGCGAGTTGTAATACGAATTCCACCATGTGGTAAACGAATAATTTTAATTGTGTCATCGTCTGACGGTAATTCTACTTCTGGCTCAGGCACTACTGCCTCAGCTATAGGCTCTTCTGCTGATTTATTTTTCTCTTCTGGCAAGCCATATTTAGATAACGCTATTACTACCTTTCTATTTTCAGCTCGGCCTTTATCTGTGTCGTTAGGTGCAAAGGGTGAATACTGTCCATACCCTTCAATAGCCATTCGGGCCGAATTTATGCCAAGAGCTTCAAGCTCAACAAGTATTGAAGTTGCGCGAGCGACAGAAAGCTCCCAGTTAGAGCGAAATATTTCATTTCTAATTGTTTCATCATCTGTATAACCACGCACCCGTATATAGTTATCTACTGGCGCGACAATATCTTTTACAATTTTAACAACTTGTTTTGCTCTAGAATGAGCAACAGCGCTACCACTTGAAAATAACATACCTGAACTCAGTTCTATTATGAGCCAATCTTGATGCAATTCTAGATTGGCTTCGCCATCACGTATTTCATCAATAAGCGCTGACTGAAGTTTCGTTAATAAGCTATCAAGTGGTTTTCCTAAATATTTTTGCTGTATATTACTTGTCTCACTTTGGCCGTCTAACAACTCTGGGCCTTGCTCTTCCTTGTTGATACTTTCGCCATACAGTAATTCATCTTCAGGAGTAACTCTATCAGTAAGTATTCCTGTACCATCTACACCTGTACCTTGCTGAGAATAAACACGAGCCGACTTGTCGAATACTTGCTCTAGGGAATCGGATAAAATTTGGAAGTTTTCTTCTTTGTTAATCGCAATAGCATACATTACAACAAAGAAGGCAAACATAATGGTCATATAATCCGCATAAGATACTAACCAGCGCTCTGTATGCTGGTTTTTATGGGGCGAGCGACCAAATCGTCGACGCATCATTTTTATGCGTCCACTAAGCTTGGCCGTTCAACACGATAAGCTTCTAACTTTAGCTCAATGTTCATTGGGCTTTGGCCATCGCTGATTGCAATTATACCTTCTGCAAGCATTTCGTGGTAAAGCATCTTTTCTTCTACACGTTGCTTGAGCTTATGTGCCATTGGCAAAAATAATAAATTAGCTAACCCCACCCCATAAATCGTTGCAATAAAGGCTGTTGCAACTCCAGCGCCAAGCAATTGTGGGTCGGTAATAAAAGACATAGCTTGAATGAGTCCAAGAACAGCTCCTAAAATACCGATGGTAGGGCTATAACCGCCCATTGCTTCGTATACACGTGCAGCTTCAAGCAAACGCTCACGCTCCAACATTAAATCTATCTCAAGCGTATCCCGTAGCCTCTGCTCTGAACCGCCATCAACAAGTAAACTCAGACCTTTTGCGGCATATACATCTGAGTGAGTTAGGGCCTCATCCTCTAATGCCAAATATCCTTCTTGTCTCGCTTTATGAGACCAACGTTTAACTTGCTCAATTGCATCATCAATATTGTAATTTGGAGTCACAAATACCCAGTGACTCATTCTAAGCATTTTTTTAAAGGTACTAGTAGACGTTTGCAGCATTACAGCGCCCACTGTTCCACCAAGTACTATAATGAGCGCAGGGCCATTAAAAAGTGCGGCAATCACACCACCTTCTAAATGATAGCCAATTGCTATAGCACTTAGGGCAACAATTAAACCAACTACAGAAAGCTTATCCACAACCGGTTTCACTTTTTATCCGCGTTGCAATATCTTCAAGCGCTAAACTCTCACTTGAAAGTCCCGCATTAGCAACAGCCTGTGGCATACCATAAACAACACAGCTCTTTTCATCTTGTGCCCAAATGGTAGCTCCTGTTTGTTTTAACATTCTTGCGCCATCTCTACCATCAGCCCCCATGCCTGTTAAAATAATAGCTAAAACATCTCCCTGATAAGCTTTTGCAATACTTGCAAATGTAACGTCAACACTGGGCTTATAAGTAATTCGCTCGCTATTGTCTTCAAAAACGCGCAATGTTTTGGAACCACCTCTACCTTCAACCATCATTTGTTGCCCGCCAGGAGCCAAATAGGCAGTTCCAGGGTCAAGACGATCACCTTGTTGTGCTTCTTTTACTTTTATTTTACACAATCCATTTAAGCGAGCTGCAAATGCTGGTGTAAAAGCAGCTGGCATATGCTGAATGAGTAAAATAGGATGCGGAAAATTAGCGGGTAATTGCGTAAGCACATTTTGTAAAGCAACAGGGCCACCAGTAGATGTACCAATAGCCACAAGTTTATATTGTTTGCCACTTGCACGAGTTGATACGCTGTTTTGTGTTTTTGTTAATGTCGACGCGGTTGTTGAACGCTGAAAACTTCTATCTGGTTGCCTGATTGAAGACGCAGTGTTACTGATTTTATCAGGCACCGATCGTGTCGCTGGTTTCTGGTGAGTTACTGGCTTAAAGGCTTTAGGAATGCGCTTATTACCAATTTCTTTGACTTTAGCTTGAAGGAGCTTTATCGCATCTTCATTATTGCGTGCAATATCTTCAAACTTTTTAGGTAAAAAATCCATCGCTCCAGCATCAAGCGCATCAAGTGTTGCTGTTGCGCCAGCACGGGTTAAAGAAGAAAACATTAATATTGGCGTGGGGTTACTTGCCATTATCTCTTTAACTGCACTGATACCATCAAGCACAGGCATTTCTACATCCATTGTGATCATATCAGGACGAAGCTGAGCTGTTTTCTCAACAGCCTCTCTGCCATTAATGGCAAAACCTATAACTTGTATGTCGCTGTCTTGTTCAAGGATCTCGCTTACTCTACGACGAAAAAAGCTTGAATCATCAACAACTAAAACTTTTACGGCCATTTAGCTCTCTTATTAAATTTATACGTAGGCACACATCTGATGCGCACCTACTTTATGATTTAGCCAGCGTAGTGTTTCAACATGTTTGGAACATCTAAAATTAGTGCAATTCCACCATCTGATGTAATAGTTGCACCTGCCATGCCTGGAGTACCCTGCAAAAGAGCATCAAGAGGTTTAATTACAACTTCTTCTTGACCTATTAAAGAATCAACTACAAAACCAACCTGCTGAGTACCTATTTGAACAATAACAACATGACCTTGCGCTTTGCGCTGAGTGCGATCTGCTCCCTTGACTAACCAATGCTCAAGATAAAATAGCGGTATCGCTTTCTTACGTACAATAATAGTTAGTTGACCATCAACTACATTTGTTTTGGTTAAATCTAAGTGGAATATTTCACTCACACCAGCCAATGGTAGTGCAAATGTTTGTTCACCAACTACAACCATTAAGGTAGGTAATATGGCAAGTGTTAGCGGTACTTTTATTTCTAAAATTGTACCAACACCTAGCTCTGACTGAATACTCACTGAGCCATTAAGTTGAGTAATTTTAGTTTTTACAACATCCATACCCACACCACGCCCTGAAATATCAGAGATCTCTTCCTTAGTAGAAAATCCTGGTGCAAATATTAAATTGTACGCTTCGGTATCCGATAAACGGCTCGCCTGATCGTGATCTAAAACGCCTTTGCTGATTGCTATTTTTTTGAGCTTTTCAGCATCCATACCCGCACCATCATCTTTGATAGTTAACAAGATATGGTCGCCTTCTTGAGACGCTGAAAGCGTTACATTACCCGTTCTAGGTTTGCCTGCTGCTTCACGAGCTGCTGGCATCTCTATTCCGTGGTCAACTGAGTTTCTAACTAAGTGAACAAGTGGGTCTGCAAGTGCCTCAACCAAGTTTTTATCTAAATCAGTTTCTTCACCAACGAGCTGTAAACTAATATCTTTATTTAAGCTTCGTGCTAAGTCACGAACAACGCGAGGGAAGCGGCCAAATACCTTTTTAATTGGCTGCATTCGCGTTTGCATTACTGCGCCTTGGATATCAGCCGTCACAACATCTAAGTTAGAAATGGCTTTGCCCATTGCTTCACTTTCTGAGTTAGTTGCTAAACTTACCAACCTGTTACGAACAAGTACAAGCTCACCCACCATATTCATTATTTGGTCTAGGCGTTTTGTGTCAACTCGGACTGTTGTTTCTGCTTGAGGAGGAGCTGGCTTTTTCACAGCTGCAGGAGTTGAAGCTGCTTTTTCTGCAGGCTTTTGCACTGGTTTTGGGACTGCTGCTTTTACAGGTTCAGGCTTTTTGACCGGCTCACTTACCTTAGGCACGGGTTTTGCCGCGGGCTTCGGTTCTGAAGCTGCAGGACTCTCTATTGATTTAGGGGCACCTGAACCATGAAGCTCGTCAAGCAATGCTTCAAACTCATCATCGCTAATTTCATCATCGCTAGAATCACTTGCAGGTGAACTTGCTGAGGGCGTTGAAGAGTTTTCTGCAGAATTATTACTTGCTGTTTGCTCTTTTACTGGCTCACTGGCCGCAACAGCACCAAAGCTTCCAACACCATGAAGTTCATCAAGTAAGTTGTCAAACTCATCATCTGTAATGTCTCCACTGACATCACTACTACTTGACGCGCTTTCACCTGCTGGACTTTGACCTTTTCCATGTAATTCGTCTAGCAAGTTTTCAAATTCATCTTCTGTTATCTCATCAATCTGAGTTTCATCATCGCTTTGTTCAGCTGCTCCACCGCTAAATAACTCATCGAATGCAAACGGATCTTCTTCATCAGTTACTGAGGTTTCCTCGGCAACTGGGGCCTCAATAACCTCGGCTTGAGATTCTTCAGTTGAATCAACTGGTGATTCACCAGCAAGCTCTTCTTCTGTTGGAGGTAAACCAAGTTTATGAAGGGTTTCTAGAAGTTCGGGATCAGCGGGTTCTGGTTTATCACGATTTTGAATGGTGGCAAACATTTCGTTAATCGTGTCGAGAGCTTGTAAAATTACGTCCATCAATTCCGAATTAACCGTTCGTACACCTTGCCTAAGCAGATCGAACACATTCTCTGCGCCATGACACGCGTCAACGAGCTCTGTCATAGCTAAAAACCCAGCACCACCTTTTACAGTGTGAAACCCTCTAAATATGGCATTGAGTAATTCGGTGTCCTCTGGATTGTTTTCCAGCTCAACTAACTGTTCAGATAAAAGCTCTAGGATTTCTCCTGCCTCTACAAGAAAGTCTTGTAAAATATCTTCATCGACTTCAAACATGCAGTTACTCTCCTCTTAGAAGCCCAAACTTGATAAAAGATCATCGACTTCATCTTGATCAGATACAACATCATTACGTGATTCTTTATCAATAATAGGGCCTTCTGGACCTGCTAAAGTTTGTTCGTCTAATGGTTCTTTTGTTTTTTGTTGTTCTATTTTTTCGGCTTTACTTTCGTTTTGATCAGCGAAGGCTGTCAAAAGATGAATTAAGCTTTCTTCAACTTCTCTAACAAGCTCAATAACTCGGCGAATAACTTGTCCGGTTAAATCTTGATAGTCTTGTGCCATAAGTACATTAGTCATCAAACTTTGCAGCTCATCGGTTTTATGATGAGAATTGTTCATAAACTTATCAATGCTGTGGCATAACGATTTAAACTCCCCTAACTCAATCTCTCGATTCATTAGGCGATCCCATGTCGGTTTGATAAGAGATATTTCATCTGCCAACTGTTGAGCAATTGGTAGGCTAGCCTCAACAGCATCCATTGTTTTATTTGCGGCATTTTCTGTCATTTCTATAACATAATTGAGCCGTTTTTTTGCATCTGGAATAGCATCGGTAGTTAAGTCAGTTAAGCGAGTGTCTAGCTCGAAGCTTTTTAAAGCCTCATGCAATTGACGGGTTAACTTTCCAACTTCAGCAAATATTTCAGATTGCTCCTTAGAAGCAGTATCTAAAATTAACTGATTGGCTTTGTCTTGCTCACCGTTTTCTAGATAAACAACGAGCTGACGAGCTTGTTCTAAAGTTATTTGAGGCGCAGCAAGTGCTGACATAAGCCTCTCCCCCTATCATTAGCCTAAACGTTCAAATACTTTTTCTAATTTAGTTTTGAGTGTTCCAGCAGTAAATGGCTTAACAATATAACCATTAACACCTGCCTGTGCTGCCGCTATAATTTGTTCTTTTTTAGCTTCAGCCGTTACCATCAATACCGGAATGTGTTTAAGCTTATCATCCGCACGTATTGCTCTAAGTAGGTCTATGCCCTGCATTCCTGGCATATTCCAATCGGTAACAACAAAATCAAATACTTGATTTTGTAGCATTGGCAAAGCGGTTGACCCATCGTCTGCTTCTTGAACATTAGTGAAACCTAAGTCACGCAACAGATTTTTAATAATACGTCTCATTGTTGAAAAATCGTCAACAACCAGAATTTTCATGTTTTTATCCAAAACATCCCCCAGTGAGGTCTTAACCTTGTTTACTTACTACTAGTTTATCCAGTCATTGATTTTAGCTTTAAGCTTAATCATCGCCTGACCATGTATTTGACTTACACGCGATTCACTTACATCGAGTATATGCCCTATTTCTTTTAAATTCATTTCATCGTTATAGTACAAAGACAGCACCATTGCATCACGTTCTGGTAAAGATTTTATTGCACCTAATAAAGATTCATTAAACCGCTCATCTTTAACGTTATTAAACGGTTTGTCTAGCGCTAAATCTTGGTCCACTGGACTGATGACATCTTCATCAACACCCAGGTCTTCAATACCTAGTACTTTACTTGCATTTACATCGTTTAGGATATGATGGTACTCATTTAACGAAATTTCAAGTTTTTCAGCAACTTCTATATCTGTCGGCTCACGGTTTAAGCTTTTTTCTAAAAAAGCAATTGTTTCGGCCACCAAACGGCTTTTACGATGCACTGAGCGGGGTGCCCAATCGCCACGTCGCATCTCATCAAGCATTGCTCCACGAATACGAATCCCCGCAAAAGTTTCAAAGCTAGCCCCTTTGGTTGCATCAAAGCTCTTAGATGCTTCAATCAGGCCTATCATGCCTGATTGTATTAAATCGTCCAACTGAACGCTGGCAGGTAAACGCGCTATAAGGTGACATGCCACTTTTTTGACAAGTGATGCATGTTTTTCAACAATCACATTTAAATTTTGTGCTGATTGATATCCCATAACTTTATTCACCAATGTTGTCATAATTAGCCGTTAACTAGTTTCTCTATGAAAAACTCCAAATGACCTGATGGTTGGTTGGGTATTGGCCATTTAACTGCTTTTGTTGCTAGCGCTTGAAACGCAAGTGCCGCAGGCGAATTTGGAAAAAGTTCTACAATAACTTTTTGACGGCGTGTTGCCTTACGCATATTTTCGTCGTAGGGAACCGTTGCAACCAAGTCCATTGATACATCTAAAAAGCGATCGGTTACTTTGGAAAGTTTTGCAAATAACTCTTGCCCTTCACGCATGCTGCGGACCATATTTGCAACAATTTTAAATTTATATACACCATGCTCACGGCTCAATACTTTTATCAGCGCGTAGGCATCTGTTATTGATGTAGGCTCGTCGCATACAACAACCATGACATCTTGTGCTGCGCGGGAAAAACTCAGCACCATGTCAGAAATACCTGCGGCTGTATCGACAATTAAAATATCAAATTCTGTATTTAATTCGCTAAAAGCTCTGATGAGTCCCGCATGCTCTGAAGGCGACAATTCAACCATGCTTTGAGAGCCCGACGTTGCGGGTACAATTTTAATACCTGCGGGGCCTTCAACTAAAATTTCATCAAGTTCGCATTCACCAGATAAAACATGTGATAAGTTACGTTCAACACGTAGTCCTAGCATAACGTCACAGTTTGCTAAGCCTAAATCGGCATCAAGAACCAATACTCTGTTACCTTGCTGGCCTAATGCAATTGCGGTATTAAGAGAAACATTTGTTTTTCCTACTCCACCTTTACCGCCAGTGACAGCGATAACTTTTACGCCGTTGTTATTGTTTTGACTCATTTTGCGCAGGCCACTTGCTTGATCTAATACTGTGTTAATCATACATCCCTACTGTGCTTGGCGCCACTGCTTGGTGCCTTGAATGTTGTGCTTTTGCTCTTTTTAAATAGAGTTGCTCAGCCTTTTTAACTAGTTTTTCAGCATTTGCAACTCGAATATCTTCTGGTACTCGTTGACCGTTAGTAAGATACCCTATTGGAAGGCGATTTTGAATCGCAATACTAATAATCTCACCTAAACTTAAAGATTCGTCTAATTTGGTGAATATACAACCACTTAACTGCACTTTTTTAAAGTGTCTGACGGTTTCTTGCAACACGTGTATTTGCGATGTTGCACTGAGCACTAAATAACTACGAATATCAACGCGCTGGTTACGCATTAGCGTATTAAGTTGTTCAGTTAAGCGCAAGTCGCGCTGACTCATACCCGCAGTATCAATTAATACTAGTCGTTTATTTCGTAAATGATATAAAACTTCAGCTAATTCATTAGCATCTTTAACTTGCTTTACACTACAACCTATAATTCGGCCATAAGTAGCAAGTTGCTCATAAGCACCAATTCTGTATGTGTCTGTTGTGATTAAAGCGACTTTGTCTGCACCGTATTTTTGTGCGCCAAGTGCAGCTAATTTAGCAACGGTTGTTGTTTTACCAACACCAGTTGGACCGACTAAGGCGTATACACCGCCTTGACGTAAAATCTCGTTGTTAGTTGTCTGCATCTGATCTTCAACCATTGTTAGAAGAGCTTTCCAACCTTGCTGGCGAGATACATCGTCAGGAACAAAGCACGCCATTTGCTCAGCAACATCTTTATCTATTCCCATACCGACTAAACGATCAATCATGCATGCACGAGTAGGGTCGCGTCTTGCCATGTCTTGTTGCATAAGCCCTGATACTTGATGCTCTAACAACTGACGAATGGCATTCATTTCGTCACGCATTGACGAAATTTGCTCACTTTCATTATGTTTAGTTTCTTGGCGAGCTGTCACTGGGGTGTCAAGGTCATCAAAATCACTTTCTAGGTCATCAAACCCAAGGCTATCTGCTTGTGTTTGCGGACGCGCTGAAGCTTGACGCTCATTGGTGAATATAGGCCGAGGACGCTGTTCTTGCGCTGGCTCTTGGTAGTTGTCTGTAGTGTCAATACCTGATTGCGAAAACATAGAAGCCAGTTCTGCAGAGCGAGGACGTGGAGCTTGACGCTCTAATAATGCTTGAAGACTATCGGCTACTTTCGCTTGTGGCTCTGGCTTAGCGCGAAGTGGCTCTGGTTTTACAAAATTATGCACTGGCTGTGACTTTGCAAAACTTTGTGCTGGCGCACTTTGCGGTTGCTCTTTTTTAGGGGCTGCTTTGTCATAATCAACAGCTGCTACAATTTCGACACCGTTGGCTAGCTTTTTATTTGACATAATAACCGCATCAACACCTAATTCGTCTTTAACTTCTTTAAGTACTGTGCGCATATCTTTAGCAAAAAAACGTTTTATTTTCATGATTCAACCCCTTTAAAATCTTATTGTTGGCCTACAGAGCTGACTATCTTGATCTGTCTTTCATCTGGTACCTCTTGATAAGACATCACCCTTAAACCCGGGATGGTGTACTTAACAAAACGAGATAACACAGTGCGTAACATTCCCGACGTTAGCAATATTGAAGGTTCACCGGACATTTCTTGGTTTTGATGCGCTTCGTTTAGTGACACTTGAAGTCGCTCTGCAAGTCCTGGTTCTATACCGGCACCTTCGTCGCCTGCATTTTGTAGTGACTGATGCAACATCTGTTCCAACTCAGGTGCCAAGGTTATGACAGGGATTTCTGACGACATACCCACAGCATCTTGAACTATTAATCGGCGTAATGAAATACGCACTGCAGCCGTTAATACATCAGGGTCTTGACTACGTGGCCCATACTCAACAAGGGTTTGTACAATTGAGCGCATATCACGAATTGCAACGCCTTCATTAAGTAGATTTTGTAGTACTTTTACTATCACAGTTAACGGTAATACGTCAGGGACTAAACCTTCAACTAAGCGAGGGTGGCTTTTACCTAACATATCTAATAAGTTCTGTACTTCCTCGTGACCTAAAAGCAGTGCTGCGCTGTTAGTAAGTAACTGGCTAATATGTGTAGCCACAACCGTGGCTGAATCTACCACGGTATAGCCAAGCGATTGTGCTTCGTCTTTTTGATCTGGTTTTATCCATACCGCATCAAGCCCAAAAGCAGGATCCTTTGTTTCAACCCCTTTAATTGGCCCAAATACTTGACCTGGATTTATTGCCAACTCATCACCATGCTTGAGTTCACCTTCACCGGTAGATACCCCCATAAGCGTAATTCTGTATGCATTAGGGTCAAGCTCTAAGTTATCGCGAATATGTACGGGTGGAACTAAAAAACCCAGCTCTTGAGAAAGTTTTTTACGTACTCCCTTAATACGATTTAGTAGCTCTCCGCCTTGAGACTGGTCAACCAAAGGAATTAATCTGTAACCCACCTCTAATCCAATTACATCCACTTGCTGAACGTCATCCCAGCCTAGTTCTTTTTGCTCTTGCTTGTTGGCAACGCCCGTACCAGCAGTTCCATTTGCAGTTGCCTCGGCTTCTGCTGCAGCCACTTTTAATTTACTTTGTTGAGTGTAATAAGCTAAATAACCAAGTAATGCACCTAAGCTTAAAAATGCTAAATGAGGCATGCCAGGCACTAAGCCCATGGTAATTAAGATGCCAGAGGCTATAAATAATGATTTTTCGTTGCCAAGTTGTTTCTTAAACTGGTCGCCCATATTGAGAGACTCGTTTTGGCGTGTTACTACAATTGCGGTACCAATTGATAGTAGTAATGAGGGGAGCTGAGCCACCAAGCCATCTCCAATCGTAAGGAGTGTGTAAACTTCCATAGCTTGGCCAAAGCTTAAATCGTGCTGGATCATGCCAACAAATAGGCCACCAACAATGTTTATAATTAAAATGACGATACCAGCAATAGCATCACCTTTAACAAACTTACTTGCACCATCCATTGAACCATAAAAATCGGCCTCGCGGGTTACTTCTTCTCGGCGATCGCGCGCTTGCTCTGCACTAATGAATCCTGCGTTTAAATCGGCGTCAATTGCCATTTGTTTACCTGGCATTGCATCAAGTGTAAAACGTGCAGATACCTCAGAAATACGCCCTGCACCTTTAGTGATTACAACAAAGTTAATAATAATAAGAATTAAAAATACCACTAAGCCAACAGCATAGTTACCGCCAATCACAACAGAGCCAAAGGCTTCAATCACTTTCCCCGCGGCATCTCCACCATTATGTCCTTCAAGTAGTACAACACGTGTACTTGCTACGTTAAGTGCTAAACGCATAATTGTGGCGATAAGTAACACGGCCGGAAACATACCAAACTCAACCGGTTTCATGGTGTAAACCGTTACGAGTAGTACCACCAACGCTAACGCAATATTGAATGAAAAAAGGATATCAAGTAAAAATGGCGGTAACGGTAAAATGACCATTCCCAAAGCTGCAAGCACAAGCAAAGGTGTACCTACGCCTTTTGCATATTCTTTTTTGTCTGCGTTAAGTTGTTGTAATACCGCTTTAAAACTCATAATTCTACAATTTCAAAAAATTGACACTACGTAGAATTAGCAATAACTATTCCAAGTTAGTAAAGGAGTAATATTAATACTTGTAGGCATCAGGAATGGGGAGCTTTTTATTGAGCTTTGTCGGGCGTTTTCCGCGACCTTTATTGAAGCGTTTTAGCTGAAAAACATAAGCTAACACCTGTGCAACGGCAGTAAAGAGTTGATCAGGAATTTGTTCACCCACTTCTGCGGTATGATAAAGCGCTCGAGTAAGCATTGGCGACTCAACAATTGGTACATCATTACCGTTTGCCACCTTTCGAATTTGCATAGCCAGTTCATCCACGCCCTTAGCAAGTACTATAGGCGCTCCTGCTCGCTCAGTGTCGTATTTGAGAGCAACAGAATAATGCGTTGGGTTGGTAACAACTACATCAGCATCAGGCACGTCTTGCATCATTCTTTTTTGAGACATTTGCCTTTGAGTTTGCCTAATGCGCGCTTTTATTTGAGGATCACCTTCAGAGTTTTTGTACTCGTCTTTTACCTCTTGCAGTGTCATTTTTAACTGCTTATGGTGAGTATGACTTTGATACGGGGCATCGATTGCCGCAATAATTACCAATGTGCACGACAATGCCAAAAACATCCACGAGAGGATTTCGAGCGCATGAATAATATTGTTAGGCGCAGACTCAATGCTTAAGTGTAGTATTTCGTCAAAAAAGGTATTAATTAAGAAAAAGGCAAAACTTGCGACCACTAAAAACTTTAAAATAGCTTTAGTAAGCTCTACCGCAGCTTGTGGGCCAAACATGCGTTTAAAGCCTTTAAATGGAGACATTTTGCTTGCTTTAGGAGCGGCTGCTTGCCAGCTAAAATTAAAGCCACCTAGCAAAGTATTACCTATAATGCCTGCAAATAAAATAATGAATACAAACATGGCCATAGGGAAAATAAGCGCGTCGGCAACACTGGACCAAACCGCAAACATTTTAGTGGTGTCGTAGGTTTCATTACGATTAAGGCTGAGCATTCTGCCCATAATATTGTATAAGCCCTTACCAATTTCAGGGCCGTACATTAACAATGAAATAGCTGAAAAAATAAGAACAAACATAGTGCCTAATTCTTTAGAACGAGCGACCTGCCCTTTCTTTTTAGACTCTTCTATTTTTTTCCCTGTGGGTTCTTCTGTTTTTTCTTGACCTGAATCTTCAGCCATAACACACTCCTAAGGTGAACAACCAACTAAAGTACACATTAGTTCGATCATTTTAAGCCACTGAAATTCAAATTGCAGGATGAAGTTTCCCAATGTTGCCCAAATAATGACAAGCCCTGCAACAAGGGTGAATGGAAAACCAATAGCAAAAATATTTAGCTGAGGCGCCGCACGGGTCATAATACCAAATGAAATATTGATAACTAGCATTGCTGTCAATGGTGCAAGTGAGAGCACTAAAGCAGTTGTAAACATCCAACCGCCCCACGTTACAATATCCCAGTAATGATCTACTGACCACCAATTACCATCAATTGGCAGCACTTCAAAACTATGTACAACCATCTGTATCATCATTAAATGGCCGTTGAATACAAAAAATAATAGTGTTGCTAAAATAAGAAAAAACTGACCAACAGCCGGAACGCTGGCCCCATTTGAGGGGTCAATGACAGAAGCAAAACCTAAACCGGTTTGCATAGCAAGTATCTGACCTGCCAATACGAAGGTATTGAGGAGCAAGGTAGAAGCAAAACCAATCGCTATTCCAATAAGCATTTGCTGTATCACTACTAAAATCATTTCAAACGAAAACAAGTTAGTAAATGTAGCTGGAGGAAGAACAGGCACAACCAACAGAGTTACGACCACTGATAAACCCAGCTTTATACGTGTTGGCACATTTTTAGCGCCTAACCCCGCCATTATCATAATCATGGAGCTAATTCGTACCAAAGGGAGCAAAAAGTCGCTCAACCATTGAATGACAACTGAAAACGGGTACTCCACTTGTTAACCTGCAATTTCGGGAATGAGCAGCACTAACCGAGTAAAAAAGTCCATTAGCTCCTGAGTGAACCAGTGGCCACCAACAATTAATGCGCTAATAGTGATCAATAAGCGAGGCAAAAAACTCAACGTTTGCTCATTGATAGACGTAGCGGCTTGAAACACCGCCACCACTAGGCCAATAATTAAACCTGGAACAACAATAGCCGATACTAACTTAATAACTAAAAACAGTGCATCGCTAAGAATATCAACAAAAATTTCTGGTTCCATGCTGTAATCCTATCTTTTAGTACCATTCAAAAAAAACATACTATGTGCCTAAACCAAAGCTTTTGGCGAGGGTTCCCATCACTAAGCTCCAGCCATCAACAAGTACAAACAGCATTATTTTAAAGGGCAAGGAAACAATCATGGGGGAGAGCATCATCATACCCATAGCCATGAGTACGGATGCAACAACCAGGTCAACAATTAAAAAAGGTATAAAAAACATAAACCCGATAATAAATGCAGTTTGCAGTTCGCTTGTTACAAATGCGGGTATAAGAACTATGAGCGGAGTTTCTTCAGGTGACTCTAGCTTGTCGTAGCCTGCTATTTTGGCAAATGTTTCTAAGTCTTTTAAACGAACCTGCGAGAGCATAAATGCTTTCATTGGCTCTTTTGCAAGCTCCAATGCTTGTACCGACGTAACTTGCTCACTCAAATAAGGCTCTATGGCTACGTCATTAACCTTTTGGTAAATAGGCGCCATGATAAAAATACTTAAAAATAAAGACATGCCCAACAGTACTTGATTAGAGGGCGTTTGCTGCAAACCAATTGCCTGACGGAGTATAGCCAATACAACAATTATACGTGTAAAAGACGTCATCATTATTACGGCTGCGGGTATAAAACTCAGCGCCGTCATAATGGCTAAAACTTGCAACGTCACCGAGTAATCTTGTGTGCCATCTGCGTTTGTTGTGATAGTAAGCGCATCAATACCTTCGGCGCTTACGCTTGGAACAAACACAATGGCAAAAATAATTAGCAGCCACTTAGTCATAGGTTCAATTCTTTTTATTTTGTTTCGATTTGGGGTTTAACAGTTTACTAAATTGCTTAGCAAGTTCTGGGATTTCTTTTTCACTCAGTGGTGATTCTAATTTATGAAGGTAATTAATGCTGTGCGGTGTGACGCCTAATAAATGCTGCGCATTATCAATCTCTACCACCATTAAGCGTTCGCGTGAGCCTAACGGAAGACTTCGAACCACTTTAAATTCATCACTGTTTGCCAAATTAGGATTAAGTTTTTTTACAAAAATAGCCAGAACTACAATGAGCACTAACACCATAATAAGAGAAAGCACCATAGAAATTAAATCGCCCGTAGGTGTAACCGACTCTGTTTTTGTAAATACAGACGCTGTTAGCGCAAAAAAGGCACTCATCGTAACTTTTTGATCCGCTCTACTTGGCTGATAACATCCGTTAGACGAATACCAAACTTGTCATTTACCACAACCACTTCACCGTGAGCAATCAAGGTACCATTAACCAATACATCTAATGGCTCACCAGCAACACGATCTAGCTCTACTACTGAACCTTGGTTAAGTTGTAGTAAATTACGAATATTAATTTTTGAGCGCCCAACTTCCATCGATATGGTCACTGGGATGTCTAAAATTGTATCGAGCTTGCGCTTTTCTTCGCCTGTTATTTCGCTTTTTTCATCACTTAATTCATCAAGTTCGGCAACTTGCGCTTCGCCAGCATCATCACCACCTTCAGCCTCTGCAAGTGCGGCTGCCCATTCGTCCATTGTGTCTTGATCATCGCTCATACGTTTAACCTTTTAATCAATTACCAGTCTAAGTCTACACCGTCTGAAAGGTGTAAATCTTCTTCTAATTCTGCTAACTCTGCATCTGAGTCAATTTTCTTGCCGCCTTTGGTAAATACATGCAGCTCAGATTTAACTGAATCAGGACGTTTAATTTTTTCACTAATTTGCAGGGCGACATTATCACGAGAACGACCCATTTTAGCTCTAAATGTGGGCAGCTCTTCTACAAATACAGTAATATGCTCTGGCATTTCAACAGGAATAATATCACCTGCTTTAAGCTCCATTATTTGTTGAAGTGTTAAGTCGACCTCTAGAAGCTGGGTCGACATATCAACTTCAACATCCATTATTTCATCTCGTAATGCTTTACTCCAACGTAAGTCGGTATCTTCGGTGTCTGATTGAACACCCGCATCCAAAAGCTCCCTTATTGGTTCGAGCATTGAGTACGGCAAAGCAATGTGAAAATCACCGCCACCGCCATCAAGTTCAATATGAAAAGAGCTAATAACCACAACTTCAGTAGGGCTCACAATATTAGCCATTGCGGGGTTTACCTCTGAATCGAGGTACTCAAACGACACGTCCATTACCGGTGCCCATGCCTCTTTATAATCTTCAAAGATTATTTTTAGCAACATTTGCACAATTCGGCGCTCTGTTGGGGTAAATTCACGGCCTTCAATTTTTGCGTGGTAGCGACCATCACCGCCAAAAAAGTTATCCACCAAAATGAATACTAACCGTGCTTCCATGGTGATCAGGCCGGTACCCTTTAAAGGTCTGAAACGCACCATATTTAAGCTTGTTGGTACAAATAAAGTATGAACATACTCACCAAACTTTATCATTTGAACGCCATTAATAGACACTTCCGCTGTGCGGCGCATCATATTAAATAGACTAATTCGCATATGGCGAGCAAAGCGCTCATTAACAATTTCCAGCGTCGGCATGCGACCACGTACGATTCGATCTTGCGAAGAAAAATCGTACTGTAGCGTACTTCCCCCGCCATCTTCGCCATCGTTTATATCTTCCTCTTCAACGTCATCAACACCGTGTAATAGCGCATCAATTTCGTCTTGGGATAATAAGTCGCTCACGCTAACCCCTTATTGCATTACAAAGCCGGTAAACAATACCCGCTCAATTACTTTACTGCCTTCAACGTCATTTAAGGCGGTTTGCACTGTCTCTAGTGCAGAAAAACGCAGTGTTTCTTTACCTGCACTAGTACTTAATTCATCTGCAGTAGTCGTTGAAAATACGCTGAGTAACTTACCTTCGATAAGCGGGATATGCTTTTTAGCGGTTTCTTCATTGACTTCGCCACGAACCAAAAGCTGCACTTTAATTTGAACAATTCTATCTCTGCTAGAACCCGGTACGTTAAATACAAATGGTCTAGGCATCGCAACGTAAAGTGCACTGCCTATCTCTGCAGATGAACCAGAAGCCTCTGGCGCTTCTTCTGAAAGAGTTGTTTCTTCATCTAACGTCTCAACCGGCTCATCCGAGCCCGACATTAAAAAGAAACCCGCAGCACCACCCACCACTAGCAATGCTGCTGCAATAATAATTATCAGCTTTTTTTTACTTTTAGGCGCTTCTTCTATTTCTAAACTTGTTTCTTCAGCCATCATCATTCCTTATATCGCAAAGGTATTTGCTTGTTTTAGTTATTATAATAGCAGTAGTTAGGCATAGTAATCTATTGATGATGATGTTTGTAGCGCAGAAGTTTGTTCTGGGCTTTTTGCTGGCTGATCACTTTCACTATTTGCTACTCCATTTTGGGCCAATTGCTCACCCGAATCCGATTCATTTTGCTCAGCATTTTCGCCACCTGACTGGCCATATGAAATAGTGCTCTCACCCAGTTCCAAACCTTGCTGTGCTAGCATTTCGCGTAAACGAGGCATAGATTGTTCAAGCGCCTCCTTGGCCTGCTGGTTCTGTACCACAAAGTTAATTTGTGCTTGTTCTGCATCGCTGCGAACGCGTATTTGCATGCTGCCCATTTCAGGTGGGTCAAGACGAATTTCAGCCTCTTTGTTATTAATGCTTAACATTGAACTAACACGCTCTTGTAACAACTTGGCTGCGTCACTTTTAACTATGTTAATCGCCTGCATCATACCAGGGTCAATACTCACCTGCTTTGCCTGTGTTGTACTTTGTAACTGCTGATTTTGCATAACTTGTTGATCCAATATCCCCATTTCATAATCAATCGAATCATAATAGCTTTGGGTACTGGTTTGGGTCGTATTTAATGCATTAGTTATATGGTTAAACAACTGCGTAACTTTAGCGGGTGACTGCTCAGCCGTGCTATTTTTTAGCCCCTCTTTTTGCAGTTGGTCAAGCGCTTTTGTTAGCTCTTCATCACTAGTAGGCTGTGCAGCTAATTTAGTTGGATCTGCGCTACTTTCAAAACCTGATTTTACACTCACTTTTTGTGGCTGATTCACCGCATTTGGTGTTTGTGAAGCTATAAAAGTAACTGGCTTTGTTGTCTCTTCACCTTTTACCGGTAAGGTAACCGCTTTGTCTATTTGCGATTCATTTGTTTGCGGCAATTTTTGTGAGTCATTTACAGCTTTTTGCGATATCGTAAATTTAGTGTCTGATAATTGATTCGCATCTTTCGCAACCAACACTTTTAGCTCACCAATAGCTTGCTTAATAGCTGCTAACTGTTCACCTTTTGGTTGCTCAGTTTTAATAAAAGTGTTTAGTTGAGTCAGTAGTTCCTGCTTTTCAGTCCCAGAAAGTTTATTAAACTGCCCGCTGGGCGACAACTTAACTTCTGTGCTTTGTGTCTGTTCGTTATCCGTTATAAATTGAGTGAGCATTTGCTTTAAAGCCGTCAATTTTTCAACGCTATTTGATGGAGATAGTGAATCTGCTTTAATTTGATTATTTAGTTTTGATAGTTGTTCAGGCGTTAAACTTGCTAATATCTTATCTGTTTTTATTGCATTTGCATCTTTAACCGTTAGCGCATCTATCGCGTCTGCTTTTTCGGTTTCAGTGGTACTTGAGTTAGCTGAAATTGCTCTTGACGTATTTTCTACTGGTTCCGTAACTGTATTTTGAGCGACGGCATTTTGAGCTACGCTATTGGCACTAACTTTATTGCTATTTTCTAATGTACTTTGAGTAGTAGCAACTTTATCAACATCCGTTTTTAAAACAGTGTTATCAGAGTTGACACTCGCGTCAGAAAGTACTGAATTTTGTGAAGCGGGGATTTTATCCGCAAAAATACCTTTGTTAGTCTCTGTCCCACCGTCTTTTGCATCAGTTTCCGGAGCTATACTTTGCGTTTCTGCAGTATGTTTAACTGTATCCGATTTTATATTTAGTTGTGCTTCAACAGCCTGTGCAATAGACGTTTTATTTTGTTTTTCTGAATGTAACGAGCTACTAGCATCTGCATCATCTTCTAAAATTTTCGCACCACTTATACTGCTGTCTATAAGTGATGAATGAGGTCTAATTATTTTACCTATTTCATCTTTAACAGGTAAATCTTTTGCTGGCACAGCAACATAACCTTTAACAGGCAACTTTTCGTTTAAATCAGCAGTAACAAGCGGTGTTTTATTTGTAGATGTATCTGTTAGGTTTGTATCTTTCGCTTTTTCGCTTGGTTTTGTGACTTCAGTATTTATTGATTGGGATGAATTAATTTGTGCAAGAATGTCATTTCCAGACTCTGCATCTATTTTGGCAGCATTTTTGTCATCAATATGGTTCACTGAGCTTTTTTCAACATCTGAAGCTGATGAAGCAGCAAACTGCCCGTCAGCCTGAGTCTGTTCAAACTCTTTTTTTATAGGCTCAAATGCATTGTGTGCATCTTGTAGCTGAGTAAAAAACTCCGCACCTGATTCATCGCCAGATGTTGCTAAGCTACTGTCTTTAAAAGCTAAAAAAGACTCTTTATCAGCCGAAATTGAAACAGATATATCATTCATCGCCATAGATCACCTAATACGGTTACGGCAATATGTCACCGCACATTGCCCAAAATTAAATACCACCCATTAGCAAAGCAATAAACGTGCCTAACTTAAGAAAGTTTTCGACGCTGAAAAAATTGATTAGATGTAAACTCATCTAACATTTTCTGTTCGTTTTTAGCAACTATAGCTGCAGCTTTCACTTTTTGATTTTCAATCAACTTAGCAACCGCTTTCGCTTTTATTTGTTGTTTTAGCCACAGCGTTTTTCGCTGTGAAACAACTTGCTTTGCTGTATTAACCGTACTTGCTTGTTGGCGAATAGCTTCTTCAATTTTTGCAATAAACGCATGATACTGCCCAAAACCTGCACTTGATAAACCCGACTGCCCTTTTAAATGTAATTGCTGGGAGTACTCAAGTCGAAAGTCATTTAAGCCTTGAAGTTTTTGCTGATTTGCGAGCAAGTTTTGATTTGCTTGCAGGTAACTCATGCGCAAGTTTTCTTCTTTTTCGCTTTCAAGCTTTAGTAATAATTCGAATTTACTTTTAGCCATTATCCTTGGCCTAATAATTGAGCAAGACCTTGTAGCCCATCGTCATAACTTATTACATCACGCATACCCTGCTGTAAAAACCCGTTAACCCTAGGCATCATGTTTATTGCTTGATCGAGCATAGGATCGGTTCCCTTTTGATACGCACCTAACGTGATCATGTCTTTATTTTGTTGGTACATCGAATACACCTGCTTAAGCACTCGCGCTTGCTGCATATGAGGTTCAGAAACTACTTGAGGCATAACTCGAGATATTGATTTTTCGATATCTATTGCGGGGTAATGTCCGCTATCGGCCAACTCACGAGAAAGTACAATATGACCGTCGAGTATGGCGCGAGCGGCATCAGCAATTGGGTCTTGCATATCGTCACCTTCACTCAATACAGTAAAAAAGGCCGTAATTGCACCTTGCCCTTCTCCCCCATTACCCGCTCGCTCAACCAAAGCGGGTAACTTTGCAAAAACCGAGGGTGGATAACCTTTTGTAGCCGGTGGCTCTCCTACAGCTAGAGCAATTTCTCGCTGAGCCATGGCATAACGTGTTACGGAATCGAGTAGCAGTAATACATTTAAGCCTTGATCTCGAAAATACTCAGCAATAGTAACTGCGCTTTCACAGCCTTTTAGTCGCATTAACGGCGATGAATCCGCCGGCGCAGCGACAACAACCGAACGTTTACGCCCTTCTACACCAAGTATTTCCTCAATGAACTCTTTTACCTCACGGCCACGCTCACCAACCAAACCCACTACAATGACATCGGCTTCACTGCCCCGTGTCATCATGCCTAATAATACAGATTTACCTACACCAGAGCCTGCAAACAACCCCATTCGTTGACCTTGCCCTACGGTGATCACTGAGTTTATAGCACGTACACCTACATCCATGGGTTGGCTAATCGGTCGTCTGGCTAAGGGGTTTATTGTATTTTGAGCAAACTTTAAGTAATGCTCAGCGTTAATTTTGCCTAAACCGTCGAGTGGTCTGCCTAACCCATCAACAACACGCCCCAATAAGCTCATGCCTACAGGTAAACCCAAATTATTTATTTGAGGGATAACTCGCGCGCCAGGTAGTACACCCGAAATATGATCGTTGGGCATTAAATATAAGGTTTGATCGTTAAAACCAACAATTTCGGCGTCAACAAAACCATTCATGGTCTCTATTTTACATTGACTACCAACTGGCGCTCGCAAGCCCTTAGCCTCTAGAGTAAGGCCAACGACACGTGTTAGTATCCCCGCTACAGCAGGTGTATGAGGCTTAATATTTTGTTGATATTGCGATAAGCGTTCGCTTAAAGAAGCACTTTGAGCAGACATAGTACGCCTAAAAAATACTTAGATATTGCTATTATGCAAAAAGCTATCCAACGTTTCTTTGACACGTGTTTTTAGAGTCATATCAAGAGAGGATTGCGCGGTTTTCACCTCACACCCGCCTCTATCAAGCGTGGGTTCGGGAACAAGTTGCCAGTTGTTTTGTGCAATAGTTTGTTCGCCATAGCTTTCTTTTATTATATCGAGGTCGGTCGGATTTAGGTGAATTTTCACTTTTTCTTGCTGCGCATTTAACGAATCAATACTGTGTTTTAATGTATGTAAAATAACATCTGATGATATTTGTACTTCTTGGTAAATCACCGCCTCTGCAAGCATGCTAGCCAATTGAACAAGTTGCAATTCGGCTTGTTCGTCCACCTTTTTTAGCGGTGAATTAAGCGCCTCTAAAATGCTTTTTAAGCTAATTAGCTGCTCTTCAACAATCGGTTTAATATCTTCTTGTCCTTGGGTCTTACCAAGCTCTAACCCTTCTTTGTAACCCGCTTCTTTTCCCTCACTAACGCCTTTTTCAAAGCCGTCAATGTAGCCTTGTTCATGGCCTTGCTTAAGGCCCTCTTCGTAAGCATCTTGTCTAATGCGTTCAAGCTCAACCATAGTAAGCTTAGGCAGTTCGGGTTCTTGTGGTTCATCAGCGGGCATTTCTTCGGCAAGCTCTTTTTTATAAAGCTCACTAAGGGGCGTACCATAAGCTGTTGAGCGGTTACCAAAACTTTTTTCGCTAGGTGCTACATCTGGGATAGCCCAGTTTTTTAATAATTCATCGGCTTCTTCAGCACGAAGTGGACGCCCTTTGAGTTTACTCATGGCTTACAAGAACTCCTCACCACCACCACCGCCTAACTGAATTTCACCCGAATCAGATAAACGTCGTGCTGTTGATAAAATCTCTTTTTGTGCTGCTTCTACTTCACTTATACGCACAGGCGCCATAGCTTCTAAATCATCAGCCAGCATATCAGCAGCACGCTTAGACATATTACCCAGTATTTTGTCTTTCAGACCGTCGTCTGCACCTTTGATTGCTTTCATTAGCACATCCTGTTGTACTTCTCGTAATATAGCTTGAATACCACGGTCATCCACATCCATTAAGTTTTCAAATACAAACATTAGATCTTGAATTTGCTGAGACATCTCTTCGTCATGTTCACGAATAGAATCCATCAACTGACCTTCAACATTTGTATCTAGGTAGTTCATAATGTCTGCCGCGGCTTTTAAGCCACCCATTTTCGCAGCTTGTGCACCTGCTTGTCCGGCAAATTGTTTTTCCATAATCTCGTTAAGTTCTTGCAGGGCCGCTGGTTGCACTTCTTCAAGGTTAGCGATTCGCATGGTTAAATCAAGACGTACTTTCTCTGGGAACTGCGCAATAATTTCTGCGGACTGCTCAGGCTCTAAGTAAGACAACACAATCGTTTGTATTTGTGGGTGTTCATTACGAATAATATTCGCCACCTGCTTAGAATCCATCCATTTGAGAGAATCAAGACCTTTAGCCCCAGATCCCATAACAATTTGATCAATAAGGCTGGCCGCTTTATCTTCACCCAATGCAGCGGTAAGCGCCTTTTTAATAAAGTCTTCTGACTGAAACCCTATAGTACTGAAGCTTTGAATTTGCTCAATAAATAAGTTGTGAACCGCACTTATTTTAGCCTGTGACAGGTCGTCTAACGCAGCCATTGCCATCCCAACTTTTTGAACTTGTTTAGGCTCTAAGTGTTTTAGTATTTGCGCTGCATCCTCTTCTGATAGGCTCAACAGTAATATTGCGGCTTTATCTACGCCATCGAGCTTATCAACATCAAACGCTGGCGGTAATTGTTTTTGTTCTTGATCAGTCATCTTCTGTTAACCACGCTTTCACTACTTGTGATGAGAGTTCTGGTTCATTGGCTACAAGGGCACGAATTGCTTTTAGTAAGTCTTCGTCGCCATGTAGGTCTGGTAACTGAAGTGTACCATCGCTTGAGAAACCAATCGAAGCAGAATCAAAGTCTTTGTTTAGCATATCTAACGTGCTATCGCCAATATCTACACCTGCACTTAAGGCATCTTCGTCATACTCTTCAAGTGTATCGTCTGGGTAAATTAAGCGTTTAAGCATCGGTTTAACTACCGCCATTATCAGTACAATAATAACGAGGGCACCCAGTACCAAGCGGATTATTTTCATAAACCAGTCTTGTTCCCAAAGCGGCACACTAATATCAAAATCAGTTGCTTCGCGAACAAACGGAACCGTTACCACTTCAAGTGCATCACCACGCTGCATATCAAAACCAACGCCACCTTGTAATAAACGACGAATATTTGACAGTTCTTCCACTGAGCGCGGTGTCATTGTGGTTTCACCGTTTTCACCTACTTTTGGAATGTAGTCAACGGCCACCGACACGCTTATTCTACGTATCACACCTGTTTGCTGGCGCTTATGTGAGATAGTTGTATCTAACTCATAGTTACGCGTCGCTTCTTTATGCGTTCTTGATGGTGAAGTTGCACTACCTGCTCCACCTTGTCCTGCAACTTCAGGGATATTAGAGTTTACTGGAGGCTGATTCGTCAGTGCACCAGGTATACCTACTGCTAAACCACCTATATTATTTTCTTCGAATGTGGTTTCGCTTCTTACTGCTGGTAAATCTGGATTGTAGCGTTTTTGCGTCTCCTCAACAGCACTAAAGTCCATACTTAAATCAACTTGTGCAGTGTAATTTGCAAGCCCTACAACAGGTATTAAAATACTGTCTATTTTTTCAAGATATTCTTGTTCACGCTTGCGCTCTATGTCGTATTCTTTACGTGAACGTGCAGCAAGCGATGTTTGCGAGCCTGAATTTAATAAACGACCATTTTGATCCGTTACTGTTACACGAGCCGGCTCTAAACCTTGTACAGCTGATGCAACCATATCAACCACTGAGTCGACCTCTTCGCTATCTAACGAACGCCCACGCTTAAGAGTAAGCACAACAGTAGCTGAAGGCTTTTTTTCTCTGCGAGCAAATACATTTTCTTTTGGAATGGCAAGTAACACACGTGCACGCGTAATATTATTAAGCTCTTCAATTGTGCGCGCTAACTGTTGCTCACGACCATGCTTTAAGCGTTCACGCTCTAAACGCTGACTTACACCAAACCCCATGTCTTGCATGATGATATCTGACCCCGATGTAGGGCCTTGCTCTAGCCCTTCGCGAGTCATTAAAAGTTTAATATTTTGGTACTCAGTTTCAGGGACGAGCACTACATTTCCATCTACTTGATATTCAATTTTTTGTGCATCTAAAAAGTCGAGCGTTTCAATAAGCTCTTCTGTCTGCATTTTACCAAGCGGGCGCATATCTGGCTGACGTGCCCAAATAATAATAAATATAGCTATCGCTAAACAAATGCCTAAAGCAATAACTAAAGTTACTTGGCGCAATAAATCAACGCCATTTAGCGAACTTAAGTAGCCTGATTTCTGTTCTTGTTGATCGTCGCCATCACTATGGTCCATTTCACCAGTAGCAAGAGCCAGATCGGTTGATTGATTAGATTGCGCCACAATAATTCTCCACTACCTAGTTAAACAGGCATGTTCATGATTTCTTTGTAAGCTTCAACAAGTTTGTTACGAACCTGCACTGTTGCTTCAAATGCAACTGACGATTTTTGAGAAGCAATCATCGCTTCAGCCAAAGAAACGCTTCTGTCGCCTGTTTCTACTGCCACTACTTTTTGTTTAGCGTCTTGCTGTAAACCGTGCACAGTATTAATTGCATCCGATAGCATATCGCCAAATTGAGCGGTTGATGAGGCTTGTGCTTTTACTGGCAGTCGTTCAACTTGATTACTACGACCAGCCTCTAAAGCCATTGATTGCATTTCTTGAAGTACAGCGCTATTTTGAATTTTCATAATTTGTCTCTGACAATGCAGTTAACTCTTAATATAGATAAAGCACAAACCATGCCAAATAATAAACACTTAAATTTCAATAGCTTAAAGTTTAATTTTGTGAGTCAGAGTTTTGACAGCCCTAAATTCAATAGCTAAATTCAATAGCTAAATTTAGGGCTAAATGTGAGGCTATGCAGGAAGTGAAATACCTAAGTCGCGCATTTGCGCTAGTTTATAACGTAGAGTACGAGGGCTTATACCTAACGTTTCAGCGACATCTTTTCGCTTACCTTGGCACCTTGCTAACGTTTCTAAAATAATGCGATGCTCTTTATCTTTTAGTTCATCCTTATAGCTTCCCGTATCAACAGCTAATAAGTCTTGTTTTGGCGGCTCTACCAATGATGACTTTTCATCATAATAAGCAGAGCTAGTAGGGCCATGCTCAGTACTTTTATCAGTAGTGTTCGCGTGAGACTGATTAGCACTTTGTGTGCTAATCGATGTAGGCGTCATTACAAAATCTGTTGCGGCTATGTTTTCAATGAAAATAGCATGCTCATTAATAGTATTACCAGTCCTAAGTATAAGCGCACGTTGTATAACGTTATCAAGCTCACGCACATTACCTGGCCAAGAGTGAGCAAGTAATTTTTTCTCTGCGCCACTATCGAGGTAAGCCATAGGCTCTTTGCTTTTGCTTAAATGACGTTCAATTAAATGTTTAGCCAATACAATAATATCCCCTGGGCGCTGATTGAGCGGTCGCCACATTAACGGAAACACGTTAAGTCTGTAATATAAATCTTCTCTAAATTGATTCTCGCTTACCGCTTCTTTTAGGTCACGGTTACTTGTTGCAAGTATGCGTACATCTAACTGAATTGTTTTTCTTCCACCTAAGCGCTCCACTTCGCGCTCTTGCAAAACGCGTAATAACTTAGCTTGTAGTCCGAGATCCATTTCAGTTATTTCATCAAGCAATATAGTTCCGCCTTGCGCTTGCTCAAACTTACCCGGGCATGCTTGAATTGCACCTGTAAACGCGCCTTTCTCATACCCAAATAAAGTTGCTTCTAGCATGTTTTCAGGAATTGCTGCACAGTTAATTGCAACAAACGGCTCATCGCATCGATTCGATTTATCATGTATATAGCGAGCTAACACTTCTTTACCAGAACCGCTAGGACCAAGCACCATAACACTTGCATCGGAACGTGCTACTCTATTTGCCAATTCTAATAACTGAATACTACTTGGGTCGGCAACAATAGGACCATCTGTCTCTTTTGCTTTTTCAGGTAAGTAGCGGCTTACCATATTGAGCAAAACTTCAGGTGCAAACGGCTTTGCCATGTAATCAATCGCACCTAAGCGCATCGCTTCAACGGCATCATCTATGGTGGCGTACGCCGTCATCATTAAAACAGGTAGCTCAGGGTGGTTAAGCTTAATACTTCGTAATAAATCTAAACCACTCATAGTCCCCATTTGTACATCACTCACCACCAGCGAAAATTGCTCTTTTTTAAGCAAAAGCATGGCTTGCTCTGCACAATTAGCCGCAATGCATTCAATCCCCGACATTTCGAGTGTATCAATTAAGGCTTCACGAAGCCCTGCATCATCTTCTACAACTAAAATAGTGTTACTCATAATGATTCCTCTAATTTAGATGCGGTGCGAATAGGTAAAAGCAAACTAAAGCATGCTCCACCGCCTTTATTATTAGTCACGTCAACACGCCCTTGATGTGCGTTTGCAACTGAACTCACAACAGCAAGCCCTAATCCCGTACCTTGACTTTTAGTGGTATAAAACGGTTCAAATATTTTTTCTGCTTGAGTTAAATCAATACCTGGGCCGTTATCGGATACACTGATACGAACAAAATCTGGATTTTGCTCGTCAGTCGCAGCACTTAATTTTACTTCAGCGCCTGCCCCAATGACTTGGATACTGTTATGGATTAAATTTTGAATTGCGCTGGCAATAGCTGATTTATTGCCTGTTATTTGAATATCTGGCTCTGGGAGGTTAACAGCTAAATGACTGTCATTTAGCGTCACCATAGCATCAGCACCCGCTTTAACCTCACTGAGTAACTGCTGCATAGACACTTGCTCAACAACTTGCTGGTCGCCACTTTTGGCAAAAAGCAACATATCGTTTACTTGAGTTTCTAAATCTTTTAAGCGTGACATTAACTTGCTTTGAAAATTATCGCGAGATGCCTCAGGTAAGCGCTTAGAGCCTAAATTAGCAGCATAAAGCATAGCCGCTGAAAGCGGCGTGCGGACCTGATGCGCAAGAGACGCCACCATTTTACCCAACGCACTAAGGCGCTGCATGTGGGCAACACGCTTTTGCAAACGGCGTGTTTCACTTAAATCGGTCATTAAAATAAGTTGCCCCGGCTCAGGAGCTAACGCTGTTATATCAAGCTTTATTAACCGTCCATCTTTTAGTGACACTTCGTGGCCATCGTCCTGGTGGGGTCTAAAAGAGCGCTGAATTACATTAAACCACTTCTCGCCCTCTAAAGGCTCACCCAACATATCAATCGCTATTTGATTGGCCTTTGCAATCATTCCTTTACCATCAAGCACAACCACACCTGCGGGCATGGTATCAACTAAATGTGAAAGCCAACTTGCTTGCTGACGCAGATCGCTTAATTCACCTATGTACTCCTCTTGAAGTAAACATGGGTTATACTGATTTGCAGAAACAAATTGTGGTTTTAGCACGCTCGCAAGGGCCATAATCAAATCTCGAATTTGTATAGATATAGAGCTTAATGCACAATGTGTACCAAAATTTATTTATATTATTTTCATTAACTTACAATAATAATAACGCGACATAAAAATGACGCGAATAAAAAGGAATACAGATGAGTGAGCAAAATAAGTGCCGCTGCCCGTGGCTCGATACCACTAAGCCCGATTATGTTTTGTACCATGATTTAGAATGGGGTGTGCCTGTTTACGATGACCAAACCCTGTTTGAATTTATAACGCTAGAGTCGGCTCAGGCGGGGTTGAGTTGGTATACCATTTTAAAAAAACGACAAGGGTATAAAAATGCATTTGCTAATTTTGATGTAAATAAAGTCGCGTTGTTTACCCAAGACGATGTTGAGCGTTTAATGCTTGATGAAAATATAGTACGAAACCGTTTAAAAATTAACGCCACAATAAATAATGCCAAGCAATTTATAGACATTCAAAAAGAGTTTGGCAGTTTTAGCGCGTATCAATGGCAGTTTGTTGATAACAAACCGATCGTAAGCAATTTAAATTATACCGAAGAGACGCCTGCAATCACCAAAGAATCAACAGCCTTCGCAAAGGACTTAAAAAAGCGCGGCTTTAAATTTTTAGGCCCTACAACAGTATATGCCTACATGCAGGCTTGCGGTATGGTTAACGACCATAGTAATGATTGCTTTAGAAAAAAAGAAATTATTGAGGCTTTTGCTGAATAAGAACTTATAACCATAAAAGTGATCTGTTCACAAAGAGGGTAAGAGACGCTTCGCTTTAAAGAAGTAACGTGTAAGTTAACTATGGTTTTTCATTTTCCTTCGTTTTTAAGATGCGTGTTTAAGTGATTAAAAGCTACGTTTTTCCCGTAAGCAAGCTCAGCGTCTACCGTCAAGGTCAAGTTTGCGTTTATCTTGTAGACGTCAAGCTTGATTACATGACGGGCAAAGCCCGTAAAGTGATTGATCATAAATAAATAACGAAAAGTATTTCACCATTTTCGCACTTCTAATCTCGTGAAAGATTATACTTTTTCATTTTCTCTACGAGCGTTGTTCTTCTTACGCCCAGTATTTCAGCTGCCCGAGCCACCACGTAATCATATCGTTCTAAAGCTTGGGTAATTAGGCTGATTTCAAGCTCTGCTAAATACTCTTTAAGCTCAATGCCCTCTTCGGGTAATACGCCTGAGCCAGCTTGGTTAAATTCAGGCTCTGGCTCATTGTCATAATCACTAAACCCTGTGCTGAATATATCGTTAAAGGCATCTTTTTCCATAAGTTCTTCAGGATATTCAGGCTCATAAGCATCTACCTCAATGTAACGATATTTATTGGGTAGATCAGGGATGTCCACTACCTTTTCAGGGAACATTATAACCATGCGCTCAACCAAATTCGCAAGCTCACGGATATTTCCCGGCCATGCATGCTCTTTTAAGCTTTCGATTGCTCGCTCAGTAAATTTAGCTGTCGTGCCCGTTTGCTCGTTTACGCGACGCATTAACTCCTTAAGTAGTAACGGTATGTCATCAGCACGCTCACTTAACGAAGGGTTCTCTATAGGGAATACATTTAGCCGATAATACAAGTCTTCACGAAAGCTGCCGGCTTCAATCATGGTTTCAAGGTTACGATGAGTCGCAGCAATAACACGCACATCGGCTTGAATTGCTTTAGTGCCACCTACACGCTCATAGCTTCGTTCTTGTAATACGCGTAAAAGTTTAACCTGCATTTGTAGCGGCATATCACCAATTTCATCTAAAAACAGCGTACCGCCTTGCGCCAACTCAAAACGGCCTTTACGCGCAGAAATAGCCCCTGTAAACGCCCCTTTTTCGTGGCCAAAAAGTTCACTTTCTAATAGTTCTGCAGGTATGGCTCCACAGTTTACAGGCACAAATGGCCCTGCACTTCGTTTAGATAGCAAGTGAACGTTACGTGCAACCACTTCTTTCCCAGTACCTGATTCACCTAAAATTAAAACGTTTGCATCTGTTTTTGCTACTTGTTCAATTAAAAAGCGGACCTCTTTTACGGCTTGTGTTTCACCTACAAGGCCATCAAAAGATTTATGTGGCTGAGTATTTTTGTGTTCCCCCGGCAACATACGATGATACTGCTGGCAATCATGAAGCAACTGTGTGGTCACTTCGTGATTAAATGGCTCACAAATAAGTCCAACTACATTAGCAATGCTAAGTAATGGTTTTAACGTTTCACCTATTAATAAAAATGGAAGTGTTGGGTAGCGCTTAATTAAATTTTCGTGATCGAGAGACTGTAAAGCCCCTAAAATGACCATGCACTCATGCTGCTGATATTTTGCACACTCTTGCTCAAAGTTGTCTTCATCTACACGGTGAGAAGCCTCACCGATAAAACCAAGTGATGCGTTTAACCCAATAGAGCGATTGTTATTATTATCTAAAATCAGGATCATAGTTAGCGAGCCGTGCTTCACTCTTTAATATAATTAACTAAATTGTAAGCCAGTTAAGCACGGATGCAAGTGATAGCGGCAGTTTTTTGACATAAACGCCAAAAAACAGACGCACTAGTTAATTCAATCATACTTAAGAATTAACTATTAAGTATTAATATTTAAAGTAAGCCTAAAATAGACTCTGCAGATTGGTTAGCCTGGCCACGAAGAGCAACTGATGATTGCGCTAAAATGTCATTAGACACTTGTTGAGAAATTGCTAAGGCGTAATCGGTATCTTGAATGCGGCTTTGACTGGCTGCAATATTTTCTTGCTGCGTCCCTAACCCTTTAATTTTGCTTGCCAACATATTTTGAAATGCACCTAACTCAGCTCGTTGTGCATTTATTTCATCATTTGCCTGCTTACTGATGTCAATAGCCGCTTGAGCACCGGCTTGGGTTGAAATATCAATGGTTGATAACGCAGAGGCAAAACTACCATCTGTAGAGTTTACCGTTTGGTTTGTATTCGCATCTGCACCAACTTGAAACGAAACAGCTTGACCATCAAATAAAGGCTTTCCTGCAAAACTCGCATTTTCGAACGTTTCAGATATTTGGCTTTGCAATTGCACGACTTCTTCTTGCAACGAAGCACGATCATTGTCAGTCAATGCACCGTTACCCGCTTGAATTGATAACTCTTGAATACGCGAAACGGCATCATTCACACCACTCAAGTTAGCTTCGCTTACTTGAGTATATGAAACCCCGTCATACGCATTACTTACAGCTTGGCTAAAACCATTTTGCTGTGAAGTAAGCCTATCAATAATTTGCAAAGCCGCTGCATCATCTGCTGCGGTATTTACTTTTTTACCTGTAGCAAGTTGCTCTGCAAGTTTGTTATTTGTTTGCTGAGTTTGGTTTAAAAAGTTAGCTGATGCTGATTGAATTTTCATAACGGCCTCCGTGGTGCTGACTGATTAAATTATAGCTTAATTTGCGAAATTTTGCCCTTTGTACCATTGTTAGATTAAATTAACTTGGCACTTTGCTTGCTTAGTGGTTAAAGTATTGAGATGTGTATTAAAAAATCACGTTTGCGTGTCATACAACGCCAATAATAAATAATTTGGGTAGCACTATGTTCGATAACAAAACAATTTTAATCACCGGTGGTACCGGTTCATTCGGGAAAAAATACGTCAAGACACTACTTGAGCGTTACAATCCAAAAAAAATCATTATTTTTTCACGCGATGAACTTAAGCAATTTGAAATGCAACAAGAGTTTGACCAACCTTGTATGCGTTATTTTATTGGCGATGTAAGAGATAAAGACAGATTAATACGTGCCATGCGCGGTGTAAACTACGTTATTCATGCAGCTGCTTTGAAGCAAGTTCCGGCTGCTGAATACAACCCAATGGAATGTATCAAAACAAATATTAATGGCGCTGAAAACGTAATTGATGCAGCCCTTGATAACGATGTTGAAAAAGTAATCGCTTTGTCTACTGATAAGGCTGCAAACCCAATTAATTTGTATGGCGCCACAAAACTGGCATCAGACAAACTTTTTGTAGCCGCTAACAATATTGCAGGTGGCAACCGCACTACCTTTTCTGTTGTTCGCTACGGCAATGTGGTGTGCTCTCGCGGCTCTGTTGTGCCTGTTTTCCAAAAGTTTATTGATGAAGGGCGCGATCACATCCCAATCACACACGATGAAATGACTCGCTTTTGGATAAACCTTCAACAAGGCGTCGATTTTGTACTTACTAATTTTGAACGAATGTTAGGCGGTGAAATTTTCGTTCCTAAAATCCCTTCAATTCGTATTACCGATCTTGCAAAAGCAATGGCACCTGACTTACCACTAAAAATAATTGGTATTCGCCCTGGTGAAAAACTTCATGAGGTTATGTGCCCAGCTGATTTATGTTTTGAAACCTACGAGTACAACGACCACTTTGTTATTGCCCCAGGTATTAAATTTAGTAGCCGTAGTAATGACTTTACCGTAAACGCAATTGGCGAGACTGGCAAAAAGGTAGAGCAAGGATTTGAATATAACTCTCTTCATAATTCGCATTACATGACGATTGATGAGATTAGAGAATTTAACACCCAGGCATTAAGTTAAAGCTGAATAAAATAAATGATTCCATACGGTAAACAACTAATAAGCCAAGCAGATATTGATAGTGTTGTAGCTGTTTTACAGTCTGACTGGCTAACTCAAGGGCCAAAAGTACCGGCTTTTGAAGCTGCTATTTCAAACTATTGTAATGCTCAATATGGTATTGCTGTTAATAGCGCGACTTCGGCACTACATATTGCATGCTTAGCATTAAATGTAAGCGAAGGTGACACTGTTTGGACGTCGCCAATTTCTTTTGTGGCCTCTGCCAATTGTGCGCTTTACTGTGGTGCTAAAGTAGATTTTGTAGATATAGACTTGGCAACTGGCAATATGTCTGTATCAGCCCTTACTGATAAGCTGATTAGCGCAAAACAAAATAATTGTTTACCTAAAGTCGTTATCCCTGTGCACTTGGCAGGCCAATCTTGTGATATGAAAGCCATTTATGATTTATCAAAGCAGTATGGTTTTAAAATCATTGAAGATGCATCACACGCTATTGGCGCGCAATATAATGGCAATAAAGTAGGTTGCTGTGAATTTTCAGATATAACCGTATTTAGTTTTCATCCGGTAAAAATAATTACCTCTGCTGAAGGCGGTATGGCGGTTACTAATAATCAACAGCTTGCAAAAAAACTACAGCGTTTAAGAAGTCATGGGATCACCAATGACCCTAACGAAATGACCGAGCCAAGCCATGGTCCCTGGTATTACCAGCAAATAGAGCTTGGCTTTAATTACCGAATGACAGAACTACAAGCTGCACTTGGCCTCAGCCAACTTGATAAACTTGATGAATTTGTCACTATCAGAAACGCATTCGCTATTTCATATTCTAACGCGTTTGAAACTATGCCTCTTTCGCATTTAAAACAACTAACGCAGTGCTATTCAAGCTACCATTTATACGTAGTTAAACTTGCTGACGAACATAGCCACCTTCACAGGCATATTATTGAGCAATTGAGAAGTAAAGGCATTGTTAGTCACCTTCATTATATTCCAATACACACTCAACCTTTTTATAAGGCAATGGGGTTTAAAGACAGCGACTTCCCCAACGCGATGAAATATTATAAAACAGCATTCACAATACCTTTGCATCCTCAACTAACAGAGCAAGAACAAAGCTATATTATTAATGAGATTGGTAAGTTACTGTGAAGCTAGCACTGGGTACTGTTCAATTTGGTGTTGACTACGGAATAAGCAACACACTAGGCAAAACACATCGCAAAGAAATAAAAAAAATACTTAACCTCGCCAAAAGCGAAAATATAACGACCATTGATACTGCATCAGCCTATGGTAATGCTGAAGCCGAACTAGGCCAGAGCTCACTAAGTTCATTCAATATAGTTAGTAAAATTCCACCTATACCTAACTTAACCAATGTTGATGATTTTATAACAAAAACTGTTAAACAGTCTCTTTGCGACTTAAATTGTGACGCTTTATATGGATTACTACTTCATCGCTTTGAAGACTTTAATCAATTCCCTGTTGTGCTTGATTGCTTAAAGCAATTAAAGGCAGATAACAAAGTAAAAAAGGTGGGTGTGTCTTTATATTCACCAAATCAGCTTAGCGATGATGTATTAACATTTGCAGATCTAATTCAGTTACCACTAAATATTCTTGATCAGCGCTTTGTTCTATCAAATTCATTAAAACAGCTAAAAGCTGCGAATGTAGAGATTCATACTCGTTCAGCCTTTCTGCAGGGGTTATTGCTAATGGAAAGTGGTACTTTCCCAGATTACTTTAAACCTATTGATCCTTTACTAGAAAAGCTCACCAAGCTGAGTAATCACTTAAATATTTCTAAGTTATCGCTAGCATTAAATTATGTGGTTAGTATTAATGAAGTAGACAAAGTGGTTGTAGGCGTCAACAGCGAACAACAGCTTAACGAAATTTTAGGCAGCCTAACAACTAGCGTATCACACATAGACTTCTCTGAGTTTAGCCTAGTTGATGAGCAATTTATTAATCCGGCACGTTGGCAATTAAACTGATAACGATTGGTAGTGAGTATGAGTGCCTGTATATGTGTTAATTAATTTAACCGTTTCAACGGGCCCAACGTTAAATAAGCAATCGATCACACTAAGATGAGAAATAAACTCCCCCTTAACTTGTGGGTATTTTGGATGGGTAAAGTTTTGATAAAAAACTTCAATATCATTTTTAACTAATGCCCCGCCTGGGGACTCTTTTTCAATGTAAGCTTGCGCGCCCACTGGTGACAAATAATTATTACATTCTAACTCATTACAAATAGATACTAGCCGAGCATCTTTAACACCAGACACGTCTTCAAGCTCTGAAGCAATGAATGTAGGAGTCGTTATATTCATATAGTCCATTAATGCTCTTATAATTTTAATATTCATTTGAGCCAAAAAAGTAATGCTTTCGTCTTTATAAATAGAATCTAAAAGTGGAAATAACGAACTATAAAACGGTGCTTTTGCGTAGCTTTCAGCAATGCTTTTAAGGTGCTTTCTTCGCCAAGGATTTGCACTAACAAATTGAGTATTTTCAATTGTTGCTGTCATCCTTCCTTTAGGGGTACTTACCGGACAAGTCAGCATAAGTTCTTGCCTGCCCGATTTAATTTTATTTCTAACGTGCCAATCACTTTTTTCAAGCTTTACATTGTCTAAAAATACAAATTTATCGGCGCTATTAATTAAGCCAAAATAACCTAACCAGGGCAAGTATGTGGGCTGCATTATACTCAATAACATGTTGTTTCGCTTTTACTTAATTGCATTGTAAACTCATAGGGGTAACCACCTGGCTTAGTAACGTAATCATGCTTTAGGGAGACAAAAGGTGTCATTGTTGTTTTGCATAATTCGAATAGCTCTAAGGGTGAGACATAAAAAAGAGCCTCATTTTTAAACTCTACGAATGTCGATAACGCATTAAAAATAACCGACTTCTCACACTGCCTAATACTTTTTTGCAGGGTTAGCGTTAAAAAGCCCATATTATCAATCATTTTATTATTAAACACGCCACTAATAAGCACATGGTCATAGCCTTGTGCTATCTCATCTTTATATATATCAAACACTTCAAACTGAGCTTTTGCATCAGAGCTAAATTTGGCACTAGCAACATCTATAAATTCTGGTACAAAATCGTAACCTAAATACTCACCGGTAAAGCCGTTTTTTCTTAGATACAAAAGCATATCACCCAAGCCACAGCCTAAATCAATAACTCGACTACTTGATGAAATCATATCCAGGAATATCGCAAACCTTACGTTCTGTGATTCTTTAGATACATGCTGTACTGATTTGTGGCTATCACCATACTCTTTATACAGAGACTGATAATATGACTTTAAAATATTACTTGTCTTGGTAGTCATTTATAAACATTACCATATTGGTTAATTGCTCTTGAGGTGTTTCTGGACGCACAAATAAATTTATAATTTGCTCATCAATTAATGACGCATTTGGATAATGCCCATTGGTTTGTAGTTCACCTAACGATTTATAATGCTTAGTAAAAGTAATACCATTCTCTTTTGCTTTAGCTAAAAAGTGGGCTCTATTTTTTATGAGTAAAGGGTAGCGCCAATACGTTACGTCAGCATCAAAACTTGCTTTTACAAAAAGCGAATTAATGATGTGTTTTTGAAGAAAATCTACATTCTTTTTTCGAACTTGCATTTGCTTATTTAAATTTAAAAAGCGGTCATTTAATATTTCGAATTGTTTTGAGCCACTAAATTGAGCCATTTTGTTATCATTCAAAAACCCCTTAGCACATTTGAATAGATGCTCAGAGTTAGTCAGAACAGCTCCGCCATATTGATTATCAATAGGTTTATCATAACCAAAACTCAAAATAGAAAGGTCGCCAAAACTACCTAATGGTTTGCCTTTATATGTGCTGCCATACGCTAAACACGCATCTTCTATTAATGTAACGTTGTGCTGTTTTGCAAAATTTGCTATTTCATCAATTTTACAATAGTGCCCGTAACCATGAACGGCCACTATTACTGAAACAGAATCATTAAAAACTGGCTCTATATTATTGACTTCCATAGAAAAAGAGCACAACGAAACATCAGCCAGAATAACGTTGTACCCTGCCATTTGAATAGCAAACAAAACAATCGGGCAACAGCTTGCAGGCATTATTACTGAGCTCCCCTTTGGAGCCTGTGAGGTGTTTAGTGCAGCTATAAGCGCAAAGCTTCCAGAGCTAGTCAATAATGCATGCCGACGGTCAAATTTAGTGGCAATAAAGCTCTGTAATTGAGTTAAACCCATAACCTCAAATCCTTGCGATAACGAGATAAAGGAAAGCTCTCTGGCTGAGTAAGTATTTCTACTTTTTTGACACAGTGCTGTAAATCAGTTTCTAGTTGCTCAAAAGAAAAAAAGCGCCATAGAGAATAACGATGTATTAATGGAATCGTTTTTTCATATTCCAGATCACTTGAACTTTTTATATCATGCTCAAAGTGTTTATCGAGTATATCGCCAATCAAAATTACGCCACCGGGCCTGCATACTCGTATCATTTCTTTAATCACATCAAGTGCATATTGATAGCTTGGGAAATAATGAAAAATACTGTAACTCAGCACTCTTTCAAACTCATTGTCTGCAAACTGAAGATCACTGGCTTGTGATTGATAAAAGACGCCTTGAGGAAGCAATTTTTTTGCTTCATCGATCATTGCTTGAGAATAGTCAACACCTGCATAGTGTGAGCATTTTTGTAATTTTGATAGTAGTAATCCGTTGCCACAACCTACATCTAAAATACTATTTCCTTGCGCTGAGAACATCAGTTTTTGCTCCACATCATCGCAAAGAGCCTGCCAAAGTGTATCGTCAAAGGGGCGCCCGACCTGTGCTTTAAAATCACTATTTATACGAGCAATTTCATCCCACTCTGCTTGTTTAGAATTAAACTCACTCATTTGATACCTTTATGATTTCTTGTGCGAATTGCTCGGTTGAATCGAGAAAATATGATTTGAGCATTGTAGCTCTTTGCAATTTAATATCTGAATGTAAAAATCGCTCAATGTTTAATGTTAAGCTTTCAACCGTTGCATCTTCAGCAAGACCTAAGTCAAAGGTTAAATGTGCGCTGGCAAGTTCCAAAGTGTCTTTATGTTGTGCATTCGTTTGCGAGATAGCACAATTAGGTATAAGGCAAAAACCGGCTTCATATTTTGTAAGTCCCCCGCCATTAATAATCAAATCAGTTTGCTTGTAAACAGCAGACATATCATCAACAAATCCTAAAGCTTGGTAAGTATTATTTTTTAAACTAATAGAAGGCATTTTTTGATCTAGTAGAATAATTTCTTTATTTACAAACAACTTATCTAAGGCGTAAACAACATGGGTAGCCACATCAAAGCGATCATTACCACCAATAAAAACCAAAATACTCTCAATACTATTTTTAAAATGAACCTGAGAGCGACTTTGCCTTAATGATAATAACTCTTGAGCAAATGAAAAGTAACGTACTCCTAACCTATGTTTGGCAGTTGAGCGACAAAACGCTTCAGCGTTAAATCTAAAATTCACAATAAGATCTATAAAGTCGTAATTGTATTGATCAAAGTCGTCAATGATACATAACTTCAATCCTATTTTTTTCAATTCAAATAATTGCTCAAAAGTAAACTGATAGCTATCAGCAAGTACCGTCATATGTGGTTCAAAAATAAAGCCACTGTCCGCTACAGTGAAACCAAAATTCTTTATACGCTGGGTAGAAAACTGATCAAAATCGCCAAAAAAAATAATATTACTACAAGGCTGCAATGCAAAGGTCGCTCTAGCAACATTCAGACACCTTGATAGATGCCCAAAGCCTGTTTTCACAGTCCCACTACAATAAAAAATAAAATCAGCCAACAGTGCAATACTCTTTTAATTCTTTATGAGCAAGAGCAAGTACGTCAGATAACAACCAACAACGACCGCTAAACCTACCCGACACAATAATATTTTTAAATGAGTTCGTTAATGTTTCATAATTTAGCTGCGTTGTATTACAAAACTCATGCGTAGGTACAGGAAAAGTATTGTCTATTTTTTGTACGCACCCACTTTTCATTTTTGTATCAGGCGATATCACCCCCATATTTTTAAGATCAATAATACCCTGCTCTAATGTGTATGTAGGATCTGCTTTATACCTTAAAACCTCTGCCGATACTTGATACTTGTCACTTTGTCTTAAATTATTGTACAGCGTAATCCTGAAAATATCAGAACATGGGTCCCAATTCCAAAGATAATGCGATTCTCGATTTAAAGGCTGCTTATCAAAGGTAAAATGCAAGATATTTGCAGTCCTAAATATAGGTTTATAATTTGCGATCGATAAATTAGCGGCCTTTAGTGCAAATACAGGCGGCGCGCTCCAAAATAATAAATCACATTTAATACGTGAGCCATCGCTAAGGCTGAACGCGGTGACTAAATCATCTTGATACTCAATGTCTAAAACTTGGCTATTACAGCGAATTTCAACTCCCAAAGACTCTGCTTTTGCCTGCAATTGTTCAATCCAAACTTGCGCGCCTTTGGGACTATTTGGGTAGTAATAGTTTGGAAGGTTACTACCTTGCGCTACAAGTAACGCTTCAAATTCAGCAGCGCTATGATAACCCAGCTTTTTATCAAACTCAGGATGTTGTTTTAACACGCGTGACAAAGATGCATTAAATGCTTTTATTCTCGTAGCACCAAAATAATTTATGCTGGTATTTTTAGCTAAATCAGTAAATGATACATCGCTGCCATAAAGCTTATTTATAACTGGTTTTGCAAGATATTGATAAAACACTACACCTAAAGTTTCGCACAAATATTGTTCAATATTATCGGCCTCAGACTCAGATGTGAGCGACATAAACTCACCAATGCCTTGTTTGTAAAGTGCTGAATCTAACTTTCTTGCATCAATAGTTTGCGTTTCTAAATCCCACTCACCTGCAAAATAATTACCTGTTTTGAGCTGTGTAAATGTATGCCAATTTTTAGAAAACTGAGGAAGATTGAATAATATCTCGTCTATTTCAGCAATCCCCGTGCTAGCTGGAATATGTGTGCCTTGATCGTAATAATTACCAGCATCGTCAGCGACCGAGTTAAGCAAGCCACCTAATGATTCAGACTGTTCAATTAATACAACGCGATCGTAATGTTTGCGCAATAAAATACTTGCCGTTATGCCGCAAATTCCACCACCGACCACTGCACATGTTCTCATAACTAGCCTCTTGACTTGTTTGTTAAAGCAAAGCTAACTCTATCACCTAACTCTACATCACTTGTTAAACTTAACCCTAGTACATCGTCAAAATACTTAGTATGTAAGCCAAAGCCAGGCCTAACAGATTTAATATCGTGTTTTGTAATAACGTGGCCTTTTTTTAGGTCTTTAGCAAAATAAAGTGAGCGCCTCGCTAACATATTCTTTTTAGCTGAATCAGTTATGTCATAGGTCACACCGCCTACTGCCTTTTCTGCGTCTCTTACTGACTTAACGAGTAATGAAAATTCGTCTTTATCTAATGAGAAAAAGGCATCGACCGAGTCGTCAGATTTATCAATAATAAAATGCTTTTCAATGATTTTTGCACCCAGCGTCACACTCACAATGGGTGAAATAATCCCTTGTGTATGATCCGACAAACCAGCAATACAATTAAATCGTTTAGCTATATCAGTAATAGTTGCTAAGTTGCATTCTTCTAGTGGGGTTGGATAGGCTGTCGTACACTTTAATATTGCAATGCTGTCACAACCATTATTACGCAATGTAGAAACTGCCAGTTCAATATCAGCTAACTCAGCAATTCCTGTAGAAATAATTACAGGTTTGCCTGTTGCCGCAACATATTTCAAAAGAGGAATATCTGTTATTTCCGGCGAAGCTATTTTATATACCGGCGTATTTAAAGATTCGAGTAAATCAACGGAAGATTCATCAAATGGAGAAGAGAATATATCAATTTCGCAACGTTTAGCCTCTTCAAACAATGCTTGGTGCCATTCCCAAGGTGTAAACGCTTTTTGATAAAGTGAGTGCAAAGACACGTGTTCTTGCCAAGGATTGTCGCTAGGCAAACAAAAATCTGGCTTTGAACAATTTAGTGTAATTGTGTCTGCCGTGTACGTTTGTAGCTTTACAGCATCTGCCCCAGCCAACTTAGCTTCAGCGATTAATTTTTTCGCTTTATTTATGTCTCCACCATGATTAGCAGACATTTCAGCTATGATGTAACACGGACTATTTTCATCGATTGTTTTATTGTTAATTTTCATAATAAGTCCAAAGCCAATTAATGTTGCTCATTTTGTAATGAAATAGCTAATCCTTCGTTACGAATAACTTGGCTATTAATCTGTTTAATGAGTGGATGAGCATCAAGTATGTTTTTTATACTTTGATAGTTAATGTTAACTGTATCGTTAGTAAAACGTGCTAATTCTTTTATAACCAGCCAATCTTCAGGTGTATCTAATGTAAACCTATAGCTGCTATCATCTGTTGTGTTTTGCATTTCATAGGTAGAAAATTGATTTAGCTTATTTTCGTAAAAATGTAATGTCACGTGTTCACGTTCAGACTCTCTGAGTGCAGCCGTATCTAAAGTGGACAGTACGCTCGTTTTAAAAACCTCACAATCAACGCCCTCAGCAAAATGCTCACTCAAATAAGCATAATCAACCTGTTTTTCAAAGTATGTGTGCAATAATAAATCACAAACACCAGCATCAACAAAAGGTGAATCGCCTGTTATTCTTACAATATGCTCTGAGGGGTACTTTTGGCTTGCTTGTTGAAAGCGCTCTAAAACATTTTCCTCTGAACCTCTGAACACGTCGATTTTATGGCGTTTGGCTAACTCAACTAACTCATCATTTTCTTTGTTAAAAGAAGTCAGAAGAACAATATTATCAATGTATCTTGATTGCTTTAAACGCATAACAATGTGCAAGATAACGGGGATCCCGTTTATTTCTTTTAACACCTTTCCTGGTAGTCTTGACGATCCCACTCTTGCTTGAATAAAGGCAGTAACGGACTTCATTAATTTAACCTTTGAAAGCCACTGTGGCATACCGGACCGTTAATTAGGCTTTCTATATCGACATTGCTGTCTAATGACTCCTGAAGAAAACAAAAAACCTCTCTCATTGCATCAATATATTTATCGCAAAGCTCATCAGTATGAGCTATCGAAAGGTAAATCACATTACTCGCTAAAAACCCTCTTCTAAGCATTTCTTGAGTAAATAGTGTTTTTAACGCCAATGCATGATCACCTGGAAATATAAATATAGGAACACTATCAATACCTATAATTTTTAGGTTAAAACCTGTTTGAGTAACCACTTCTTCAATGCGCGATTTTAGTCTTGCGCCAGTTTCATTTAAGCGTTTAGGAATATTATCTCGTTGAAATATTTCTAATGTTTTTAACGCTGCTGTAAAGCCAACCCGTTCGGTCCAATAAGAACTACTGATGAAGGATTGCTGCGCTGCATCCATCACTTCAGAACGACCTATTATAGCGCCTATTGGATGACCGTTACCCAACGCCTTTCCTAACACACAAATATCTGGCTCTATCGATGTTAAAAGGTGAGACGCCCCTGTGTTGAGTCTAAAACCAGAGGATATTTCATCAAAAATTACAACGATGTTATGTTCAACAGCTAAATCTTTCACAGCTTGTAAAAAGGCAACATCCGGCAAACCATGACGAAAAACTTCCATCATAACAACGCCAAGGTTATCACCGTGAGCATCTATGATTGCCTTAAAGCCATCAATATCACCTTCCTTAAATGGCACCACGGTATTTTGTAATTGCTTAGGAACACCAGCAGGCCTTAAACCAGGTAATAACTGCTCATCTAAATTTTCAGCGTCTGTTATATTTGTTGCTAAGTACCAATCATGCCAACCATGGTAGCCGCAAAAGGCAACAACATCTTTTTTACTGTAGGCACGAGCAATTCGCACTGCTAACGCACACGATTCGCCACCAGTACGAGTAAAGCGGACCGCTCCCGCCCAAGGGTGTATCTCAATGAGCTTTTCGGCTAACTCAACCTCTTCATGACAGTTCAAACTACTCATGCTTCCGTTAGAAATCGAACTTATCACCGCATCGTTAATTTCATCATTAGCATAACCTAAAGAACTAGTACCAATTCCCATAATAGAGAAATCATAATAATGATTATCATCTAAATCCCAAACTTCACAGCCTTTAGACTTTTTATAATAGGCAGGCCATTGGTCGGGTAAAAACATTTCGGCACGCTTTGAAAGTAATTGATTCCCACCAGGAATAATTTTTTTGGCCTTTTGCCAAAGCTCTGCACCCGAATTGCTTTTTGATGACATGTTTTTTCCTTAGGAATAATAAGTTTAAATTATTTATTAACTATTATAATGAAATTTCGCTTACGCTCTAATAACTTATCGGCAATTTAAAAAAAAGACTTAGGAAGAATAGATATTTTTTATAGAAGTGATTTTTTCATAAACAAACCATGGTCAGTTTGTTCGCTAATTTCAAAGCCCAATTTTTTATAAGCAGAAATTGCAGGTGTATTACCTTTATCAACACCAAGTATAATTGTTTCGATATGAAAGTTTTTTGCCAAGTAATCTGCACTTATAGAAATAACCTCAGCTGCAACACCTTTACCACGCCACTGAGCCTCACCTAATAAAATCCCCATTGTTGCGGTTTTATTAACTAAATCTATAGGTTCATACTTTATATTGCCGATGTGTTCACCATCAGTAAAAATGCCCAACAAAATAGCTGCTGGGTCATTATTTTTAGCTTTAATATAGTCCTTCAATTCGTCTAAAGATGACGATGTATAACTAATAAACTCTTTAGCTTGACTATCGTCAAACCAGCTGAGGTAGCGATATGTTGCATTAGCCTCAGTTAAGAGTGAAAGAACGAATCGTTTACTCTTAATCTGCATATTGACTAGCTCACCGAAGGCTTTGAGTAATCGAAGCTGTAATCACTTAACTCATTCCAACGGTCTCTGTATTGCTGTGGAGCATCAGCAATAAAATCTCGCCAAAGTGTTTTAGCTTTTTCATAGTAAGGTACTATCGTTGTCTCATCACCAAAGTTATAAAGTAACGAAATAAGTACAGAGGTAACGTAAAGCGACTCACCTTCAAGTAGCAGATAAAGATGTGTGTATCTTGGATGGTTTTTAAATGAGAACAAATACCTTAAACTCTCAAGTAACTGCTTTAAAGCTTCAGTTCGATTTAAAATTGGACCATCAAGTATCTCAACCATTGTGTTACATAGCTGCTCAAACTCATCAAAATCTAAATAGTCTGTCAAACACACGTTTTTATCTACTGCAGAAAATGGCTGAGTTTTTATATGTTCAATAACTTCATTTTTAGAAAAACTAAATTCTTCTAGTAAAATATCATCCGATCTCAAGGGCATACTGCCCTTAACGGCAGCGCCATCACTGCAATTGAAACAATTTATCCCTGCATCGAGTTTAGACTCTAAAAAACGTTCCATTTGCACTTTACCAGTATGCATAAAGTGATCTGTTATGATGCTTTCGCCAAAATTACCAGGCACAATGAGTTCACCACCCATCTTCAAGGGCGCATGTATCGTTTCCCCCTCACCCGAGTAATAATAGCTGCCTTTTGAATGATGGTGATTAGGGTCTTTATAACCGTTATCTGCTCCGAAAAGATAGATATTTTTGAACTCCATACTACCAAAAAAGCTCAGCGCGGTATTACCAACCAAGGGGTTACTAAACCCTATTGTTGATGTGATCCTGCCATTATTTAAAAACTCAGATATATGAAATAAAGAGGTACCCGCTTCGTTACTTTTCAATGCTACTCCACACCAGCCGAATAAATCTAAAACCTTGGGGTACATTACATTGAGAACGAGCAAGTTTATTTTCTGGCGTATATGCTCTGGGATAAACGCGGTCAAGAAGTCTTCAGTTGCTTTTGTCCTTTCCAGTGCAACATGAAAATCTGGTGTTATGCCTTGCTTGAGCAACGCTGTTGTAGCAGAGTTACAAGCAACAATAATGACTTTATCTTGTAACTTTTTAATCGTATCGATGTCATTATCTAATGACGGACCATTAGCGACGATAAAAATAGGGAAATGATTGTAAGCTTCTGAAATCTTTTTTGCTGGTTGTAGTAGATTTATAGGTTTTAAAGAGTTATCCACTGAATGAGCAACACTTAATAGTGCATCATCAAAAAAGCCCCACCCCATAAAAAATTGATGATAATTACCTTTAAACTCATTAATTAATTTATTTACAGCTTCAGAGGGGTAATGTTGAAAAAAAAGTGCACTTGCAACACTAAACGCACCAATTTCTCCAGCTCTTAAATGCAAAGCTTCATACATTTCTTGCTCAGGGACACCGATCGAAAAGTATAAATAACTTCCAGCTTCATCTACTTTGCTGAGAAAGTTAGCCCAATCAAATGTAAATAAACTTGCAAAAAAATAATCTTCATTGGGTTCAAAAATACTTATATAAGCTGCATTAAAAGAACCGAACATATTATCTAAATGATAACCTAAGCCAACACCAAATATTATTGCACTAGGTATAAATTCAGCAACGGATTTTGTTGGAGTAAGGGCTTGTTGAGTTTCATTGTATATAGCGCCAATTTCAGCCATTAAATCAATATGGATAAAACCCGTCTCATTTTTTAAAAACTCTAATTGGCTATGGTCAACTTTACCAATGATCGGGTTTTCAAGCATACTTTTTATTTGTTCGCTAGACTGCTTATGAGGATCCTCGCTATAAATAGGCACTCCAGTGTCGTAGTCAATAAAGTTGGCTGAGCCATTTGAATTCAGAAATAAGTTAAATTTGCTACTTGGCTGATGTGAACTAAATTTCTCGGCAATATCAGGAAAATACTTTTTAAACGCTAGAATATTATTGTCAAAAGTAATATTGGCTTTATCTACAAAAGCATCTTCGTTTTGTTGTTTTTGCGAAATTGAATTGAGAGTCTCTTCAATCTCATTTATTGACTCTTGAGCACTTTGCAGATCATTTTTAGACATTTTGATATTTCTTAATATTCTTTTGATTTTTATTAAACTGAGTAATATTTTTAAAGGACTGTTTTTTTAAATCGTCGACTTTATTCAATACACTTTGATGCCTTGCGGCGACTGATAGAAAATAAGTAGCATTTTCATGTAGGGATAATTGATCGGTCGCTTTTATTTCGTCAAGAAGCTTGCGGTCTAAATTGAGGGCTTTTTCTAGGTTTGGCTCATCAATCGCAGCTTCAAGCTGCGATATCAAAGATTCCATTTTATCCAACATTTGCATCGATACCGTTTTCAGATAACGTCTGCTCTCTTACATCATGTGGAATTGCATCCCACGCTGATTTTATTTCTTTTAATAGGTTCGATACTTCAGTAATTATTTCTGGGTCGTTTTTTATACTCGCATCCAGTAAACGCTCATCCATATAAGTATAAAGTGAATAGAGATTTGTTGACACATCACCACCAGCGTCAAAATCTAAACAACCGCGTAATGCATTGATTATTGCTGATGCTTTTGAGATATGCTCACTTTTTGCCTCAAAGTGCTTTTTTTCAATCGCCACTTTCGCTAAAACCATTTTCTCAACTGCACCAGCCATTAGCATTTGAATAATTTCATACCTATCAGCCCCTGCAACTCGCGTTTTTAAGGCTTCTTTTTGATAATTCTTTACTTTAGCGTTGTACATAATTCACCTGTATATTTTATTGCTAAATCAATTCTTTATGGTTAACTATCTGAACGGGTAAACCCTGGAAGGCTTGCCAGTTGTGCACTCAAGTAAGTTTGCGTTGATTGCATTTGAGCAAGCAGTACATCTAACCCTGCATATTGTTCTCGTAGCCTAGCTTCCAAAGACTCCATTCTAAATTGATGATTTTCTACATCATCTTCTAACTCAGAAATTTGTCCATTTAAACTGTCCTCTCGCTGCTTCATTATGCCGTTTGTGTCGACATAATTATTTAGTAGCTCCTCAAACTTTGAGGCTATACCATTTTCACCTGCAAAAGCCTTGCCAATATCATCAAAATTATTATCTAACGCGTCATTCAAGCTTCTGACTAAAGTCGACTTCTCTAAGTAACCTTCTTTATTAACTCCAAGCCCAATATCAAAAATACTCTCAAAGGGACCCGCATCTGTTAAACTTGTTGATAAAGCATTCACTAATTGCGAACTAAGAGAGCGAATAGTCGAGTCACTATTTAAAGGCTTACCTATGCGTGACTGAAACCCTAGTTGACCTATAACATTATTATAATTTGTAATTAATTCATCAACTAACGTTGTCGCACTTTCTCGGTCAAAATCGACTGAAAGTTTGGCAGTTTCATTGTCAACACTTTCACGTTTTGCTGTTATCGTCATATCTTGTACAGCATCTTTAAAGGTATTTGTGTCGTTTGTTATGGTAATACCATCAACTTTAATAATTGCATCTTTTGCGGTGTTTTCTGCTGCTATTCCAATGCCGCCTGCACCACCCGCATTTGCTAAAGTGGATACATTATCGAGTTCAGCGTTATCGTTTGTAATAACAAGATCGTTTCCAGTGCCTGTCACAGTAGAAGTCAAAACAAGCTTCGCTTCGGTCCCGGTGTTAATAATATTTGCCGTAACACCAAAATTACTGTCAGAGTCGTTTATCGCATCACGTAAGTCAGAGAGAGTAGCACCGGCGTCTAAGGTTAAATCAAAAGATTTATCAGGGCCTGCTGAAAACGATAATGTACCACCTGAAACACTCACTACGTCTTCATTAGTAGCAAATAACCCATCTTCAGATAAAGCTCTACTCCCTTGAGCAATTGCAACTACTTCTATTTTAAAATCGCCTGGTGTGATATCTGAGGTAGGTGTAACAGAGATCAAGTCTCCGTCATCACTTGTTGGCTGGGTTATATTAGCAACTCGTTTATTGAAATTATCTGGGTCTGCTAATTTTTCAATTGTATCTTGTAACTGCGATAAAGCAGATTTAACTTCACCTATCGCTGATAATTCGACTTGAAGCGCCTCATCCTTTGCTGCAAAGGCATTCATTTTAGGTACATTTTCAGCATCGACTGACGCCGAAATAATACTTTCTAAATCGAGACCTGAACCAATACCCGCAGATGTAATAAGAGGCATAATATAATCCTAAATAGCTGTAAATGGCTAAACTGTTTTATTAAACAGCAAACCTTTATTAGTTAATTTATCGGCAAATTCGTCTAAAGCTTTAGCTATTTCCCTGAACTCTTCGGTAGGAATTTCTCTAATTACTTCATCGTTGCTTTTATCAAGCACTTTAATGATAGGAAGATCTCCACCATCATCAAACTCAAATTTTAAATTAGTTGATGTTATTGGGATATACTCATTTAGCTTCTCTAGATTGTCTTTAACTTCGACAAACAATTCTTTATCTTCTTTACCTTCTAGCTCTTCTTGATCCTTAAGGTTTTGAGCATTCTTCAAATCAACAGCTTCTCTTGCTGCTAAAGCTGTCCCCTTTTCAAGCTTTTCTTCTTTTACCGCGTCTTTAGTTATAGATGTATTTACAACACTGAGCCCATCTATTGTTTTTTGTGTAGAATTTAAATCAATCATCTCGGCTGCCCTCGAAACATATATTAAGACTATAAGCCACATTTGAACTATTTACTTAGTCTAAAGTGGCTCATAGTTCAAATCAATTAGCCTAAAAGCGATAACGCTGCTTGTGGACGCTGATTTGCTTGGCTTAAGATTGTTTGGCTAGCCTGTTGTAAGATCTGCATCTTAGTTAAGTTAGCTGTTTCTTGTGCGAAATCTGTATCTTGAATACGTGATTTTGCAGCCGATAAATTTTCTGAGATATTTGACTGATTTCGGATAGTTGATTGGAAACGGTTTTGAACAGCACCTAACTCCGCACGTTTTTTATCAACTACAGCAATCATTGAGTCCATACCTGCTAGAACAAACTGTGCATTACCCTGTGTTGATACGCTAATTGTATCTGCTCTGAATTTTGTATCAAAGTCATCTGTAGCGCCAACTGCCGCACCAGAAACATCAGAAACACCAGCAGCTAATGTAGTCAGGCCTTTACCCGTTAAGTTACTTGCAACACCTGCGATTCCTGATAATGTGAATCCACCATTTGCTGAAATAGAATTAGGGCCACTTGCCGTAGTACCCACATCTTGCATACTAAAACCTATAGTTTGCACAGCGTCTGCACCAACTTGGAATTTAGCATCATAGCTACCATCTAGTAAATTTTGACCACCAAATGTTGTATCTTCTGCAACACGGTTAACTTCTGACGATAATGAACGAATTTCTTCTTGAATCGCTAAACGATCTTCATCTGTATTTGAACCGTTAGATGCTTGTTGAGCCAATGTACGAATACGTTGGAACATCGATGTTACTTCATCAAGCGCACCTTCAGCTGTTTGTGCAAGTGAAATACCATCGTTTGCATTTCGGTTACCTTGATTTAAACCATTCACTTGTGATGATAAACGGTTTGAAATCTGCATACCTGCAGCATCGTCTTTTGCACTGTTGATACGCATACCTGACGATAGACGTTGGAATGAAGTATCCAATGCGTTACTTGATTTGCTTAATTGTCTTTGTGCGTTCAAAGAACTCACATTACTATTTACGTATAAAGCCATGATAGCCTCCGCTTCAAAGTTCGATAGACAATAACGGGATACCCCTACCCTGCTATTATCCGTGATTTAGAGTCCTGGATTTTTAGTCCTCTAAATCATATATCGTCCATTTAAGCGAAAGCTTTAGCTTTATTTGTATTTAATTTCGACTAGCTGTGATCTTATTAGCCCTGAAGTAGACTAAGTGCGGCCTGTGGACGCTGATTAGCTTGCCCTAAAATAGTTTGACTTGCTTGCTGTAAAATCTGATTTTTAGTTAAGTTAGCCGTTTCCATTGCAAAATCAGCGTCTTTGATACGCGATTTAGCAGCAGATAAATTTTCAGAAATATTCGCTTGGTTACGGATTGTTGATTGGAAGCGGTTTTGTACCGCACCTAATTCTGCACGCTTTTTATCAACTACAGCAATCATTGCATCCATACCTGCAAATACTTGCTGTGCATTAGCCTGAGTAGATACACTAATTTCTGCAGCAACCATACTTGTGAAACTAGCAGTTGCAGCTGTAATGCTACCGCTACCAATTTCGCTTATTCCGGCCGCAAAAGTAGACATACTTTTTCCTGCAACTGCAGATGCAATCCCTGCAATACCAGACATTGTAAAACCACCATTTGCAGAAATTGTGTTAGCACTACCACCTACATCCTGCATGCTAAACCCGATTGTTTGAACCGCATCAGCACCAATTTGAAAGCTTGCAGAATAGCTACCATCAAGTAGATTTTGACCACCAAAAGTAGTATCAGTAGCAATACGGTTTACTTCATCAGATAATTGACGGATTTCTTCTTGGATAGCCAGTCGATCTTCATCTGTATTAGAGCCGTTTGACGCCTGTTGAGCAAGCGTTCGAATACGTTGAAAAGTAGAGGTAATTTCATCCATTGCACCTTCAGCAGTCTGTGCTAAAGAGATACCATCATTCGCATTTCGGTTACCTTGATTCAGGCCTAATATTTGCGACTGTAAACGATCTGAGATTTGCAAACCCGCAGCATCATCTGCAGCGCTGTTTATACGAAGACCTGACGATAAGCGTTTAAATGACGTATCTAAGTCACCTCCACTTCTCTCAAGCTGCCTTTGCGCATTAATCGCACTTACATTGGTATTTACATATAAAGCCATAATAAACTCTCTTCTTATCTGTCAAAGTTAGGTCACTATCTCATTCAAAGAAAGTGGGAATTTGACAAAGTGACTAGATATGTAGGCGGTATACTCTGCCTAGGGGCAACTATCTGCCACTTTGTAAGTTAAAAATAAACTTACAAAGACAAAAGCAAGCATTAGGCCAACTTTATCTTAAAGACTATTAAAGACTGGAAACCTGTTATACATGGCTCTTATTTAAAATTGGGCGGTTTAAAGGCTGCAGTAGTATAATAAAAGAATAAGGCCCGTTTAGGGCCTTATGATATGATAAGTTTGAGAGTGGGTGACTGACATAAACTAATGGCATAGTTTATGCTAGTACATATGTGTTCTACAAATGTTAGAACAATTTGGATTAAGGCCTCCGCTGGCAAAATCCTATAGCGCCTTTGTTAATACCCCATTAAGCAGAGGCGCTTTCATTTCTTCTTCGCCAATAAATTGACTAATCTAATTGTAAAGCTTTATTAACCTAGTAGGCTAAGTGCAGCCTGTGGGCGCTGGTTAGCTTGTCCCAAAATTGTTTGGCTTGCTTGTTGTAAAATCTGCATCTTAGTTAAGTTTGCCGTTTCTGCTGCGAAGTCTGTATCTTTAATACGTGAGCGCGCAGCTGATAAGTTTTCAGAAATATTCGATTGGTTACGAATTGTTGATTGAAAACGGTTCTGAACCGCACCAAGCTCTGCACGTTTTTTATCAACAACTGCAATTAACGAATCCATACCTGCTAAAACAAATTGCGCATTACCTTGGGTAGATACACTTATTGTGTCAGCTCTAAATTTAGTGTCAAAGTCATCTGTGCCCGCTACCGCTGCACCAGAAATATCGGAAACACCAGCGGCTAAAGTTGTTAAGCCTTTACCCGTTAAGTTACTAGCAACACCTGCAATACCTGATAATGTAAAACCGCCGTTTGCAGAGATTGAGTTTGGACCACTAGCAGTAGTACCCACATCTTTCATACTGAAGCCGATAGTTTGTACCGCATCAGCACCAACTTGGAAGCTTGCTTTGTAAGAACCATCAAGAAGGTTTTGACCACCGAAAGTTGTATCTTCGGCAACACGGTTAACTTCTGATGATAATGAACGAATCTCTTCTTGAATTGCTAGACGATCTTCATCAGTATTTGAACCATTAGATGCTTGTTGTGCAAGTGTACGAATACGTTGAAACATTGATGTTACTTCATCAAGTGCACCCTCAGCCGTTTGAGCCAGAGAGATACCGTCATTCGCGTTACGGTTACCTTGATTTAGACCATTTACTTGTGATGTAAGACGGTCAGAAATTTGTAGGCCTGCCGCATCATCTTTTGCGCTATTGATACGCATACCAGATGATAAACGTTGGAATGATGTATCAAGTGCATTACCTGAGTTGTTTAATTGTCTTTGTGCGTTTAACGCGCTAACATTTGTATTTACATATAAAGCCATGATGTCTCTCCTAAAGTAAACTTATCATTTACTCTCAAACTTACTAGATTAAGCAGTGGTTGTAATTTCAACGCTGTGCTTGGTTAATTAAGTTATCGGTCTAGAAAAAAAATCCTTTAGCTTTTTTTTAAAAAAATCAAATTTATTTTTTAACCTGTTGAATTTATATAATTAAAATAAAAACAATTTAAAGTCACCACTAAATAAAAACACCATTATAAATGTTTTTAAAGTGCTTTTATTGATGAGGTAAGTAGTTTATTTAAAAGAAGGATTTATTCAAAGCGAAGATTTTTACAGAGTAAGGCAAAGTATTGCCTTACTCTGAGTTTAATTATAAGTAATCAAACAATGAAAGGTTTGCTAAACGGCCAAAGGTTGCCTGTGATGCCTGAAGTGCTGTTTCTTGTTTGGTTAACTCAGTTATTGCTTCTGTTATATCTATATCAACCAAGTCAGATCGTGCTGATTTGTTATTAATATCTAAATCTGTATTTGATTGCAGTACTTTTTCTGCTGTATTGATTCGTCCACCCAGTCCAGCTTGGGTTAGAGACACATTATTTTTTGCATTCGTAATTTGAACAAGCGAGTCAGCAATGACTTGCTCAAATTCTTCTTCAGTTAAAGCAGGGTTAGTCAGGCCCGCTATTAGCTCACTCATAGAGTTAAGCACATTTTCTTTTTTAGGCGCTTCAAGCGTAATATCAATTTGGCCTGTCGAAACTGGCGTAACACTTATCTCCATACCTGCAAACTTAATAACAGAGTCGTTGATGTTACCGGTTGCTAGTATTGTCCCTGCTTGCTCTATTTGATAAGTATTAGGTGATCCCGCCGTAGTGATCACATTTAGTGTATTAGCACCTGCGGCAGCCGCTGGATCTGGGTTATAGTTCTGTTTATGGAACGTATCAAATTGACCTTGCTCCGTTACATACACCTTAGAACTTGTAATACCGCCCGATACAACTCCATCGTTAGAAACAACATCTAAACGCGCATCCACTTTTTCAAAGGCATCAAACCCATTATCACTTGATTTAATATCAACCCCTTCAGCTATCTTAATCATATGCTGACCTTGGTCGCCGCCGTAAACATATAAACCGGTGGATGAATCGAGCGAGTAAGTCTGTGTATTATCCTGATAACCAGAAAAAATGTATTTCCCGTCTTCAGTTTTAGAGTTCATTAAATCAAGTACTGTACTTTGAAGCGCCTTAATTTCTTCCGCAAGCCCCTCTCTGTCAGCTGCACTATAAACACCATTTCCTGATTGAATGGTCAAAGTATGCGCTCTCTCTAATGCGCTTTTAATGTTTTCAAGTGCACCTTCTTCTATATTCAAGCGGCTATTAAGCATGGTTATATTTTTACTGTACTGCTCATTACTCTGTATTCTATCGGTATATTGAAGTGCGCGGGAAGCCGCTGCAGGATCATCCGACGCCGTTAACACGCGCTTTTGAGTATTAACTTGCTCTTGAGCCTTACTAACATTTTGTTGATTGTTCAAAATTGAATTTAAACTACTTTGGTACATCAAATTGTTTGATAAGCGCATAATTACCTCGCAGCACTTAATATAGTGTCAAAAACAGTACGAGCAGTTGCAAGTACTTGCGCAGAAGCCGCATAAGACTGTTGAAAACGTAATAAATTGGCAGCCTCTTCATCAAGATTTACGCCAGAAAGCGATTCATACCAGGCTTCAGATTGCTGAGCAAGCGCTTCAAATGCTTCCCCATTCGTTTTTGCTTGGTTAGTTACCACGCCTATATCGCTTACTAATCCTGCATAAGCTTGGTTAAATGTTTTATGGTTGTCTGAATTTGTACCGCTAACAACATTTTGACGCACTAATTCACCTTGCTGTAATCCCGCTAACTTTTGTCCGTTACGGTTATCATCAAAGCCACCTTGGTTAAACTCAAGCGTAAATGTATCGCCGGTTTCAGGGCTGCCTTCTATATCAAAGTCAAAACCATACAGTTCAAAGCCACCACCAGCCTGTTGTAACATGTCTTTTGCTGGCAAAGTTGCTGTAAAAGTACTGGTATTTACACCATCACTTATTGTGTATTCATTTAGATTAGCGGTTTTAACAACACTAATAGGGCCATTTGTAAGACCTGCCGGTGACGTTGTAAAGCTACCAGTAGTAACATCACTTACCTCACCAACCGTAATGGTGGCATTTCCTATGTTGTCTATATCGTTTGCTGTTCTTATTGGTGCTGCAAGCGCTAAATCTTCACCACGAGTGGTTGCTAAAGACATATTTGCCGCCGACTCAGAGTTGAGCTTTATTTGAAACTGATCACCTGCATTAGCAGCGCCAGCTACATTAATTTCTAAACCAAACGATTCGCCACTCGTGATTGTTGATGAATCAATGACGCCAGCGGTTATATTTGCTGTCGATGCTGTGCCTAGCGGTTCACCTTTATTATCTACTGGCTGAATTTCGACCGTTGAAGCACTGGTATAAGTAATTATAAAGTCACTTGCAGGCAATTCACTGCCCTTACCAGCTTCAAGGGTTGCAGTCATACTTGAACTACCCGTATTAGCGGTATAAGCATAGCCACCAACCGTAGGAATATTAAAAATATTACCCCCTAGCTCTCCATTAGCGTCCATACCCAGCTTGTTTTGTTCATTAAAAGAATCGGCTATTACTAAACCCATTTGGCCAATTTGATTTTGAGCAGGGACTAGCACATCGTCTCTAAATGCCAGTAATCCACCAATTTTTCCCTTTAATTTAGATACATCAACTTCAAGCGGCACTGCCTTGCCCCCATTAACATCTAACCTAAGTTCTTTAAAGTTTGGATCAGGATCGCCACGCATAGAAAACAAATTAAACGAGCCATTTTGCATTACAACCGCTTCACCGGTACCCATAAATACAAGTTTTTCACCATTTGGGCCATCCAGTGTTTCTATATCAATAAGTTCTGATAAATCACGGATTGCCTTATCGCGTTCATTATAAGTAGAACTTGCATCAGCCTGGTTATTAGTGCCGTTAACAGCAGCAATATCTTGATTTAATGTACCAATTTTTTGAATTAAGCCATTTGCCTCTTCTGTAAATATGTCTAGCTGTTCATTTACAATATTTTTCTGATCGAAAACAATGCCTGAGAGTCTGTCCATTTGATTCACTAAATTTTCAGCATCCGTCATTACCAGCGAGCGAGCAACGGTAGACGAAGGCTGATTTAACGACTCCTGAACATTATTAAACAATGAATTTATACTAGTAGATAAACTATTAGAATCTTCTGAAAATAAACTATCAACGCGGTTTGACTCTGTAACAAATTGATCAAAAAACGTTTTATTAGAGGTATCTCTGTTGAGTTGCTCTTGGGCAAACTGGTTTAACAAGCGATAGGTTTCTCCTTTCCCTACCTGGTTATCGACCATAGTTGTATGCTCAGTGCGCTCTCGCACGTAGCCTTCAGTATTTACATTCGCAATATTTTTACTTGTCGTTTGCAGTAGTTCAGAGTTAGCTCTAACCCCAGAACTGGCAATGTTTAATAAGTTAAACGACATTTACTTTACTCCTTGGCGAATTACGCTTGTTGCAACATCTTTTAATTGAGCACTGTTAAGTACTTTTTTTATCTTGTCCGCGTAATTAGGATCCGTTGCGTAGCCGGCTTTTTGTAATGAATCTAAAAACTCGCTTGGCTTAGCTGTATTTTGTAATGCTTCTTGGTAGCGTGGGTTTTGGGTTAAAAAATCAACAAAGTCGTTTACGCTCTCTTTTATTGAGTCATAAGCTCTAAAGCTTGCTTGTTTTTTAACAGGCGTTCCTTGTTCAAACTCTAGGGTTACTTTGTTTGCTTTTTCTCCATCCCAGCTTTTATCTGATTTAATATTGAATAAGTTATTTGAACTGTTACCGTCGCTTTTATTAATAATGTGCTTACCCCAACCTGTTTCAAGTGCGGCTTGTGCAACCATAACTGCTGGGTTTAAGCCAATTTTTTGTGCTGCTGTTTGAGCGTGTTCCCATACTGTAGTGACAAATTCTTCAGTACTTTCGAATGGCGCTGAAGGAGCTTCAGGCACTTTAGAATCGGTTTTATCGTTTTGAACATTAACAGCAGCTTTTTCTTTATTTTGGGTATGAGGAAGCGAAGAGCCCGCACGCATATCACTTAAAAAGTCATTGGTGGTTCTCAAAACAGAACCTGGCATAAAAGTTTTGCCGTCTGGCGATAACTGCTGGACAATTAAATCAGCAAGGCCTAAAGACCCATTTGATGAAAGCTCAGTTGATAATTGTTGATCATGCATGTCTTCAAAAAACTTAACGCTACTTGAGTTAAGTGGGCTTTCTTTGTCTTCAAACGCTTCGTTAGCTTTACGCATACTTTTAAGTAGCATTTGGGTAAAAATAGCTTCAAATTGCGCAGCTGCTTTTTTAAGAGCGGCTTTAGATGCATCGGTCGATGCATCACCACCGCTTAAGGCTTCTTTACGAAGTGAATCTAAATTGCCTAAATCAAAAAAGTTTTGTTTGTCTAGATGATTAGTTTCCATCAGCTTTTTGACACAATAATGAATAATACAATTTAAAATGCAAAAATTAAGCCAGATTGGAAATATGAATGAGGGAGTAAACGGGAAGCTTTAGCAAAGTTTTTAGCAAAGGCTTTGCTAAAGCTTAATAAATATTAAATAACAACAAGTTGGCCGTTTATTGCCCCGGCTTCTTTAAGGGCCTCTAAAATAGCCATTAAATCGCCAGGCGCTGCGCCTACCTCGTTTATAGCACGAACTAAATCGTCTAAACTAACACCCGGGTTAAACACAAATGCACGCGAATCATCTTCATTTACATCTATAATTGACTGCTGCGTTACAACGGTTTCTCCCTCAGCTAATGCATTAGGTTGAGCCACATTTTGTTGCTCTGAAATGGTTACAGTTAACCCGCCATGTGTTATTGCTGCAGGCTGTAACTTAACATTTTTACCAATCACAATGGTGCCTGTACGCGAGTTAACAATAATTTTTGCAGACATATCTGCAGGTTTAAATTCAAGATTTTCAAGCGTTGATAAATAAGATACGCGTTGAGAAGCATCTCGAGGGGCAATCACACGAACAGACACAGAATCAATTGCTTTTGCACTGTTAGGCCCGACTAAATCGTTAATTGTTTTTTCAAGGCGTTTTGCCGTTGTAAAATCAGGGCGGTTTAAGTTAAACGTAATAAAATCGCCTTGCATAAACGGACTTTTAACTTCACGCTCTACTGTTGCGCCATTTGGAATGCGGCCAACTGTTGGGGTATTAATAACAACACGGCTGCCGTCAGCGCCTTGAGCACCTAAGCCTCCCACTATTAAACTACCTTGAGCTACGGCATATACATTGCCATCAGCCCCTTTTAAAAATGTTTGTAATAACGTACCACCGCGCAAACTACCCGCACTACCTATAGATGAAACGGTTATATCAATTGTTTGTCCTGGCTTTCTAAATGCGGGTAATTCAGCATGTACAGCAACGGCAGCAACGTTTTTAATTTTAGGGCTTAAATTTGCAGGTAGCGAAATACCAAAATTGCTTAACATGCCTTTAAAACTTTGCTGAGTGAAGCGGCTCTGCTCACCAGTGCCGGGTAAACCAACCACTAAGCCATAACCTACCAACTGGTTCGATCTAACCCCTTCGACCATAGAAATATCTTTAATACGCTCAGCATGTGCCGAAAATTGACAACCTATTAGCGTGATTAAACAAATTAACTTTAATACATTCATAACGAATGCCCTCTAAAAAGGAAAAATCGAGCTGCTGAAAAAGCGTGTTAACCAACCTGCACTTTGCGCTTCTTGCGTTTGCCCTTTGCCAGAGTACTGAATACGCGCATTGGCTATTCGGTTTGACTCAACTGTATTATCAGAACTCACATCTTGCGGGCGTACTAAACCTTCCAAACGAATAAATTCTTCACCAGTGTTTAACGTTAACCACTTTTCACCGCGAATCACTAAGTTACCGTTAGGTAAAACACGCATAACATTGACTGAAATATTGCCAAATAAGCTGTTTGATTGATTTGATTTAGAATCCCCCGTAAAAGAGGCGTCACTACCAATGCCAAACTGGATACTATCGCCGCCTATATTGACCGGAAGGCCTCCGAGCCCTATGACAGGGTCTAGGCTTGCATCAGATTGCTTATCGGTTTCTGTTTTAGCTGCTTTAGTAGCTTGAGTAGACTCTTGTAAATTTACAGTAATAATGTCACCAGTACGCAGTGCTTTTCTGTCTGCGTATAAGTCGTTTGAGACATTAGTATTAAATAACGAACCCGTTGCAACTACGGGTTCCATACTTGGTTCAGGATACATTGGCGCATAATAGGGGTCATCTTGAACAACATCACTATTTTGTGTTGAAACACAGCCACTTAAAAATAATGTACCTACCGCAAATAACATATAATGACGCATAATTCCCCCTACACCTTATAATTGCTGATTGATGTAACTCATCATTTCGTCAACAGCCGAAATAACTTTAGAGTTCATTTCGTAAATACGCTGCGTTTCAATTAGGTTAACCAGTTCTTCAGTTACATTTACGTTTGATGTTTCAAGTGAGCCCTGAATAATTGTGCCTAAGCCTTCTACACCCGGATTACCTTGCACAGGCGCGCCACTTACTGCCGTCTCGGTATAAAGATTTTGCCCTACAGGCTCAAGGCCCGATGGATTAATAAAGTCACTAATTGTAAGCTGGCCAATCACAACATTGTCGGCTTGACCTGAAATACGAACAGATACCTCACCATCTTGTGAAATAGTGATTGATTGCGCATCATCGGGAACATTCATTTCTGGTTGCACTACATAACCAGAACCAGACGTTACAATTCGACCATCACCATCGGTAGTAAACTGCCCATTACGAGAATAAGCAATATTGCCATCGGGTTGTAATACTTCAAAAAAGCCAGGCCCTGAAATCATCCAATCCAATGAATTTTCAGTGGTTAGCATATTACCCTGAGAAAAGTTCTTTTGGTTAGCCACTACTTTTGCACCGGCACCTAGCATTAAACCAGACGGCATTTCAGTGTCTTGCGACGAGCGCCCACCTGGCTGGTTAATATTTTGATAAAGTAAATCTTCAAAAATAGCGCGGCTTTTTTTATAGCCTACCGTACTGGCATTCGCTAAATTGTTTGATATAACCGAAATATCGGTTTGCTGAGCGTCTAGCCCCGTTTTACTGATCCACAATGCTGGATTCATAATCGTGTCCTCATTTAAAGTTAAACTATGCGCATCAGCTGATCTTGTGATCTATCAAGATCTTCAGCTGTTTTCATCAGTTTTACTTGTAACTCAAATTGACGTTGATGGCTGATCATATCGACCATTTCGTGAACTGGGTTCACATTAGACATTTCTAAGGTACCGCTTAAAACTTTGACATTGGCAGAAGTATCAACAACCTCTCCTGCTTTAGGCCTAAATAAACCATCGTTCCCTTTTTCTAGTTGAAAACTATTAGCTTCAACCACCTTCAAGCGGTCAACTTCTTCTAAAAATGTAGCAGGCGCCCCCTGCGGGCGAACTTGAATTGCGCCGTCTTCACTAAATTCAATTTTTTCGATCGGTACTGGTAAAATGACAGGCCCGCCTTCGCCAATTACTTGACGACCATGGCTGGTCATTAACATACCTTCAGCGGTAATATTTAATGTACCCACCTTGGTATAAGCTTCATTGCCTGAGGCATCCTGCACGCTTAACCATGCGTTATCACTCATTGCAATATCGAGGTCTCTGCCTGTTTCGACTATGCCGCCAGAAGTCATATTAGAACCTGGGCGCTCTTGCATAGAAAACACACGTGATGGCAACCCTTCACCAAAAGCCTGCATAGAGCGAGCTTGTGCAAAGTCTGACTTAAATCCAGTAGTATTCGCATTCGCCAAATTATTGGCTTTAAGGGCCAGCCCCTGTAGGCTTTGTTTAGCGCCTGAGGCCGCAATGTAGACCATTTTGTCCATAGCATCGACTCATATTAAAAATCTCTATACACAAGAAATGCAAAATAGATGCCACAATAGGAAATGATGTGAAATGGTTATAAAACAAACTAAATGAAGTGAAATAAGAAGGGCCACTTGAAAAAGCAGCCCTTAAAAATGGTGTTAAGTATTAAATTAACGAATCTGTAAAATTGCCTGTTGTAGTGTTGAGTTTACCTCAAGCGCACGAGAGTTAGCCTGGAAGTTACGCTGAGCACTAATTAGGTCAACCAACTCATTCGTTAAATTCACATTTGATTGCTCTAGTGCTGATGAATTTATTGAACCTAAAGTACCTGAACCTGGTTCACCAGCAATTGGCTCACCTGACGTTAAGCTTTTTTTCCAAGCAGTATCACCAACTTGTTGTAATCCTTGTGAATTTGAAAAACGCACCATAGCAACTTGACCAAGGAATGTAGAATCACCGTTGCTGTAAGAGGCAACAACTTTACCATCGGTACCAATATCAATACCCGCTAAACGACCAACCGTAGCGCCATCTTGGTCTAGCGCTTTAACTTCAAATCGACTTGCGTACTGAGTAGGTACTTTATTTGTAGTGCCGGCTTCATCACGCCAATTAATATCAATATCATCTGGAAAACTTGCGCCATTTGTAAGCACATCTGATAAACCGACTGCTGCACCTGCACCACCTGGAACTGTTAATGGATTAAAGGTAGTCCCGGTGTTAGCGACACCATCTGTAGAGGTTGGTAAACCACTTGAGTCAAATTGAAATGTTGATAACGGTGTATAGGGAGCAGCAGTCTCTTCAACACCTGCGGGGCTAAATGATTTGCCATCTAAAGTAGCGTAAGTTTCCCATTCATTGTCATTCCCCGTTACTGCAGAATCAGTTTTAACAAAGAAAAACTGTAGTACATGAGGCTCACCCAGAGAATCATAAACCGTTGTTGATGTAGAACTATTATATGAAGCGCTCGTTTCTGGGTCGAAGACAATTGAAGGTGCATCTGCACGTGAATCTAAGTTAAATGAACTATATACATTAGCCGTTGCACGTGGTGAGCCCGATGAATCTGGAATTTGCAATGCAGACGACGTGCTCAAACTTACAGACGTTGTATCACCCGTTGCTTCATCAACTGGAAACCCCTGCAAATAATTCCCTTTAGCATCAACAACAAAGTTATCTTTATCTAATTTAAAAGCGCCTGCTCGCGTGTAGGTAAAATCTTGTGCGCCCAAATCTTGGCTCATCGCAAAGTAGCCCTCGCCTGTAATGGCTAAATCCAATGAGTTATTAGTGAATTGCAGCGAACCTTGGTGAAATTGCTGGGCAACCATAGTAGTTTGAACACCGTCACCATTTTTAGTTCTACCAGAACTAAACACTGAAGAGGCATATACATCTGCAAACTCAGCACGTGACTCTTTGAAACCGGTTGTATTAACGTTCGCAATATTATTTGCGGTAACATCTAAATCTTTTTGTGCGGCAGCTATGCCTGTTAATGCAATATTGAAGCTCATAATTGACCTCTAACCTATTAAATACAGCCTGCAAACAGGCGAAATATTATTAAACTCTATTACGCGATCTCTGCGACATCAGTCAGCCTAACCGCACCTTCTTTAGTGTTAATAATGATGCCATTAGCACCATTTATATTTACACTTTCAATATTTTTAAACGTAGCAATAGGAAGGCTTGAAAATTCACCGTTGGTGCTCCCTTCGGCCACTATATTGTATTCACCCTCCGGTAAACGTTCACCCGCTTCGTTTTTACCATCCCAAGCAAAACGTATTGCACCAGCAGATTGCGATCCTAGTTCAATACTTCTTACAAGTTGTCCCGATTCATCTGTTATACGAAGCGTTAAACTCTCTACAGGGCTTTCTGCAACCACTGAACCTTTTGCTTCACCAGTTGCATTTAAATCTAAAGAATCTGACTCTAATAATGCTTGCTTCCCAACTAATGTTGACGCTTGTAAAGCTGAGTTAGATGTCATCGAAGCTGCAAGTGACTCAAAATTACTATTAAGGTTTGAGATACCTTCAGCCATCGTGAAATTGGTCATTTGTGCAATCATTTGATCGTTATCCGCGGGCTTGCTCGGATCTTGAAAAGATAATTGCTGAGTTAACAACGAGAAGAAATCTTCTTGAGTTAACGCATCGCTCTTTTCTTCATTTGAAGTAGGTGTTGTATCTTGCCACCGTAAAGAGTCTAAATAGGATGAAGATGTACTAATATCGTTACTCATAACCTACCCTCGGTTAACGCTGACCTAGCAGCAGAGTTTTACTTAACATTTGCTTAGCTGCATCTGCAACTTGCACGTTTGTTTCATAAGAGCGAGAGGCAGAAATCATGTTAGCCATCTCCTCTACAACATTAACGTTGGGTTTGTAAATATAACCATTTTCATCCGCACTCGGGTGATTAGGGTTGTATTCAATCTGCAGTGGTGCACTGCTTTCAACAATGCCCAGTACCTTAACACCAACAGAGGAGCCCTGATTGTTACTTACCGACTCAGAAGCTTTGGTAAGCTCTGCAGCAAATACAGGTTGTCGCGCTCGGTACGTTTTGTCTTGAGAAGAGCTAATTGTATTAGCATTCGAAATATTACTCGCTGTAGTATTTAAACGCACATTTTGTGCACTCATACCAGAACCAGCAATATCAAAAACGTTATATAAACTCATAATTATTATCCTTGACTACCGAGGGCTTTATTCAGGCCTTTAAACTTGCCGCTTAAAAATTGTAAGCTGGCCTGATACTCCATCGCATTCTGTGTATACAAGTTCCGTTCCACTTGCACATCCACTGAGTTACCATCACCTGTATCTGTTTGATTTGGCGTACGAAATAATTCAACACCACCCACACTGCGGGTACCACCACCTATATGTTTTTCATTAGTGGTTACCATTGTATTGCCGCTTTGCTGGTGGGATTTTGCCGCTTTTAACGCTGAGGCAAAATTAATATCTTTTGCTTTGTAGCCCGGCGTATCAGCATTAGCAATATTACTTGCTAGCACTTCTGCTCGTTGTGAACGGATCAACATAGTATGCTGATGCACACCTAAAGCTTTATCAAAACTGATAGCCATAACCATCTCCAAAAAATTGACTTAGTGTGAATGAAGCAATAAATAAGCCATTTATAATTGAGTGATTATATTTTTTGTAATCGAATGATTTAAAATGAAAAACGACACATTGTGTGTCGTTTTAAAGGAAAGAAAGAGGGGTTACTTCTTTTGGTAGATAATACCAGGATTGCATCTAACCATATCAAATTCATCACTTAATCCGGCCATTGACTCTGAAGCCCCTAAAAATAAATAACCTTTAGGATTAAGTGCTTGCGCAAATTGTTTGATAATTTTGGCTTTTACCTCAGGAGAAAAATAAATAAGTACATTGCGACAAAAAATAATATCGAATTTACCCATTAACGCATACGAATCTAGTAAATTTAAGTGTCTAAAACTCACTTGCTTTTTCAATGTATCGTTTACTTTTGCCATACCATTGCCGCTGTCTGTAAAAAACTTTTTTCGACGTTCTGCAGACAACCCTCGCGCCAAAGCTAGCGCGTCATACTCGCCATTTTTACACATGTCTAGCATGGTGTTAGAAATATCAGTACCAATGATCTGAGCACCCATTTTTAATACACCAGGCTGCTTAGATTGAAATTCAGCAACCGACATAGCAATAGAGTAAGGCTCTTGACCAGACGAACTAGCTGCAGACCAAATTTTTACAGGCCGCCTTAAATCTTTAAACTCAGGAAACAATCTGTTTTGAAGTAGTTCAAAGGGGTATTGGTCTCTGAACCATAGAGTCTCGTTTGTAGTCATCGCATCAACAACAGCCGCGCGCAATTGCCTCTCATGCGGCCCGAGTGTTTTGTTAACAAGTTCAGATAACGACCCTACATCAAAACGAGCCATAAGGGGCGCAAGTCTACTTTTTACCAGGTATTGCTTGTTTTCACCAAGAACAATACCGCATTGCTGTTCTAAAAACGAACGGAACTGATCGTATTCATTTTGCTGCAAGTCTTTATTATTCAAATTAGTAGCACCTGTTTTGATTATTCACAATGAACCCATTTTTTAACCGCCGTGGCTAATTCATCAGGGTTAAATTTGGCAATAAAATCGTCAGCCCCAACCTTTTCAATCATTGCTTGGTTAAATACACCACTCAGTGATGTATGCAAAATGACATGCAAAGGGGCAAGTTTAGGGTCTGCTTTGATCTCTGCTGTTAATGTATAGCCGTCCATCTCTGGCATTTCAACATCAGATATAAGCAAAGCAACACGTTCTGTAATATCTGTTTGACAATCTAGCTTGGCAATTTCTTTTAATCTTACGAGGGCTTCTTTGCCATTTTTAGCCAACTCAGTTTGTACACCCAGCGGCTCAAGTGCTCGTTTTACCTGATTTCGCGCAACCGCACTGTCATCCGCAATAAATACAATTCGTTCACCTAAATCTTTTTGAATGTCACCACTTTCAGCAACTTCAGAACTTACTTCTGTGTTAACAGGGCAAATTTCATTTAATATTTTTTCAACATCCAATATTTCTACTAGCTCGTTTTCTATTTCAGTAACGGCGGTTAGATATGAATAACGTCCGGCACCAGAAGGTGGTGGCATTATTTTTTCCCAGTTCATATTAACTATACGTTCAACACCACCGACCAAAAAGCCTTGCACTGAGCGATTATATTCAGCAATGATGATAAAACTGTCTTTGATGTTATCGATTGGACGTCCACCTACCGCCATTGATAAATCAATAACCGAAATAGTTTGACCACGAATATGTGCAACACCACGAATATAAGAATTCGATTTTGGCATACTAGTAAGCGGAGGACATTGAAGGACTTCTCTTACCTTAAATACATTGATCCCAAAACGCTGGCGCCCTCTGAGTTTAAATAATAGTAATTCTAGGCGGTTCTGGCCAACCAACTGAGTACGCTGGTTTACTGAGTCTAAAATGCCTGCCATTAAAATCTCCTTTAGAAAACAAATAATACGGAACGATAATTGCTTCCTACATATACAAAGCTACACAACATCGTGGGAGCGTCTTAATTTTGACGCAAAATATTTATACCCTGTTTGAAACCATAAGCATAGTCGAAACATTATGAGTTTGTTAAAAAAAATCAAAAGATACAGTGTTTTTTATTTTGTTACTAGCCTAGGAATGGCATTCCCTGTATCTGCACAAGTATTTACTAAAGCCTCACTACAAGAAATGGCTGTAAAATACATTGCTGAGCAAATTGGCGAACACGATAGTGAGCAAATACACCTCAGTGCATTGCCGTTAGACAGCCGTATACCTGATCGTGCTTGTTCAACGACACCTGATATTATTTCATCAAGTGAACCACCGTTTAACAGACAAATTACAATACAAGTAAAATGCGACGATCCACAAAGCTGGGCACAATACGTACATATAAAGGTGCTAAAAATGGCACCCGTTGTTGTTACAACTGATAATATTGCGCGGGGTGAAGTAATAACCAGCGCTCACCTAACTGTTGAGATGAAACCGACACACTTTGTAAGAGTGCAATATCAAGACGATCCTAAAGCACTTATTGGCAGTCGAAGTAAACGCAACATTCGCGAAGGTATGCCAATATTGCTCAATCAAATATGTATGGTATGCAAAGGTGATGCAATTAATATTTATGCAAGCACTAAAGGCTTACAGATAAAAACGACCGGTGTTGCGCTTGAAGATGGTACTTTGGGCGAACAAATACTTGTAGAGAACAAAAAAACAGGTAAAGTTTTAAATGCGCGTGTAGATGGTGTAGAGTCTGTACAGGTAAATATTTAATTGAAAATAATATTAAAGTTTACTAAAGATATGCCGATATACTGGTATTAGTTGGGTAAATTATGGATTTTTATTATGGTTAATCAAGTAAATTCAGGTAATCAACAACCAAGCGCTTTAGCTAATGCTAAACAACAAAAGGTTGATTTGCAAAGAGATAATGCAAATACACAAGCGGCTCAATCGGCAACACCTAAAGCTGCTAGCGATTCTGTAAGCTTAACACCACAGGCACAGCAATTAAAAACACTGCAAGAAAAAGCACAGCAATCTTCTGGTTTTGACAGTAATAAAGTTGCCGAGCTAAAAAAAGCAATCACTGAAGGTAAGTACCAAATAGACAGTGAAAAGCTTGCTAAAAATTTAGCTAACTTCGAGTTTGATGTCTATGGCTGATCATAATAGCTTAATTATTGTTAAGCTAAACGAGCAAGATAAGTGTTTAGATTCTCTCGCTGTTTTATTAAACGACGAGCTAACAGCTATTGCCTCAAGGAGAGGTGAAGGTTTAAAAGAAATTACCCAACAAAAAATGACTTTTTTAACCAAGCTAAATACCTTAGACCAAGAGCTGAACAAGTTACTTGCAAAGAATGACGAGCAGTCTGAAGAGCTTCCCGAGCTTATAGCCCAAGTTCGCAGTAAGTTAGAGAAATGCCAAAAACAAAACGAAGTAAACGCGCATGCAGCACATCAGGCACAGCTTAGCGTCAAACAACTAAAAAACATTTTAATTGGTGCTCCATCGTCCACCACATATAATCAGTCTGGCGGTGAAGTTAACACTAATGGTCAGCTTGTCAGAAATTTAAAAGCATAAACTGATAACGCTTCAGCCAAATTATCTACTTTTAGATATTTAAATCTTCTAATTATTAGTCTCATAAACTTGAAAACCCAAAAAAGAGCCAAGCTGCGTCAACCTTTTTGAATAAGGTTTATTGTACTCAGGTGAGACTGTTTAGTTGACGCATTATAATATTCATACTGCTTTATATTTAAAACTCTAACTTGTCTATGTACTAATCGTATAGCTGTAAAGTTAATTGCGAATGAAAATTTATCAGTAGTACGTTACTTTTTTTACTTCACGTGGTTTTATTTCGCCAATATATAGATCATGCACGCGCTTCATATTGAGTTCCAGCTCAGTTACGTATGTGTCGTCTACTGCATACGTTTTTATTATTTGTGCACCTTTAATAACGCCCTGCACTTTGCTTTCTAGATAATCATCCTTAGCGACTGCGTTTTCTACGCTTATACCCGCAGTTACCTTTTGCCCATATACTTGCTCTGTAAGCTCTCTGTATGCTTCAAGTTTAGAGGCTTTAATAGCCATAAGCTGCTTTTGTGAAGCGCTTGCCCCTTTTTGTAAACTAATAGGTGCATAACCTACCGCTTTTAATACCGGGTAATTATTAGGCTCAACATATTTGTACTCAACATGCTTATCAAACACGCTGCTGCACCCACTCAAGCTTAAACACCCAAGTGTAATAACTAATGAAATTGCTCGCATAATTTTGTGCCCTAGTAAATTAATTACGGTGGTATATGCATGTTTAATGCCATTTATAACGTTATTTTTATTGATTAATAACATTGGTACAGTCCTTGCTGCCTCAAGATAAAGCTAACGTTTATTTGGAGCAATAAGTATGAAATCGTTTTTATTAAAGGCATTTGCAGGATTAAGCGCAACTGCGTTATTTACGTTTTCGACTTTTTCAAATGCGCAGTGGTATGAATCTACAGGGCACGCACTTATTCAAAACGACGACATAAGCGCGGCCAAATCAGCAGCTATAAAAGATGCCATAACTCAAGCGTTAGTTTTTTCTGGGGCGCGTGTCAGCTCAGTACAAACCTTGGTAGACGGCGTATTAATGCAAGATCAGTTAAAAATTAGTAGCCACGGCGAAATTCAAAAAATTGAACTTGTAAGTGAAAATAAATACGACAATAAATTTGCCATTACCCTGCGTTTAGATATATTTGCGCAAACAGAGCAATGCCCGCAAAGCAGCCTTAACAAGTTTGTTGCCGTAACACAAAGTCAGCTGGTTCATCGAGAGCAAGCTAGAATGGGTCAAATATTTGACGTAAACAAAGCAATTAGCAAACGAATATTCACCACCTTACAAAAATCAAAAATGAGCACCCTACCCGTTGCTTATTACAATATGCCTTTAAATGTAGATAATTACTTTTCGCAGCAGTACGACTACTCAAAAATTCAGCTAGAAGAAATATCAACTCGCACCAACGCTCAGTACGTATTACTGAGCCAAATTACAGACCTATCAACAAGCGATAAACTCAATAGTGATTATGCTTTTTGGCAAGACGATAGCTACCAACGCAACTACAAAATAGAGTTTAGCCTTTTTAATGGCACAACCTATGAGCAGCTTTGGAGCAATAGTTATCAGGGCCAAGGCACTTGGCCATTCGAAAAAACCGCCATCATTGATGTAAACAGTGATAAATTTTGGCAATCACCCTACGGTCAAAGTATACAAGATATAAATCAAACCCTAAGTTATGACTTACAAGCTGTATTAGCCTGCTTTCCAACGCAAGGTAAAATAATGCATATAGAAAACAGCAAAATAGTAATTAATTTAGGTAAAGCACATGGCCTAAAAAAAGGGCAAATGCTGAGCATTGCACACCATAACTACCTAACTGATGCAGCTGGTAATGTAATGCCTCACACTACTACAACACTTAACAAAATACGTGTAGAGCAGTTATATCAACAAACTGCGGTTGCAGTAAGCATTGACGACCAGCCCCTACCCGGCGTACAAATCAACGATGTAGTTGAAGTAATAAGCCAAGATCTTTAAAGCGCTTTAGCAAGCTGTGTTTTTAAATTAGGGTGAGCCGACAACCACTCACCCAACTGCTCAACCCCTGCCAAATGCGGATAATGCTTTCTGCATGCAAACACGACATTACGCTGCTGATTGGGAAATATAGGCATATAATTAATACCCGTTCGCTGTGTGCAAGCTAACTTTGGCACAAAAGTAACGCCATCATCCATTGCCACCAGCGCAAGTAACGTCTCTAAACTGTTGCCTTTATATTGATTAGACACATCAACCCCTGCTGAAAAACAAAACTTTTGGGCTTGATCTTTAAAGCAATGGCCATCACTTAACATTAATAGGCTGCAACCCTGAAGATCGCTAAGCGCGACTTTTTTATGCTTAGCCAGCGCGTTATCTTTTGAAACAGCGACTAAAAAGTCTTCTTTATAAAGTGGAATAGTGTGGTAATGATTAAGCTCAGCTACATCGGCCAAAATTGCAAAATCAAGCTCACCATTGTTAAGCGCATCTAATATGGTGGCTGTTTGCATTTCAATAAATGCAAATTGGCTATCTACAAATGCTTCTTTCATTGAGGTTAACAAAGTTGGCAATAAATACGGCGCAATAGTTGGAATAATACCAATTGTTATCTTACCTTGTAATGGTTCATTAGAGGCAGAAGCCAGCTCTTTGAGTATTTGAGTTTGCTCTAAAATAATCTCTATTTGCGCTAATAAACGTACACCTTTAGCAGTTAGAGTTACTTGTTTGGTTGAGCGGTCAAATAAAGTAACACCTAAGGTTTGTTCAAGCTTTTTAACCTGTCCACTCAGTGTAGGTTGGCTAACAAAGCACGCATCGGCTGCTTTACGAAAATGTTTATGTTGCGCTATGGCTTTAACGTATTCAAAGTCTTTTAAGTTCATGTTCAGCTCCACCCTGATAGCTTTTGACTATCAGTTTAATACAAACAAACGATTAGAACTATATTTAAATTTTCGCCATAATGGCTTTAACAAATCAAGAGGAACTAAACCATGTTAAAGAATATTGAAGGTCAAACAATCCCAAACGTTACATTTGCAACACGTCAAAATGACGAATGGAAATCGGTAACAACAGACGAAATTTTTAAAGGCAGAACAGTCGCTGTATTTTCACTGCCAGGCGCATTCACCCCAACATGTTCATCTACTCACCTTCCTCGCTACAACGAGCTAGCTGGTGTGTTTAAGCAAAATGGCGTAGATGAAATTGTATGTTTGTCAGTTAACGATACATTTGTAATGAATGCATGGGCTGAGCACCAAGAAGCGCAAAACATTACTTTACTACCAGACGGCAATGGCGAGTTTACAGACGGCATGGGCATGTTAGTAGACAAAAACGATTTAGGCTTTGGAAAGCGCAGCTGGAGATACTCTATGCTGGTAAAAGATGGCGTAATTGAAAAAATGTTTATCGAACCAGACCTTCCAGGCGACCCGTTTGAAGTGTCTGATGCAGACACCATGCTTGATTACATCAACCCTAAACAAGCTAAGCCTGAGCCAGTGAGCGTTTTCACTAAGCCCGGTTGTCCATTCTGTAAAAAAGCAAAAGAGCTTCTTACAGAAAAAGGCTTTGCCTATGAAGAAATTGTTATGGGTGCAGGTGCATCATTAACAAGCCTAAAAGCAATCTCTGGCCGCGACACCGTTCCACAAGTATTTATTGGTGGGAAACACATTGGTGGCTCAGACGACCTAGAAAAATACTTTGCTTAATAAGTAATACTAAATAGGGGCCAAGTGCCCCTATTTATTAAAGGAAAATACAATGAAACAATTGCAAACCGACGTAGTAGTTATAGGCGCAGGTACCGCAGGACTCAGTGCATACCGAAATGCTAAACAGTTTACCCCTAACGTACTTATGATCGAATCAGGTCCCTATGGCACAACCTGCGCACGGGTTGGGTGTATGCCAAGCAAATTATTAATAGCTGCTGCAGAAGCTGCGCACGCTATTGAAATGGCACCTGCATTTGGTGTGCATAGCTCAAAGCCAGTGATAGACGGCAAAGCAGTTATGGCACGCGTTAAAAGTGAACGCGATCGTTTTGCTGGTTTTGTAGTAGAAGCCGTAGATGAACTTCCAGACGAAGACAAAATTAAAGGTTACGCTAAATTTTTAGATGCAAACCGTGTACAAATTGACGACCACACCATTATTACAGCCAAGCGGTTTGTTATTGCTACAGGCTCTCGCCCTTCTTACCCTGGTGTATTTAATAATTTTGGTGACAAATTAATCATTAACGACGACGTATTCAATTGGAACGACCTACCAGAATCTGTTGCCGTATTTGGCCCGGGCGTAATTGGCCTAGAAATTGGTCAAGCACTTAGCCGTTTAGGTGTTAATGTAAAATTATTTGGTGTAGGTGGTGCAATTGGTCCACTCACAGACCCCGTAGTAAAAGACTATGCAAATACAATTTTTGCAAAAGAGTTTTTTGTTGATACCGACTCAAACGTATCAGACATGATGCAAATAGGCGACAAAGCGCAGCTTACTTACACCGACAAACAAGGTGAAAAACACACTGAACAGTTTGACTATGTACTAGCCGCAACAGGCCGAGTGCCCAATGTTGACAAACTGGGCCTCGAAAATACAGGCATAGAGCTTGACGAGCGCGGTGTACCGCATGCCGATCCGCACACAATGCAATGTGGCGAATCAAACATATTTATAGCCGGCGATGCAAGCAACATGATACCGCTACTTCATGAAGCGTCTGATCAGGGAACCATCGCAGGGCAAAATGCAGGGCGTTTCCCAGATATACGCATTGGCCTACGCAGGGCCAAAATTGCCGCTGTATTCAGCGACCCACAAATTGCCATGGTAGGTGAAAGCTTTACCCAAATAACAGACCGTTTAGGCTCATGTGGCTGTTTTGAAGTGGGCGAAGTCAGCTTTGAAAACCAAGGCAGAAGCCGCGTAATGCTTAAAAATAAGGGCCATATGCGCGTATACGCAGAGCAAGGCACCGGCTTATTTTTAGGCGCCGAATTTATTGGCCCACAAGCCGAGCACATAGCGCATCTGCTTGCATGGGCAGTACAAAACAAAATGACCGTACCACAAATGCTTAATATGCCATATTACCACCCGGTTATTGAAGAAGGCTTACGCACCGCACTGCGCGACTTAAACGCTAAGCTTAAGTTTGGCCCAGATATCATTAACCACTGTATGGAATGTGGCCCTGGCGCATAACTTACAAAAAATAAACACTTGCTATCAAAAAGCCAAAACGTCTGTTTTGGCTTTTTTATTTATATAATTTTTAAGCACTGGTATCTCAAAAAATAGTTTAGCTGTTACACTGAATACGTAATTTAATTAAAAAGATGGAATAGCTATGCCCAATAATAAATTTAGACTAGTCACTCGTAGCGATTTTGATGGCCTTGTATGTGCTGTACTACTAAAAGATTTAGATCTAATTGATGACATTTTGTTTGTACACCCAAAAGACATGCAAGATGGAAAAATAGACATCACCGCTAACGATATTACCACTAACCTTCCCTACGTAGCGGGTTGTCACATAGCATTTGACCACCACTTAAGTGAAACCGTTCGAAACGCAAGCGACATTAAAAATCACATAATTGACCCTAAAGCGCCTTCAGCTGCGCGAGTCGTTTACGACTACTACGGCGGCGCCGAAAAATTTCCTAATATTTCAGTAGATATGATGGACGCTGTAGATAAAGGCGACGCAGCTAAGTTTTCTAAAGATGAAATACTCAATCCAACCGACTGGGTGTTAATGAACTTTATAATGGATGCCCGCACAGGCCTAGGCCGCTTTCGCGAATTCAAAATTTCAAACTACCAGTTAATGATGAAGCTCATTGATGCATGTAAAAATCAAAGCATCGACGACATTTTGCAAATGGAAGATGTTGCAGAGCGAGTTGCGCTTTATAATGAGCACAACGAAAAAGCAAAAGCACAAATAACACAATGTGCAACAGTGCATAAAAACCTAGTAGTGCTAGATCTAACCCAAGAAGAAACCATTTACGCCACCAACCGCTTTGTAATTTACGCTATGTACCCCGACTGCAATATTTCAATTCATAAAATGTGGGGGCTTAAAAAGCAAAACGTAGTGTATGCAATTGGTAAGTCAATTACTAACCGCAGCTCAAACACAAACGTAGGTGAGTTATGCCTTAAATACGGCGGCGGCGGCCACTTAAATGCAGGAACCTGCCAAGTAGAGACCAGCCAAGCCGACATAGTACTCACTGAGCTGATCGATAAAATCACTAATGATGGTTAATTACTAACGATTAAATATCAAAATAAAAAAGCGAGTAAATTTTCATTTACTCGCTTTTTTATGTGTAGTTATAAATTTTTAGCTATAAGAAACTGTTTTGCTAATGCTTCAACTTAATAATTATTAGTATCTTAGGTTTTTAAGGGCGGCGATTAGCAGACGTTGAGGTTGACTAAATATCGTAGTTACTTGATTGGTCAAACTGCTCTTTGCACATATATTCATGTAAATGAGCGACGCGCCCATATTGTTCCATTTAACTTTACTGAAAAGTTTTAGAAAACTTAGTGATAGTAATACCCTAGGTTATTTGTTAAAAGTAGATAAGTGAGCGTTAAGTCGGCAGAAATATGCGCGATGAGCGCACTATTAAATTGTTATATTTGTCTGGGAAATTATGCATAAGCACACCTTTAAAGAAGATGAATGGCCTTTCAGTTGCCCAATAGACTCTGCTGCAGTAACTACCAAATTTGTCTATGAAAGATTGGAGCCAATAATCCAAGTTAATCATTACATAGATGATGGGTGGCAGTTTATGTGCAACACTACGGATGACCCCGATGACGGCATGGTAATTTGTATGGGGTGTTTTATTAGCAAATTTCCAGAAATGATTGAGCTTGCAGATCTACCTAAAGGCTGGGACGCATTCAGAGAAGACAAAAATCAACCGTGGGACAAACAGCAGTTTGAATAAGCCACAAATATAACAAACACATTAAGTCGCTTCGCTGGGACGCTAACACATGGGCTGCGTCACTTCGCTCCTAATTTTAGCCCATGTGTTACCGCCCCTTATGTGGGTGTTAGCTTGAAGGGAGGCGTATGTTTTCAAATATGAAACTTAGTCATTTAGTATTGCTACTAAGTTCGACTTTCACAGCAGGGAGTTTCGCTAACGTATGCTCAAGTGATGAGCTTATTCAAATCAATAATTATATTTATGACGTTAAGAACCTATCAAAAAGTTATCACTCTGCTGATCGAATAGATGAATATCATGATTACTTAACTGCAATGGAAAGGTATAAGAAATCAACTCCAGAGTGGAATGATAAACAAGCTTTAATTAACGCGTTCAGTTCTTCTTTAATTCTGTATCCTGCTTTTTACCAAGTTTCTTCTGTTACACACGTTAAAATGCAACGCGCAGAAAACCAAACCTCTTTGACTTTAAAAATTAATCGCAATGAAACGAAGGGAGTTGATTCGTTAAGTGTGTCTCTTAACCCAACAAATAATAAGATAATTGGTGCACTATTTTATTCTGATGAAAAGTTTGAGAGCGGAGATATATGCAAAAAAGAATTGGGACTAGAGTATATTCAAGCTAACAAGCAAATGCAGCCAACGCCAAACAACGGCTCGGCTGAATAGCGCGTTACCAATGACCGCTCATGGCACAAAGCAGACTGAATGTAATTTGGCTATTTTAATAAAAGGACAGCGCTAATTATTTATATTTCAATTTACGATGCTATAAATGTGCTATAAAAAATAAGCGAAAGAAAAAGAAAGCCATGTAACTCATTGATTTTATTGGCAGCCCCTGCAGGAATCGAACCTGCAACTGCCCCTTAGGAGGGGGCCGTTATATCCATTTAACTAAGAGGCCACAGCGGTGTGCTAGGGTTAAATTATAACGGCATCTGGTTTTTTATATCAAGGTTTAAATCAATGGGAGTATGAGTTAATTACTTGATAAATATATGTCTTCTTTGCTTAGTACATAATGCGGAATAAGCTCTCGGCTGCTGGCCACAATCTGTTTGGTGTTAACATTTATAACGCGTGTATTTATTACCACACCGTTTTCTCTGTAAATTAAGGTGCCCGCTAATACATGGCTTGCCATATGATCTTCACTCAGCTTTTTGATATTTCGTGAAAACACAAAATCACCGCGTCTGTTTACGTCTATTGTGCTGGTGGTTTTAAAATCAACCACACTGTAACCAAACTTTTGTAATTGATGGATTAATGTTTCGGATATTTGGTTACCTAACTGGTTACTTTTATTGAGTGACGAGTCAAAATTTACCAATGTACTAACAGCAATATTAACCTGTGTATCGGCCTCTGCGTCGTACTCTAGTGTGTCAACTAAGTCTAATGCCATTTGCTCTACGTAATTAACGAGCGTTTTATGGTGCTTTAGGGGCTTAAAAGGTTTTGACGCATCGTAATCATTGCTTGGTTGCACAGTTTGGTTGTGTGTTTGTACATCGTAAGCACCATTTAGCATGTAGTCGTTACTTGCTTGCGTTGTTGTGTTTGTATTTGAATCACGCATATGGTGGTGTGTAAGTGAGCAGCCAGATAGAGCAACGACTAGCCCTGCTAGCAAAAGCGTGTGTAAATTGGTGTTTAGTGTAAAGCGCATACTCACCTCACTCACTCGCTTGTTTTAGCATAATGCCATCGGTACGGTAGTTGCCATTTAACGCATCAATCACTGATTGCGGTAAAAACCCTTGCGCCGAACCAACAACCGCTTTACTTGTTAAGCCAACAATTCGTGCATTTACTAAAACTCCGCCTTGATGGCTTACTAATGTGCCTGCCAATACGTATTGAAAATTTTGTTCTGGGTCGAGCTCTAGGTAGTCGCGGCTAAATACAAAGTCGCCGGTTTGCGTTACACGCACATAATCGGTGGTTTTAAAATCAATGACCGGTACACCAAAATTATGGAGCTCATGCATAAAGCTTTCTGCAATTTGATTCCCTAATAAACTGCCATTACTGTAATCGTCGTCTAAAAATACAAAGCTTGATACCGCTAGTGGTGTTTTATCATTTACGTATTGTAGATTTTCGACCATATCTTGCATTATTCCGCGCACATAGTGGTTTATATTTTTATGCATTGGCGGCGTCGATTTAGTGTAGTTAGTTTGCTGAGCTAATCCCGACTGAAACATGTTATCGTGATTAACTGGAGCACTCACTTTGCGTTGGCTTGTTGCCAGTTGCGCTCCTTGGTTACTTTGCGCAACCGCTGAGTCGGTGCTAGTTGTGTTCGTTATTTGCGAACAACCAAATCCTAAAGGCAAACATAGCGTGATTAATAAGTTTCTCATTGTGTGCTCCTCGTTAATATTCACTGCGATAAAGTAAGCCATCGCGCTGCTGAATTTTTTCATTACCCCACATTACATTTATTGGGATCTCGGTACTACCAGCAGATAAAACTTGTTTGTTGCTAATGTTAACCATGCGCGCATTGACAATGTATGCATGCTGTTGGCGTGTGACGGTGCCTGTAATTATAAAGTCAATATTTTGGCGCTCTCGTAGCTGTTCTAAGTTACGCGTTAACGCACTATCGGCGTTATGAGATAAGTGTAGGTTATTTGCTAAGCGGTATTCGACCGTGTGATAACCCATTTGCGTCATTTTAGTGAGTATACTTTCTTGTATTTGTTGGCTTAAGCCCGACGCTTGCTGCGTCATTAGCTTAGTGTCGAGCGCATCTGCAAAGTAAAAGCTACTCACACCTATGCGAGTATTGTTGCTTAATGGACCTTTTAAATGACTTAATTGCACAGTTAAGTTGTGTACATAGTCACTTACTGTATAAGGTGCCATCGCTGCTTTTGGGGCATATGTGCTTATACTTGGCTCGGGTTCAGGAATTAAACTGCACGCGGCCAAGTTAATTAATAATAAGGGTAGTAAAAGGCGCATAGTTGCCATCCTCTTGTGATCATACAAGAGACTAAGCAATTATTATGCCTAGAGGGTTGGTTGTGGTTTTTCCTGCGTATAATAGGTGACAAAACAATTAATTTTTTGCTGTTTTAATGCTTCGCAAGCGGTTGTTGCTTGTTTATTTGTTCTGTATGCGCCTAACTTTAAACGATAAAACGTATTGGTTTTTATTACTTTAGTTTCAATATTAACAGCTATATTAGTATCAAAAAACGTCGGTATTTTACGTTTTAAATTAGCCAGTGCCTTGTTTAATTTAATTTTACTGTTAAACGCTGCTACTTGAATAGCGAAAAATGCCTGGTCGCTTTTTAAAATACTTTCTGTTGGAGTGGTTGTTTGAGCGTTGTTTGTTCCAGCCGTATTGGTTTCGTCAATGGCTTTTAAACGAGTCGTTAGCTTTGAAAGCTGGCCTTCTAATTCAAGCAAATCGTTAACTTTAGGCTCAACTGTTTTCCACTCATTTGCAGACTGTTTGAGCGCTTTTAAATCCTCGCTTGAAATAAGGACAGTGTTTGGTGTTGTTGAACTCGGTGGCGCTTTTTTATATGAAGTACACCCTGTTATAACGAGCAAAACCCCAATACAAAATAAAGTGTTTATAAATTCCTTTTTAATAACCATACTTTTTACCTACCATCCTTTTGATTATGGTCAGGTATTTTATGGATAAAAAAAATTTTAGCAAGTTTCTATTTTAACTACAGCTTTACAGGTTTATCTGTGTAGTTACTCACTATGCAATCGAGCTTGTATACTTTAAATACTTCGCAGTCTGCTTTGGCATTTTTTAGATTTTGGTACGAACCTAACTTAAGCCTGTAAAACGTTTTTTTGTTAATTTTTGCGGTTTCAACATTGGTCAGTATTTTTTTTCTGAATAAGGGGGCAGCTTTGGTGTTTAGCTCTTTCCACGCTTTTGCGATGTCTTTTTCTGAGTCAACCGATGCTACTTGCAAAGCAAAAATATGCCTTGGTGTATTAAGCTTAACTGTCTGCTTTTTGTTTCTGTATTGGTTAACACTTTGGCTACGTGACCTTGCAGCTTGCTGATTGTGAATTGTTCGCGTGCTGTACGAGTTGCTTGTAGGCTGATTAGACTGAGCTATTGCTTTACTGTTAATAATATCTATGTGATTAACAAGGTAGGTAATTTCTTTTTCTAGCTTTAAAATACGCTCTATACCTGCTCTGGCTTGCTGCCATTGCAATGCTGCATCTTTTAACTGAGCAAGCTCTAATGCAGTAATAGGTACATACTCGGGTGAATTGGTTTGCTTTTCAGGTGTGGAGACTGATTTTACTTCAGGTGTAATCGCGCATGCTGTACCAAATAGCAGTATCAGCAGGCTTAAAAGTAATCCTGTTATGTTTTTATTATTTATTAACATTTATTTGCTGTCCTGAAAGCAGTGTAATCACACTTACATTTCAGTTAAACATCCTCTTTAGAAAGCGTTTAACCTTACTTTAAATTTTCGAGCCACAACCTAGCACTTTATATACATAAACGTATTTAATTCAATAGACTTATGTTTTTTTGACTCCTCCATGAGAACACTTTTCAATACAATTTTAATGCCACTTAAAATAAACATTACAACATAAATTACATTATGTCTGTAAAGTAATCAAAACTATTCTAATTTTTACATTAAAAAAACAAATTATGCAAAAAACAATAAAAAAGGCGCCTAATTAGGCGCCTTTTGCTGATTAATTGTAAACAGTTATATAAGTGTTTTAATAAACGTTTTTAGCTCATCGGCAAATTCGTCACGACGAAGTGCAAACTCAATGGTTGCTTTTAAATAACCAATTTTACTACCACAATCGTGGCTTCGGCCTTTCATTGCGTAAGCATCTACTTTTTCACTTTGCATAAGCATGGCGATAGCATCGGTAAGCTGAATTTCATCGCCAGCACCTTGTGGAGTTTTTGCCAGTAGCGGCCAAATATTTTCACTTAATACATAACGCCCTACCACGGCTAGGTTTGAAGGTGCCTCGTCAACAGGTGGCTTTTCTACCATGTTAATAATAGGCGAGCTTTCACCTTGCGCTATTTCGGTGCCACCTAAATCCACCACACCAAACTTATCGACTTCCTGCATTGGTACCGGCTCTACCATAATTTGGCTGTGTTTTGTTTGTTCAAAATGAGCGATCATCTCGGCAAGGTTGTCTTTTTTAAGATCGCTTTCAACGTCGTCTATGATCACATCGGGTAAAATAACCACAAATGGTTCATTACCAATAATTGGCGCGGCGCAATTAATAGCGTGGCCTAGCCCTTTTGCTTCGCCTTGGCGCACATGAATTATTGTTACGTCTTTAGGGCATATAGCTTGCACTTCGGCAAGCAATTGCCGCTTAACACGCTTTTCAAGCGTTGCTTCTAACTCAAAGCTGGTATCAAAATGGTTTTCGATAGAGTTTTTACTTGAGTGCGTTACAAGTACAATTTCTTTTATGCCTGCACAAACCGCTTCGTTAACTACGTATTGTATTAAAGGACGGTCTACTACAGGAAGCATCTCTTTAGGAATTGCTTTAGTGGCTGGCAGCATACGTGTACCAAGGCCCGCTACTGGGATCACTGCTTTCATGTTGTTTTCCTTAATCGGTTATTATACTGAAAATGGATATTGAATTGCGTCATGGCATTGATAGCCAGTTACCTCAAAGTCGTCTCGGGTAACCCAGGTTTCTATGTCTTCTAGTGACTTAATCTTTGGGTTAATTGTAAGCTTAGGCGATTCAAATGGTTCGCGTTTAAGCTGTACGTCGCGCATTAACTCGAGCTGATTTTCGTAAATATGAGCATTAGCTATTTTATGATATGCCTTACCCGGTTTATGGCCGGTAATTTGAGCGACCAGAGCAAGCAACACAAAGCATTGAATTTGATTAAAATTTAGCCCTAGAGGGACATCGCAGCTGCGCTGATAAGATGTTAAGTAAAGCGTATCACCTAATAGTGAAAACGTATGTGTGTGCATACAAGGTCTTAAACAACCCAGTTCAAACTCTCCTGGGTTATAAAACGTGATTATTTCACCACGATCATCAATGCCATTTTTTAAATTGTTAATTACTTTTGCTAGCTGATCGAGTGTTGAACCATCAGGGCGTTGCCAACCTCGCCCTTGAACACCGTAAACCCGCCCCATATCATCTTCACCTTTTCGGTTTGGATTATTAAGCCAGGCTTGGTTATCGTTGGCATTGGCATCCCATGTTTTACAGCCAATTTGACGAAATTGCGCTGCGCTATCGTAGCCTCGCAAATAGCCAAGTAACTCTGCAATGGCCGCTTTATAGTAGCTTTTTCGCGTGGTGATCATCGGGAACTGATTGTTTGCTACATCATACTCTAAATCGGCGTTTATAACGGTTAAACAACGTGTGCCTGTGCGTTTGTTTTCTACCCATTGACCTTCGTCAACAATACGCTGACATAATTTTAAATATTGTTTCATGCTTTTATTATGCCTTTGCTGCTGTTACTTGCTGCGGGCTTTTATATGCCCAAATTAATAAACCTAAACCACCGATAATCATAGGGAGTGACAGTATTTGACCCATAGAGATAAAGTCGGCAAATAAGCCTAGTTGCGCATCTGGTTGGCGGAAGTATTCAATACCAAACCTAAACACACCGTAACCTAATAAAAATAAACCGCCAACACTGCCCGCAGGGCGGGTTTTTTTAATAAACCATAGCATAATTAAAAATAAAACGAGCCCTTCAAAAAAGGCTTCGTACAACTGCGAAGGGTGGCGAGCAAGCGGCCCGCCGGTTGGAAATACCATAGCCCAAGGTACGTCTGACACGCGCCCCCATAACTCACCATTTATAAAATTACCTATACGCCCGGCTAATAACCCCACTGGTACCAGTGGCGCTACAAAATCGCCAACTTGCAGAAGTGACTTTTTACGTGTCCATGAAAAAATAGCAACGGCTGAAATTACGCCCAGCGTACCACCATGAAACGACATACCGCCCTGATCGATGCGAAATAAGTAAAGCGGGTTTTCTAAAAAATAACTAAATTGGTAAAACAATACATAGCCAATGCGACCACCAAGTATGACCCCTAACATGCCATAGAATAATAGATCACTTACCTGCTCTTTGGTCCAGCCAGAATTAGGCTTTGCCGCTTGACGATTTGCAAACCACATCGCAAATGCAAAACCAATTAAATACATCAATCCGTACCAACGTACGCTCAGTGGTCCAATCGAAAAAATAATTGGATCGATTTGAGGAAACTCAAGTGCCATAAAAATAAACCTTTAGCTAAAAACCATTTTAATTGCGATAACAACAAGCAGTACCGCGAAAACTTTCTTTATTGTATTAACAGGTAAATAATGAGTTGCTTTAGCCCCGTGAGGCGCCGCAAACCACGACGTAATAACAATACCAAATAACGCAGGTAAATATACAAACCCTGTAAAACCGTGTGCTAAGTCGGTCACCTTCCAACCCGCGCTAATGTAGCCAATAGAGCCAAATAAGGCAATTACAATGCCCGAAACGGCAGCGCAGCCAATGGCTTTTCTTATATCAATAGAAAAGTAATTGAGCATAGGCACAATTAACGCTCCACCACCAATACCAATCAAGCCCGATAAACCACCCATAATAGCGGAAATACACCCTAAAATAGGACCCGGTGGGAGCGGCTTAGTTGATGAGGGATTATTACGTGATGATAGCGCCATTCTAGCTGCAATAAATACAACACTTACTGCAAATACACTACGAAGTAACTGCTCCGGTATTAAGCTTGCGGCAAAGCCACTAATTAAAGCCCCTACGGCTACACCAGCCATAACCCAAGGTGCAACATGCCAAGGCACATTATCATTTTTATGATGAGCCAATGCTGAAGACGTAGAAGTAAATAAAATAGAGGCCAAAGAGGTCGCAATCGAAATAACCACAACATGTTCTGCAGATGTAACATTAAATAAAATCAGCAATGTGCTCAGTGCAGGCACAATTATTAACCCGCCGCCAATACCTAATAATCCTGCTAAAAAACCAACAATACAGCCTAGTAGCGCGCAACATGCGACCAACAAACCTAAGTCATACATAGTTATCTCAAATACCTTTTGAAGGCTTATATGTTAAAGGATTATAAAACGAATAGCATCTGCGAATTAAAATTAAATAAGCCAGCACTTTTTATTTTGGGGTATAAAATAGGTCACCTAAATTATGTTCTAACATAAAATTGCGCGTTAAACGCAAGACCTGCTTAGCTGTTGATTGTGCTAAACACTCGCTCAATAACTGCTCCATGTCGGCAACGCTCAAACGCCTAAGCACCCATTTCACTTTATTTAAAGACGATAAGTTCATACTCAGTCGTCTATATCCCATGGCTATTAGTAATATGGCCCCTTCTGGGTCACCACCAAGTTCACCACATAAACTAAAGGGTAACTCGTAATTTTCACACTCACTGGCTATTTTACTTAAAACTCTGAGCACCCCGGGATGATAAGGATTAAAAAGCTCAGCAACACGCGCATTGGCTCTATCTACTGCCAATAAATATTGTGTTAAATCGTTACTGCCTACTGAACAAAAATCTACCTTTTTAGACCATTCAGGTAACATAAACACACTGGAAGGCACCTCAAGCATAATACCAATATCGGGGCGTTCTATTTGCTGCTCAGGGAAGTGTTCGTTTAGCTCAAAGTAAGCTTGTTCAAATAATCCTAACGCTTCATCTACTTCTTCAGTGCCGCTGATCATCGGCAGCATTATTTTTAAATTGCCTAAACCTATATTTGCCTTAAGCATTGCTTTGAGCTGATCTAAAAATAACTCGGGGTGATCAAGGCTAATACGTATACCGCGCCACCCCAAAAATGGGTTTTCTTCGGTTATATTAAAATAGTCGAGCACTTTATCGCCGCCAATGTCGAGCGTACGCATTACAACTGGGTTTGGGTAATAACTAGTGAGCACTTCTCGATACCAATTTTCTTGCTCTAACTGAGAAGGAAACTGGCCTTTTTGCATAAACCACGCTTCAGTGCGGTATAAACCTACGCCGTCGCACACATGTGCGTTGTTTTGATCTGTTTTTAACTCTAGTCCGGCATTTAACAATAAACTGACGTGTTCGCCATCTAAAGTAATAGACTCATACTCTTGCTCTGCTAAAAAGCGATTATTTAACAGGTTATCTTGATGTTGTAAGTCTGCGTACTCATCTAATAACATCTGCGAGGGTGAGATATACAAGCGCCCTGCAAATGCATCTAAAATCATTGGTTTACCATCAAATTGAAGTAATGGTAAATCTTCTATCCCCCAAATAGCAGGGATCCCCATTGCGCGAGTCAAAATAGAAGCATGACTATTGGCAGAGCCATTAACACTAACAACCCCTGCTAAATGCCCTTTTGGTACTTCAGCAAGCATGGCAGGAGTTAATGTATTAGCAATCAAAATAGTATTTGAGGGGTAATCTTTTATTGCGTGTTCGGTATTAACTAAGTGATGCAATACGCGTAAGCCTATGTCTTTAACATCAACAGCACGCTCTTTTATGTATGGGTCTTGCATCGCATTAAATTGCGAAATTAAACGCTCAATCACAATTTTAAGTGCGCTTTTTGCACACCATCCCTCGAGTAACTGAACCTCTACATTGTGACCTAAACTTTTAGCATCTAATAACTGTTGGTAAACATCAAATACGGCTAACGCCTCTTGAGGAATAGAGTCACTCAACGTCATCGAAAGCGTGTTAAATTCTTTTCGTGTAGCGGCCACCGCTTGAGTAAATAGGCGGCGCTGCTCTGTTACATCACTATTTTTTTGAAGCTCAATTGATTTAAAGTCAAGCTTTGGTAAAAGTACAAATGCAGTACCTATACCTATACCCGGCGCACTGGATACACCCTTTAAAACGGATGTTTGATGAGATGACTCGTCTTGTCGAAGTACTTCTTTAATTTCGGCATGTGCTAATTGTGAAGCAAGCTGAGCAGAAAGCGTTATTAAAAATGATTCTTCATCTTGGCTGAAAACACGGGCCATTTTTTGTTGAACAACAATAACGCCCAGTACTTTTTTTTGATGAACAACAGGTACCGATAAAAAAGCATTATAGCCTTCTTCGTTGACCTCAGGAGAGAGCTTAAAGCGCGGGTGAGATTTAGCAAAGGCAATATTTATGGGTTCTTCGCGTTGAGCAACTAACCCCACTAAACCTTCTGTAAAACCAATTCTAAACTTGCCTACCGCATCAGGGTTTAACCCTTCGGTAGCCATTAATACAAAATTGTCTTGGCTGTAGTCGGCAAAATAAATAGAGCAGCACTGGGTTTTCATGGCGTCTTTCACCATTTGCACAAAGCACACTAAAGCAGCGTCTAAATTCGCTTGTTGCGATACAGACTCAGCAATAGATCTTAGTGTTGCCAGCATGTCCTGCTCCTTTATTTTATTATAAAGTTATTACCTTTTACTTCGCCAATGGTCTTTATGGTGTTCTCTTTTATTAAAGGGCATAGCAAAAGGAGCAAACTCCTTCATTACACGTCGGTAAACATCCCGTTTAAACGACACAACCTGCCTAACAGGGTACCAGTAACTCACCCAACGCCAATCATCAAACTCTGGGTGATGAGTTTTAAGTAAGTTTACATCTTCATCTTTACAACGAAGTTTCAGTAAAAACCATTTTTGTTTTTGCCCAATACACACCGGACTTGAGTCGCGACGAATTAATCGTTTGGGTAATTTATAGCGTAACCAATGTTTTGAACTTGCGACAATTTCTACATCTTCTGGTCGCAGTCCGACCTCTTCGTGTAATTCACGGTACATAGTTTGTTCTGGTGTTTCACCATCATCAACACCGCCTTGGGGAAATTGCCAAGAGTGCTGACCATAGCGCCTGGCCCAAAATACTTGTCCCTGATTATTGCAAATTACAATTCCGACATTGGCACGAAAACCTTCGGCATCAATCACCTTAGTGCCTCATTTGTAAGTCGATTTTTAATGATTGTTCCACATTAGCCGCAATACGGCAAACACTATTATAAGCGAGCCGCTGGGTAAGTGTAATTTACTCTCATCTCGAAGATGAAAATACTGAGATACGAGTAAAAAGATTTAAAAAAATGTATAAAAGCTATTGCAGTTATTATTTTACTCTAGTTACTCACAGTTTGTGCATAACTTTTAAAAAACACGTTCATTTTGCAAACAAATCCACAATACAAGATCGAAAACGTGTTGTTCTCCACAGATTCTGTGGATAAACATGTTCATATAGTTGTATTTATCCCTGTAACTTTTATTACGCCCAATACAATCAATACTCGCCAACAGAAAAAAACCAAGTTAGTCAGCAACTTAACGAATTAGGTGCAATTTTCACAATGTATAAAATTAACACACACAACCACCGAACAAAAAACACACAACCCTAAAGATATCCACGGCTTAGCTGATTTGCTATCATGAGCATGGTATTTATTCAACTCAAATTAATATTATGCGCCCAACTAAACCACATTCAATTAATGACCTTATTCAACGTGTAAACAGTATTGCAGGCCTTACGCTTGGGCAACTTGCCGAGCAATATAACTTTAAAACCCCTGATGACTTATTAAGAGAAAAAGGCTGGACGGGTCAATTAATTGAGTACGTATTAGGTGCAACAGCAGGTTCTAAACCCCTTCCAGACTTTGAGGATTTAGGTATTGAACTCAAAACGCTGCCTATTTCCTATAAGGGCAAACCTCTTGAAACCACCTTTGTATCGGTAACGCCACTAATAAACGTAACGGGCATGACATGGCACACTAGTGCGGTTCGTAAAAAGCTTAACCACGTTTTATGGCTTCCGGTTTTAAGCGAGCGTGATATAGCACCGTTTAATAGAACCATTGGCAGTGGCTTTTTATGGCAACCAACGCCTGAGCAGGACGCTAAACTACAACGAGACTGGGAAGAGCAAATGGAGCTTATTGCGCTTGGTAGGGTTGATGAAATATCAGGCCATTTAGGCGATGCAATGCAAATACGCCCAAAAGCAGCTAATAGCAAAATTGTGACCGATGCCATTGGCCCAAACGGGCAAATAATAAAAACCCTCCCGCGTGGTTTTTACTTAAAAACCAGTTTTACAGGTGACATTTTAAAGCAGCAATTTCTGCTTTGATTAATCCTCGTCGACAACAAGGCTTAAATTTTCTATAAAACTTTTTAGGAAGTTTTAACACCATTAACGCCATATTAGTATCTCAAATTAATTGAGGATTCTTGTTAATTAGTGTTGTAGTTACTCAAAAGCTTAAACAAAAAATCCCCGCATTGGCGAGGATTTTATAGCTTAAAATTTAAAATCAGCGTTTAAAAAAGAATTACTGACCTTTAACTTCTTTTAAACCGTTGTACGGTGCTTTAGCGCCTAATTGCTCTTCAATACGAAGCAATTGGTTGTACTTAGCTACACGGTCAGAACGACTTAATGAACCCGTTTTGATTTGGCCCGCAGCAGTACCTACTGCTAAATCAGCAATTGTTGCATCTTCTGTTTCACCAGAACGGTGAGAGATAACAACAGTAAAACCAGCGTCTTTCGCCATTTTAATAGCCGCTAACGTTTCAGTTAGTGAACCGATTTGGTTAAACTTAATTAAGATTGAGTTAGCAATACCGTTGTCGATACCACGCTTTAAAATCTTAGTGTTAGTTACAAATAAGTCATCACCTACTAATTGGATTTTATCGCCCATTAATTTAGTTTGGTGAGCAAAGCCATCCCAATCTGACTCATCTAAGCCATCTTCAATAGACACAATTGGGTATTGCTGTGTAAGCTCTTGCAAGAAGAAGTTAAATTCTTCAGACGTGAATTTTTTGCCTTCACCTTTAAGGTCGTAAATGTTTGCTTCTTTGTCGTAAAACTCAGAGGCAGCACAATCCATCGCTAAAGTAATATCTTTACCTAGCTCGTAACCTGCGTTTGCTACCGCAACTTTAATTGCTGCAAGTGCTGCTTCGTTAGACTCAAGGTTTGGCGCAAAACCACCTTCATCACCAACCGCTGTTGAGTGGCCGTCTGCCTTAAGTACTTTTGCAAGGCTGTGGAAAACCTCTGCGCCCATACGTAGGCCTTCACGGAAGTTTGCAGCGCCAACAGGTTGGATCATAAACTCTTGAATATCTACAGAGTTATCTGCGTGTTCACCACCATTGATGATGTTCATCATTGGAAGTGGCATAGAATAAACACCCGGTGTACCGTTTAAATCAGCAATGTGCTCGTATAGTTCTACTTTTTTAGACTGAGCTGCGGCTTTAGCTGTTGCTAGAGATACTGCTAAAATTGCATTTGCACCTAATTTTTCTTTGTTCTCAGTGCCGTCTAAATCTAGCATTACTTTATCAACTGCACTTTGGTTAAGTGCATCTTTGCCAGCCAACGCATCAGCAATTTCTTTATTGATGTAACCAACCGCGTTTAATACGCCTTTACCTAAGTAACGTGCTTTGTCACCATCACGTAACTCTAATGCTTCGCGAGTACCAGTAGATGCGCCTGAAGGTGCTGCCGCACGACCCCAAGAACCATCAGCTAAATGTACGTCAGCTTCAACAGTTGGGTTACCACGCGAGTCCATGATTTCGCGACCAATTACTTTTACGATATTTGACATCTTGTTTCCTCTATATTCCCAAAATGGTGAGTTTTGTTAACTTTACTATGTTTGATATAGCTTAGTCAGTCTTAAAAACAAAAAAGCCGTACAATATATGCACGGCTTTTTATAAGTTACGATGACGCTTTTTGGTGGATATGCGCTGCTGCTACAAACCCTTCAAATAGCGGATGACCATCACGTGGTGTTGACGTGAATTCCGGGTGGAACTGCGCGGCAATAAACCAAGGATGATCTTTGTTTTCAATAATTTCTACTAGTTTTTTATCTTCAGATAAACCCGAGAATGTTAAACCTGCTTTTTCTAGTTGGTCTACGAAGTTGTTATTTACTTCGTAACGATGGCGATGGCGTTCTACAATTTCCTCGCTACCGTAAACTTCGTGCACTTTAGAGCCTGGTGTTAAGTAACATTTTTGTGCGCCTAAGCGCATTGTGCCACCAAGATCTGATTTCTCGTCACGAACTTCTACTTTACCTTCGGCGTCTAACCACTCGGTGATTAAGCCAACAACCGGCGCTGCAGATTTGGCATTAAACTCAGTAGAGTTTGCATCAGCTAAGCCTGCTACATTTCGTGCATACTCAATAAGCGCGACTTGCATACCTAAACAAATACCTAAGTAAGGCACTTTATTTTCACGTGCGTATTTTGCCGCTAAAATTTTACCTTCAACACCACGACCACCAAAACCACCTGGAACTAAAATAGCATCAAGGTGAGAAAGTAATTCTACGCCTTTACTTTCTAGGTCTTGTGAATCTACATATTCGATGTTGATTGTTAAACGGTTTTTAAGGCCCGCATGTTTTAATGCTTCGTTAACCGACTTATAGGCATCAGGTAATTCAATGTATTTACCCACCATACCAATGGTCACTTCGCCCGTAGGGTTAGACTCTTGGTATAATACTTGTTCCCACTCAACCAAGTCAGCTTCAGGCGCGTCTAAGTGAAAACGACGACATACAAAATTGTCTAGCTCTTGTGATTTTAACAATGCTGGAATTTTATAAATACTGTCTACATCGGGTAATGAAATTACCGCTTTTTCTTCAACATTGGTAAACAATGCAATTTTTGCACGCTCGTTATTAGGTAACTTACGATCTGAGCGACAAATAAGAATATCTGGCTGAATACCAACAGAACGAAGCTCTTTAACTGAGTGCTGTGTTGGTTTTGTTTTCACTTCGCCCGCAGGGCCTAAGAAAGGCACTAACGTTAGGTGAATAAAGAGTGCGCGTTCGCGACCTATCTCTGTGCCCATTTGACGAATTGCTTCGATAAACGGTTGTGATTCAATATCACCTACCGTGCCACCAATTTCAACAATGGCAATATCGTGGCCTTCAGCGCCTTCATAAACACGCTGTTTAATATCGTTAGTGATATGAGGAATAACCTGAATAGTGGCGCCTAGGTATTCACCACGACGCTCGCGACGTAATACGTCTTCATATACGCGGCCTTGCGTGAAGTTATTTCGGCTAGTCATTTTGGTGCGAATAAAACGTTCGTAGTGACCTAAATCAAGATCAGTCTCTGCGCCGTCTTCTGTAACGTATACTTCACCGTGTTGAATTGGGCTCATTGTGCCTGGGTCAACGTTGATGTAAGGATCCAGCTTTAAAATAGTAACATTTAAGCCACGGGCTTCTAAAATAGCCGCCAACGATGCTGCTGCAATACCTTTACCCAACGAAGAAACAACCCCGCCAGTAACGAAGATAAATTTTGTACTCATGCGAACCCTAGAATATCAGGAATTAAAAGGAATATAACACCCAAAAAAGTGGCTATGGGCATATCATCAAGACGGGGCGAAATTGTACCAAAACCTGCTTTAGCAATCCAGCTAAAATTAGCGAATAAGCGATTAAAAAACGTGCGCTATTTTATTTATGTTTTTTGATTGCTTCCCACGCATTATCCATTTCTTCAAGGCTTGCTGTCTCTAGGCTTTTACCTTGCGCTTGCAAATATGCTTGTACCTTTTCAAACCGGGCAGAAAACTTATCGTTTGCATTTCTGAGGAGCTGCTCTGGGTCACGTTTGACATGACGCGCTACATTAACGGTGGCAAATAGTAAATCGCCAAGCTCTTCTGCTGTGTGATCCGATAAGGGGTCGTGCGTTATTGCTTCTTTAACTTCAAGTACTTCTTCGCTTACTTTATCAAGCGCACCATGATAAGTCGGCCAGTCAAAACCCATTGAAGCTACTCGCTGTTGAATTTTTTTAGCCTTGCTAAGACTTGGCATATTTGCAGGAATATCTTGCCATAACAGTGATTCTTCAGATATTGCTTTTTCGCTTCGCTCTTGGGCTTTAATAGCTTGCCACTGCAATGACAACTGCTCATCATTGAGGGCTTTTTTCTCGCCAAAAACATGAGGGTGGCGACGTGTTAATTTTGCATTTAATTGTTCTATTACGTCGTTAAAGTCAAACAAGCTTTGCTCTTGAGCTAATTGGGTATAAAAGACAATTTGAAACAGTAAGTCACCAAGCTCATTTTTAAGCTCATTTAAATTACCCGATTCGATGCAGTCGGCAACTTCATAGGCTTCTTCAAGTGTATGCGGCACAATTGATTTAAAGTCTTGTTTAAGATCCCACGGGCAGCCGCCATTGGGATCTCTGAGTGTTTGCATAATATTTAAAAGTTCTGTTAATGCTGAATGGTTAGCCAAAGCTACTGCCCTCGCTTAGCGTGGTGAACACCTTCAATTTGATGCAATTTAGACAGCACTCGGTTTGTGCCCGACAAATCGTGTACTTCTATTTGCATGGTAAATACCGCTAACTGGTCAGCACCCACAGTATTAACGTTCATATTAATTACGTTTACTTTTTCGTTAGCAAGTACAGAACTGATATCGCGTATTAGTCCAGATCTGTCGCTTGCTTCAATTTTTATACTGAGCGCGTATGATCCATTTATATCTTCAGACCAACTAACTTCAACAACACGCTCTGGGTGCTGCGTTTTCAAATTATTAAATGAATCACAATCATCACGATGTACACCAATACCGCGTCCTTGCGTGATATAACCGATGATCTGATCACCAGGAACGGGGCGGCAACATTTAGCAACGTGGCTCATTAAACTACCCACACCATCAACCACTATGCCGTTTTTATCGCCCGTTACTTTGCTTGGTGCTTTAAAACGAATAACGGGTTCGTCTTCTGTGCGGTCAGTAACAAAATTAAGCATTTGGTTAAGACGCACATCGCCCGCTCCAATTGCGACCATTAAGTCATCAAGCTCCTTAAAGTTAAATCGCTTGATTGCTGGGGCTAAATCTTTGTATGTTAAATCAAGCTTTTGCAGCTCGTTATCAAGAATTTCTTTACCTGCACTTAGGTTTTTATCGCGGTCAAGTTGCTTAAACCAGTGGTGTATTTTGGCACGTGCACGAGATGATTTAATATAACCCAGTGACGGATTTAACCAATCTCTACTGGGATTTGGCTGTTTTTGTGTGAGGATTTCGACCTGATCGCCCGTCGTTAATTGATGCGTAAACGGCACTATTTTGCCAAATACTTTTGCGCCAATACAACGGTGTCCCACATTAGAATGAATGTAGTAAGCAAAATCGAGCGGTGTGGCCCCTAATGGTAGATCAAAAATATCTCCACGCGGGGTAAATACATATACACGGTCTTCAACAACTTGGTTTTTTAGCTCTTCAGCTAAATCGCCGCCATCAACCACTTCTTCCTGCCATTGCAGTAATTTACGTAACCAGCTAATTTTTTGCTCGTAGCCTGAGCCACGCCCAGGTAAAGCCCCTTCTTTGTACATCCAATGAGCGGCTACACCGAGTTCTGCATCTTGATGCATATCTTGTGTGCGAATTTGTATTTCTACGGTTTTGCCCTCAGGGCCAAAAACAACGGTGTGAATTGACTGATAGCCATTTTGCTTAGGCGTGGCAACATAGTCATCAAACTCTTTGTTCAAATGGCGCCAGTTGGTGTGCACTATACCCAGCGCACCGTAGCAATCTTGCAAGCGCTCGACCACAATACGCATGGCACGAATATCAAACAATTGATCGAACTCGTAGTTTTTTTGCACCATTTTTTTATAAATACTGTAGATATGCTTAGGCCGACCATATACTTCGGCGTCAATACCTGCTTCACTTAAACGGCTTTTAACCTGCTCTACCATGTCTTCCATGTAGGCTTCACGGGCAAGACGTTTATCATCAAGCTGCTTGGCTATTTTTTTGTATGTATCTGGGCGTAAATACCTAAACGATAAATCTTCAAGTTCCCACTTTAATTGGCCAATACCAAGTCGGTTTGCTAAAGGAGCAAAAATGTCGGCTGTTTCTTTGGCGGCAATAACACGCTCTTCTTCACCGGCGTCTTTCACGTTTCGTAAATGACAAACCTGCTCGGCAAGCTTTATTACCACAGCCCGCACATCTTCAACCATGGTTAACAACATTTTACGAATATTATCAACTTGAACAGTGCCTTTACCTTGGTGCGACAAAGTACTGATAGTAGCCATTTGAGAAACGCCCGTTAACAGCAGCGATATATTACTACCGAGCTGCTCTTGAACGGTTTCAAGGGAGACAACGTCATATAAAAAATAAGGCGTTAAGTAGGCCGTGGCTAACGATTCGGCATCAAGGTTTAGCTCGACTAAAATTTCTACCATTTCGATGGCTGTATTTTGCCAAGCTTGGTTATCACTTTTAACACAAAGCGCTTGCGCCTTATTAAGCAACTGAATCTTTTCTGTAGATAGGTCGAGTGCTTTTAACCGTGTAAAAAGATCACCCGCTTCATCTTGTTGATGTGATTGACGTGTCGCTACCATAATGCGCTTTACCTCCGTTGAAATAACGCCATAGTTTCAATATGCCCAGTATGAGGGAACATATTCATTAGCCCAATTTTGTTGAGCTCAAAGCCTGCTTGCGAAATAATAGCGCTGTCACGGGCTAGGGTAACAGGGTCGCAAGAGACGTATAAAATTGTTTTAAATTGCTTTAAAGGTAATTGCTCTAATATAGCCATTGCACCAGTACGTGAAGGGTCTAATACCAACACATCTAGATTTTTATTAAACCACTGCGCATTTTGTATTTTTTGCGTTAAATCAAAACAATGAAACTGCGCGTTACTGATAGAGTTAGTTTGCGCATTTTGCGCGGCCATTGCAACCGCAGAAGCAACACCTTCTATACCAATAACCGTTTTTGCTTGTTTTGCCAGCACAAGTGAAAAGTTACCAATACCACAAAATAAATCTAATATATTTTCATTACCACTTAAACCAAGCCAATCTACCGATTGTTTTAACATAGCTTGATTAACTTGCGCATTAACTTGAATAAAATTATCCAAACCAAACTCAAATTTTAGTTTAAATTCATCTAGGTAATAGTACGGCATAGTAATATTAGTATGGTCAATTACATCACTTTCGCTTTGCCAAATAACTGAGTATTTGTAAGGCGTACAGGCTTTTATGACCACAGCTTTTACTTCATCACTAATTGCTTTAGTGTGACGAATAACTACAAAGTTATGCGTTTCACTTTGGCATAATTGCAGGTGGCTTATACTGTGTAATGACTTATTGTGATTAATTAATTCATCAAAAAGTGTAAAAACAGCTTCATAGGCATCAGTCAAAACTGCACACTTATTGATACTGACAACATTTTTAGAACCGCTTGCTCTGTACCCTATACGCATTTTTTTAGCAGCCTTATCAAACATAACCGCTATTCGTGCACTTCGCCTATAATGTGTTGGTTTACTTAATAATGGAGTTTGCCAGTTTAAATTTGTTTGCTTGGCAAATTTTTCGAAAAGCTGTTCAACCGCGGTTTGCTTTTCAACTACTTGCTGATTCACATCTAAGTGCTGTAATTGGCAGCCACCACAGTGATTATAATGCTCACAAAAAGGCGCTACTCTTGCTTTACTTTCTTTAATCACTTTGTGTGTAACAGCACTACTGTAACGCGCTTTATCATCAACAAGCCTCGCTTTTACCTGCTCGCCTGGTAATGCACCTGCAACAAAGCATACTTTATTGTTATATTTTGCTATGCCACGGCCTTGGTGATCCATATTTGTTATATCGAGCACCACTGACTTTTGTTGAAGAGGTTTTTTTTTCGCTTTAAAAATTTGTGCCATGTGGCATTACCTTACATTTATTTAGGTTAAAACTCGTTACTAATCACGTGTAGGTGAAGCTTTGAGAATAAGCATCGAAACGTATATACTCAAAACATACTAATAATGATAATAATGCTCCCACTATGACCAAATTAGGCTTACGTGATTCAGTTTTAACTTTGACCATGATCCCCACGGTGATCATTGGATTGCTGCTTGGTGGTTATTTTACAGTAAATCGTTACATTGAGCTTGATGAAATTTTATATCAGCAAGGTGCAACAATTTCAGAGCCTTTAGCTATTGCCCTAGAGCAGCCACTTCTTGATAAAAATAAAGTATTACTTAATCGTTTAATCAGTTTTACACATAATCGGCACTCCCCGTCTATTAAGTCAATTGCTATATTTGACACTAACAACGAGCTGTTGATGACGAGTAATTACCACCGTTCATTCGATGAATTAATTAATCAAGCGTCTCTTGAATCACTTAAAGTCACAAAAATAGAATCCTCAAAAGATATAATTACTTTCTATACGCCAATTGTGGGTCATTCTTCACCTAATACTCAATGGGACGCTTCAGCCTTTCAAACATCGTTAGGTACGGTCATTTTACAGCTAAACAAAGATAAAGCCGTGATTGGTCAACAACGCGCCTTACTTATTAGTGGCATTGTTATTATTTTATCTTTGGTATTAGCGGCAGTTTTGGCATTTAAACTTAGCCGTATGTTTATGACCCCTTTAAATAAGTTAGTACTTGCAACCGACAAACTTGTTGAAGGAAAAAGAAGTACAGGCCTTACCGATACCATGTTAGGTGAATTTGATATTCTTCGTGAAGGGCTAAACACGATAGCCGATACTATGGTGATGCAAAAAGACGAAATGCAAAAAAATATTGACCAAGCAACCAGTGATTACCGTGAAACGCTTGAACAGTATGAAACACAAAATATTCAGCTCACAATGGCAAAAAAAGAAGCACAAGATGCCAACCGTGTTAAGTCTGACTTTTTAGCAAAAATGAGTCACGAGTTACGTACGCCACTTAATGGTGTAATAGGATTTACTCGCCAGCTTTATAAAACACCACTGAACAAGCATCAAAAAGATTACCTAGATACAATCATGTTGTCGGCTAATAGTTTAATGACCATTATCAGCGATATTTTAGATTTTTCTAAACTAGAAGCTGGGGCGATGGAACTTGAGTCGATTCAATTTCAATTGCGCGATGCAGTAAATGAAGTAATGACACTGCTTGCCCCAAGCGCCCATGAAAAACAGCTTGAGCTCTCTATTTATATAAACCCGCAGGTCCCTGACGATTTAACAGGCGATCCTACTCGCTTTAAACAAGTACTTATTAATTTATTAAGTAACGCAATTAAATTTACCGAGCAAGGTTCTATAAAAGTAGATATTAGCTACCGCTTACTTGATGAAGAAAGTGCCTCTGTTTTAGTGTCGGTAACAGACACAGGTGTGGGTATACCAATGGATAAACAAGATTCATTGTTTACCCCTTTTGGCCAAGCAGATTCGAGCATTACGCGTAAATTTGGGGGTACCGGCCTCGGCCTGATTATCACCAAACATATTGTTGAAGCGATGAATGGTCGAATATCGTTAAACTCAGCGCCTGGTAACGGAACATGTTTTACATTTAATAGCGTTTTTAGACTCCCTAATCACGTATTTACCAACGATCTACCAAGTAAGTCACTCATTGGTAAGCGTATTTTATACTTAGAGCCGCACGAGCATACGCATCATGCTGTACTGTCTTTATTGACTGAGTGGCAAGCAAATGTAACGCCATGCTTTAACGAAGCCAGCTTCTTATCGGCTGTAGAAAATACCCAAACTAAATTTGATATTTGTTTAATAGGTCACATGGCATCGGTTGATCATATGCAACTATTAAAAGGCTATGTAAAAACAGTAAGAGACTCGACCGATTATTTATATTTAATGCTCAACACCGTTTCACATAATATGCGAGAGGCGTTTATTGGCAGCGGTGCAGATGCCTGTTTAAGTAAGCCGCTTAATCATCGTAAGCTATGCGAGGTACTTGCTGCGCCATATAGGCTCGATCACCCTGTCCATAATATAGAGCAAAGCGAACAAAAGTTGTTGCCACTCAAAGTGTTAGTTGTTGATGATAACGATGCTAACTTAAAACTTATATGTACACTGCTTGATGAGCAAGTTGAGGTCATTGATACCGCTCATAATGGTTCACAAGCTTATAGTTTAAGTAAAAGCCATAAGTATGATGTTATTTTTATGGACATTCAAATGCCGATAATGGATGGCATAACCGCATGTAAACTTATCCAAGAGTCATCCCTTAATGAAGATACACCTATAATAGCAGTAACTGCGCATGCCCTGCATAGTGAAAAAGAGCAACTACTGAAAGATGGCTTTAAAGGGTATTTAACCAAGCCCATTGATGAAGATACACTTAAACAAATTATTAGCGACCACAGCCCACAAACGCCAATAAACCGTGAAAAAAGCAAAAATGAAATACCACAAAGTCCAGCGCCTTTTGAGAGTAGCCGAATAGATTGGCCCCTTGCATTGCAACGGGCTGGTGGAAAAAACGAATTGGCGCTTGAAATGCTTAATATGCTGCTTTTAAGCGTACCAGAAACGCTTAATTTACTGACTAAAGCTATTGATGATGAAGCTTGCGAACAAGTACTCAGTATTGTGCATAAATTTCATGGTGCGTGTTGCTACACCGGTGTACCGAAATTAAAATCGTTAGCTGAAACTATTGAGACTTCACTTAAAAATGAGTGCGTGCTCGAAAATATAGAACCTGAACTTTTTGAGCTACAAGATGAGCTTGAAAACCTATTGGTTGACGCAAAAATGGATAGTAAAAACAAAAAAGACGTGCTTTAAGCGCGTCTTTCAATTAGGCCTTAACACTCAGACCTGATAGTTAAGTTAAAACAGCTATTTATAATTGAAGTTAAATCCGCGCTTCAATCATTAGGCGCTTCATATCACGCACCGCTTTATCTAAGCCATCAATGGCGGCACGCGCAATAATAGCGTGGCCTATATTTAACTCATAAATTTCTGGCATAGCCGCTATTGGTTTTACATTATGGTAATTTAAACCATGCCCTGCATTTACAATTAAGCCTAAACTTGCTGCGTATTGTACACCTTGACGAATGTGTTCAAGTTCTCTGCTTAAGTCGCTATCGTTTGTAGCGTCTGCGTATGCACCAGTGTGTATTTCTACATAAGGTGCGCCACAGGCTTTTGCAGCATCTAATTGTGCAGTATCCGCGTCAATAAATAATGAAACTTTGATACCTGCATCAGTAAGGGTTTTAGTTGCCGCTTTTATTTTGTCTATATTACCTGCAACATCTAAACCGCCCTCAGTGGTCAATTCCTCTCGTTTTTCCGGCACTAAACAAACATATTCAGGTTTCACCTCTAAAGCAATAGCAATCATTTCATCGGTTACTGCTGTTTCGAGGTTCATACGCGTTTGAATTGTTTTTGCCATTACATACACGTCACGGTCTTGAATGTGGCGGCGGTCTTCACGTAAATGAATGGTAATGCCATCTGCACCGGCGTGCTCTGCAACGCTTGCTGCATGCGCTGGGTCAGGATATGTTGTTCCTCGTGCTTGGCGAAGCGTTGCAATGTGATCAACATTTACACCCAAAAGAATATCTTTCATTGTTTTACCTGTAAAATTACGTTTATTGAGAGGCCGTAAATAACTCACGACTTTTTAATGGCTTATTACCTAACAAAGGTTTTAGTAAATAGCGACTTAACTGTTTCGCCATATATAACACATCTTTTCGGCTAAAGTCATGATTTGCTATTGCTTGAAGCTGTTCACCGCTAAAACCTGAGCGAGTATCTTCTTGGATAACAAACCCAAATTCAGAGAAATAACTATACGTAAGCGCTTCATCTATTGGCTCACCGTTGGTATCAAAACTAAAATCAACACCGTAACCCAATAATTCTAGTAGTTGAAATTCGTACGAACGCAAAACAGATTGCAAATTGGCGCCACGGTTTAAATTTTCTAAATGAGATTTATAAAGCTCATAAGCTTGTTCAATTGGCTCATTAACAGGCACTATTCTGTTTGTTAACTCGTTTAAATAAAACCCACAATAAAGCTCGTCACCAGATAAAAAAAGCGGTGCGTCGTGCAGCTCAAATTTATTAATGTATTTTAAATCGTACTTACCACTATAGTGAACAAGTAGAGGTTGAAAGGGTTGTAATTGCGCTTTGTGCTTAGTGGCCTGGCGGCCACTAATTCGTGCGATCATTCTAAGCTGGCCAACGCCTTCTACTAGCATATCGAGCATTACTTGTGAGTCACTATAAGGACGTCGGTGTAATAAATATGCGGTATAGAAGTCACTATCCATAAAGTAGGTTACTTACTATTTTAGTCTTCACCATAGCCTAGGCTTCTAAGTGCGCGTTCGTCATCAGCCCAACCAGATTTAACTTTTACCCAAAGCTCTAAAAATACTTTGTTATCGAGCATTTCTTCAAGGTCTTTACGGGCTTCACGGCCAATTACTTTTAGCTTTTCGCCTTTATTACCAATAACCATGCGCTTTTGTGTTTCACGTTCAACTAAAATTAACCCATTGATATGCCAAACACCGTTTTCTTGCCACTTAAACTGCTCTATTTCAACAGTCACCGAGTAAGGTAATTCTTCACCCATAAAGCGCATTAGCTTTTCACGGATAACCTCTGCAGCCATAAAGCGCATCGAACGATCGGTTACGTAGTCATCAGGAAAGTAAAACTCACATGGCGGAAGACGTTTGGTTACTTCGTCTTTTATAAGGTCAACATTTTTACCTTGCTTAGCCGAAACGGGCATAATGCTCACAAAGTCAAACTTATCGCCTAATAACTTCATGTGCGGAAGCACTAAATCACGGTCTTTCACTTGGTCAATTTTATTAATAACCAACATCACTGGCTTACCGCTTTGCGATACTTTATTTAGTACCATTTCATCATCAGCAGTCCAGTGTGTTCCTTCAACCACAAAAATAATCAGTTCTACGTCACCAATCGAACTAGATGCAGCTCGATTCATTAAACGGTTAATTGCGCGCTTTTCTTCTATGTGAAGTCCCGGCGTATCAACATAAACGGCTTGATGCTTACCTTCTGTATGAATACCCATAATACGGTGGCGCGTTGTTTGCGGCTTACGTGAAGTAATACTGACTTTTTGCTCAATAATCTCATTGAGTAAAGTCGATTTACCTACGTTAGGACGTCCTACAATGGCAATCATGCCACAAAATGTATCAATATCGCCTTCATGAGGTTGTATTAGGGTATCAAGATTCATTTTTAATTATCTTCAATGCTTTTTCAGCAGCTTTTTGTTCGGCCTTACGGCGTGAGCTACCAACAGAAATTATGCTATCCATTCCATCAACAATACATTCAACCGTGAATGTTTGATTGTGCGCTTGGCCCTTTGTATCAACCACAGTGTAACCTGGTAAAGGAAGTTTGCGACCTTGTAGATGCTCTTGCAGCAGGGTCTTCGGATCTTTTTGATTAAGCCCTGGTGAAATAGCATCTAAGCGTGATTCGTACCACGATAAAATAAGCTCGCTGCAACGCTCAATACCTGAATCTAAGAACGCAGCACCAATGATGGCTTCTACTGCATCGGCAAGTGTTGATTCGCGGCGGAATCCACCACTTTTAAGCTCACCTGGGCCTAAACGTAAGTAATCACCTAAACCAAACTCAACGCCAAACTCAGCAAGTGTTTGACCACGTACCAGTGTTGAACGCATGCGGCTTAAGTCGCCTTCACGTGCTTTAGGGAATTTGGCATAAAGTGCATTAGCAATAACAAAACTCAAAATTGAGTCGCCTAAAAACTCCAAGCGCTCGTTATGCTGACCTTTGTGACTGCGGTGCGTCATTGCCTGTTCAAGTAAACCTTGATCAGAAAACTCGTAGCCGATTTTGTTGTATAACTCTGTTACATTTTTTTTCATTGTTACTGAATATTACCTAGGCGTTCAAAGCGAACACCAGTTGGAACCCATCCTGGTAAAACATCATCAGGGCCATTCTCAAATTCAAAACTCATCCATATAAAGACAGCTTTCCCCACCAAGTTTTCTTTTGGTACAAATCCCCAAAATCGACCATCTTCACTATTATCTCGGTTGTCACCCATCATAAAATAGTGATCTGCAGGTACAACCCACTCATCGGTGCGAGTACCAGCTTGTCTAAAGTAGCGACCCTTTTTCTCTGGAACCTCAGGGTAAATTAAAATATCGTGACCATCTTCTGTTAGCGATTCATTTATTCGAACCGATTCCATGCCTTTTAGCATAAACTCGCCTCTATCTTTCACTTCCATGTTAATTTTGTTGTACTCACCACATTGTAAGTTACTGCGGCTTACTTCACCTTCGCTGCACTTTGGCTGAATGTATAGATGCTTATCGCGGTATACAATCTTATCGCCAGGTAGTCCTATTGTTCTTTTGATGTAGTCAATTGTTTCATTACCAGGAAACTTAAAAACAACAATATCACCTCGTTCAGGCTCATCCATCTCAACTAATTGAGTGCGCCAAACAGGATCTTTTATACCGTATGAGTACTTTTGTACTAAAATAAAATCGCCCACAAGGAGTGTGGGCATCATTGAACCTGACGGAATTTGAAAAGGTTCAAAGATAAACGATCTGAAAATAGTAATAGCAGCAATCATCGGAAAAATCGATTTTGCAGTTTCAGTTAATACTGGCTCTGGTGCAATTAATGCAGCTGTTTCATCATCTAACTTTGCGCCAGCTGAGGTTTGTGCTAACACTAAACGCTCTTGCCTTTTTGGTGCATACATTAAGTGGTCTATTAACCATATTAAGCCTGAGCCTAAGGTTAATAGCACCAATAAAATTGAAAAGTAACCAGCCATTTATAATCCTTTGTTGTTATTTGCCAACTTTCAAAATAGCTAAAAACGCCTCTTGAGGTACTTCTACATTACCTACTTGTTTCATGCGTTTTTTACCATCTTTTTGTTTTTTAAGTAGCTTTTTCTTACGACTCACATCACCACCGTAACATTTAGCAATTACGTTTTTACGTAGTTGTTTTACAGTTGTACGCGCAATAACATGCTGGCCAATCGCGGCTTGAATTGCAATATCAAACATTTGGCGCGGAATAAGTTCTTTAAGTGCATCAGCAAGTTGACGACCACGCGATTGCGCACTGTCTCTGTGGGCAATAATTGCAAGCGCGTCAACACGTTCACCATTAATTAAAATATCAACGCGAACCATGTCTGAGGTCTGAAAGTGCTTAAAATTATAATCTAGCGATGCAAAACCACGACTTGTAGATTTAAGCTTATCGAAGAAATCCATTACCACTTCAGCCATTGGTAACTCATACGTTACTGCAACTTGCTTACCGTGATAAGTCATTTTGGTTTGGCTACCGCGCTTTTCTATACATAGGGTAATTACATTACCTAAGTACTCTTGCGGCACTAATATATTTGCCTCAACAATCGGCTCACGAATTTCTACAATGTCATTTACTGCGGGTAAGTCAGACGGATTATCGATTTGAAAAGTGCGATCGTCCTTCGTTACGATTTCGTAAATTACCGTTGGTGCGGTTGTAATTAAATCAATATCGTATTCGCGCTCTAAACGTTCTTGAATAATTTCCATGTGGAGCATGCCCAAGAAGCCACAACGAAAACCAAAACCAAGTGCCGTTGAGTTTTCTGGTTCGAAGAATAAAGACGCATCGTTTAAGCTTAGCTTGTTAAGAGCATCACGGAATGACTCATACTCGTCAGACGCAATTGGGAACATACCTGCATATACTTGCGGTTTAATTTTTTGAAAGCCAGGTAAACGCTCTGGTGCTGCGTTTCTTTGATGCGTGATCGTATCACCAACGGGTGCACCGTGAATCTCTTTAATACCTGCGATAACAAAGCCTACTTCACCGGTACGTAAGATACCTGTATTGGTTTGCTTAGGTGTGAATATACCCACTTGATCGGCTGTATGAATGTGCTCGTTAGACATGATTTTAATTTTGTCACCCGTACGTAGCTCACCATGCTTGATGCGCACAAGCGATACAACGCCTTGGTATGGGTCAAACCATGAATCAATAATTAGCGCTTGTAGAGGCTCGTCTTTTTCTCCAACTGGCGGCGGGATGTCTTTGACGATCATTTCAAGTACTTCGGCAATACCAACACCTGTTTTAGCACTACACTGCACAGCGTCTAAAGCATCAATACCAATAATTTCTTCGATTTCTTCAGCAACACGCAATGGATCTGCTTGTGGCAAATCGATTTTGTTTAATACAGGAATTACTTCTAAGTCCATTTCAATTGCGGTGTAACAGTTTGCTAGAGTTTGCGCTTCAACGCCTTGTCCCGCATCAACAACTAATAATGCGCCTTCACATGCAGCTAAAGAACGCGATACTTCATAGGTAAAGTCAACGTGCCCTGGGGTATCGATAAAGTTAAGTTGATATGTTTCGCCGTCATTTGCTTTATAGTTCAACGTTACACTTTGCGCTTTGATGGTAATACCACGTTCGCGCTCAATATCCATTGAATCTAAAACTTGTTTTTGCATTTCACGGTCGGTTAAACCGCCACAAACTTGAATCAAACGATCTGAAAGGGTCGACTTACCGTGGTCAATATGGGCGATTATCGAAAAATTACGGATATGCTTCATAAACTGAGTTCAATACTTCTTATTTAAAGGACTAAATATGGATACCTAAGTGACTTGCAAATACTTGTTTTAGTATGTTTTTTGTTAATTAATTAAAACATACATAATGACGAAAAATGATATAAACAATCAAAACGGCTCACACAGCAACCATGCTGCTTAACATTTATTAAGTTGTTTTAAATCACAGCTTCTTGTATTTCCAAGTTACTTGGGTATAAAACGCCAATTTTACATTTAATTGGCGTCAATCACCATCTATTTGAGTTAAAGGGATACTAATTGGGTGAATTTTTACTACTTTTATATCGTGCCTGAGCGATTTAACACGTGTTTTTGCAATATAAAACCCCAAAACACCACCCACCACAGCTGCAAATATTTGCCAACCTTCGCCCATTATCAATAACTCAGACGTTACAAGTGCAAAAATAAGACTAAAAAAAAGCGGCAGCATATACACAGCAAATGCGTGTTTTACCATATGGCTATCATCGAGGGATAAAGTGATCTTCTGGCCTACTTCGACAGGGGACTCAAACTTATAAGGGAGTGTTTTTTTTGCAGTGCCAAATAATTTACTAAATACTTGGGAGCCGCAGCGCCCGTTGCAGCCAGCGCAAGCTTGCTTTTGCTCAGCTTCTAAATGAGCCGTGTGGCCACTAAGGGCCACAACAGTGAGGGTTTGTTCAATCATAACAATCCTTACGAATCGTTTATAAAGCGCGCGTAACAGATTCGGCTATTGCCTTTGCAGTTAAGCTTGGCACATTACCAACAACCGATACATCAAAATTACCGCCATTATGCACATAAACCGTTGTAGCGCCAGAGGTGAGTGCACCACTTAAACGTTTACCAGGCAGTGGTCGCTGAATAAATACCGACACTTCAACAAACCCATCTGAATATAGATAGTAATCCGTAAGCTCGTTATTCAAATCTAGCTTGTGTCTATCCGATTTGAGTAGCTCGAAACCAGCAGGTAACCAGCTTATTTTCCAGTTAGTTGACGAACTATCAACTCCTTTCAACTCGCTTTCAGGCAACGGTGTAGGAAAATTTCGATTTAACACTTCTAATAGCATAGGTGCTGGTTGTTCAGTCACACTAATATGGGTTAACTGAAGCTGCTCAAGAGCCTCTCCTTGATGGTTTACATAAGCAGCTTTCAACAGCAGCGCCGATTCCATATCAAGCCAAATCCAGTAGTTATATTTGTGCTCATCTTTTGACTCTATGCGTACAAGCTGTGCAGCACGCCCTGCAATACGCCCTTTTCCACCAAGTACAAAATCATAGTGCTCACTTAAGCGCTGTATATCTTTAAAAAGAACTTCAGGGATAGGGCCTGCAATTGAATCTGTTTTAATCGAGTAAGGCTCAGACTGTGGCTCAAAATAAGTTACCTGGTCGTTAACTCTAATCATTTCAAGGCCTGCGCCATTGAGCAAACTTAGGTGTTCGAGTTCGGTTTCATCTTGTTTGGCGTGCACCCATCGGTAGGGTTCCATTGATTTACCTTTAACAACAACAAATGAAGCGTCAAAGTTACGATTATGGACAGCATTGGCCATTTCTAATAATAGCATTTTGGCAGGGTTTGTCTCGTTGGCAACGGCAGTAAAGCTTAATACCAACGACAGAACAAAAGTAATTACTTTCATTTAATTAGTTTTTTTCCTCTTGCGCTTTTGTTTCATTTTGCGCTGTTTGAAGAGAGTTAGCAACACGTGCTTGACGTTGATGCTCTAACACCAACGCACCAATACGTTGTTGTTGTAACTCACGCAAACCTTGCTCTGCGTTTTCAAGGGCTGGCGCTGATGAGTAGCTCACTGGTGACGCCATACCTGTTAACGGTGTGGTTTGAAGTAATGGAATTTCATTTTGCTGTGGATCACTTTGCGGCAAAGTACTCACTCCCACAATCGCAAACATTGCTACGCTTGCAGCTATTGCAAGCTGCGCAACAGGTTTACGCCAGTTAAATGCCACTACGTTATTTTGTTCTTTTTTATCAGTTGCTTGAGACTGCCCTTTAGACTGAGTAAAGTCAGCGTAAACAGGCTCGCTTTCTAGTGCTAATGCAACGCGTTCACTAATATCAATATGGATGTCGTGGTTATTTTTTTGAGCACGCATTGCATCACCAATTAACGCATAACGACCAAACGTAGAAACATCTTGCTCTGCAATTTTTGCATCAGCTAGGTGCTGCTCGCCATCAAGTAATGCAGATAACGATTCGTTATCTAACTTGTTAAGGTGTGCTTTTGTCATACTAAGACTCGCCTATTAATGGGTTTAATTTGTTATCAATTGCTTCACGAGCACGAAATATACGCGAACGTACTGTGCCTACAGGGCAATCCATTACCACAGCTATTTCCTCATAGCTCATACCCTCAATCTCTCTGAGAGTTATTGCGGTTTTAAGGTCTTCAGGCAAACTATCAATTGTATTAAAAATTACAGCGCGAACCTCTTCACTTAATAAAAGGTTCTCAGGTGATGCGTTTGAACGCATGGAGTCACCACAATCATAAAATTCAGCTTCTTCGGCGTCAATATCATTGGCTGGCGGCTTACGCCCCTGTGCAACTAGATAATTTTTAGCACAATTAACGGCAATACGGTATAACCAAGTATAGAAAGCACTATCGCCTCTAAAGTTGGGAAGTGCACGGTAAGCTTTTATAAAAGCCTCTTGCGCTACATCAGCAATATCACCTTGGTTTGATACATAACGAGAGATCAAACCTGCAATCTTGTTTTGATACTTCTTTACTAATAGATTGAAGGCATTTTTATCGCCCTGCTGCACTCTTCTTACTAGCACTAAATCCAATTCCTGCTCGCTCATTCGAGCCGGTACTCCTATGTCTGGTTTTACTTGTTATTCATATTATCGCCATTGTTCACAAATACTCTGACCGCGACATGAATAAAAAGTTCTGCTTAATATTATTTTTATATAAAATAGTTCATAAATAACGGCGATAAGCCATTAAAATCACTACATAGTGGTATGACAAATATGATACAACTACGAATATTAAAAACAAATACTGCTTTAATTTAAGCATTGTAACCGCAAAGTACCCCTGACATGAACCAAAATAAACATCACATCGCAGATGTCGCTATTATCGGAAGCGGCGCGGCTGGCTTATCTCTTGCCTTATCATTAGCTAATTATTGTAACGTTACCGTTATTAGTAAAGGCGCGCTTACCGAAGGCTCTACACTTTATGCACAAGGTGGCATAGCCGCAGTATTTGATAAAAAAAATGACAGTATTGAATCGCATGTTGAAGATACTCTGGATGCTGGCGGCGGCCTATGTGACCGTGAAGCTGTTCACTATACAGCAAGTAATGCACACGATTGCCTTCAATGGCTAATTGACCAAGGTGTGCCTTTTGACATGGAATTTGATAGCAAAGGCAAAGAGCGTTTTCACTTAACGCGAGAAGGCGGACATAGCCATCGTCGAATTTTACATGCCGCCGATGCGACTGGTAAAGCCGTTCAAACAACATTAATAAGCCAAGTAAAAATACATAAAAATATCACTCTACTTGAGCAATACAATGCAATTGATTTAATCACTGATAAAAATACAGGCCGAACAGGTACACACGTAAAGGGTATGTATGTATGGAACAAAAAAGCTAAAAAAGTCGAAACTATATCAGCTAAATTTGTAGCACTTGCGACCGGTGGAGCGAGTAAGGTGTACTTATATACATCTAACCCTGATGTATCAAGCGGTGACGGTATTGCTATGGCTTGGCGAGCTGGCTGTAAAGTGGCTAATATGGAATTTAACCAATTCCACCCCACCAGCTTATACCATCCTGAATTACAAAACTTTCTAATTACCGAGGCAATGCGCGGTGAGGGCGCGTATTTAAAACGCCCCGACGGCACTCGCTTTATGAAAGATTTTGATGAGCGTGAAGAGCTAGCACCCCGTGATATAGTCGCTCGCGCAATCGATTTTGAAATGAAGCGCTTAGGTGCCAATTGCGTTTACTTAGATATTAGCCATAAAGATAAAGAATTTATTATTGAGCACTTCCCTACCATTTATGCAAAATGCTTGAGTGTTGGGTTAGATATTACAAAAGAAGCAATTCCGGTTGTCCCTGCCGCACACTACACTTGCGGTGGTGTAATGACTGACTTCAACGGTAAAACAGATTTAGATAATCTGTATGCAGTTGGTGAAGTAGCTTACACCGGCCTGCACGGTGCAAACAGAATGGCAAGTAATTCATTATTAGAGTGCATTGTGTTTGCCCATGCTGCAGCGAAAGATATTTTAAGCAAAATTGAACATGCGCCAGAGCCAATGACCTTGCCGCAATGGGATGAAAGCCGTGTAACTAACTCGGACGAAGAAATAGTCATCACTCATAATTGGCACGAGCTACGTCTGTTTATGTGGGATTATGTTGGTATTGTTCGTTCAACTAAACGGTTAGAGCGCGCATTGCATCGCGTTGAGCTGCTGCAACAAGAAATACACGACTATTATGCTAACTTTAGAGTCAGTAACAACTTACTCGAGCTACGTAATTTAGTGCAAGTAGCAGAGTTAATAATTAGAAGTGCCATGCAAAGAAAAGAAAGTAGAGGGCTTCATTACACGATTGACTATCCTGATCAAAACGAAAACCCAACCCCCACTATTTTGACTCCTGAGCGCCACTAACAGCGCTCAAAACAGCTCGTTTTAATCGGGCATAGCTTTGCTTATCAACACCATTGACTGAAATAATAAGCCAATGGTTGTTACTAAATCCTTTTATGCATAGCCAAACACTGCCCGTGAACACTCTGCTTTTGGTACTTATTTGCCCTTCTACTTTATAAGCGTGATTTTCGAATCTAAACAAGTTGGGCTCTAAAATAATCACGCCCATGTGCGGTTGGCATAAAGTTACTTTACGCTCTACTAAAATCCCAGCGATTAGATTGGCAATAACACAAATTATAATAGACAGGACAGAACTTAAAAATAAGCACATTATTAATGTAAGCACACAAAAAAAGACCACAATGGGTTTGTGGTCTGCTTTATTATTTTTTACTGTGAACCTATACACGAACTCTGTTTAATATAAGTTGAACCATGCTATTTAGCTGCTCGTCTTCACATTTTTCATGCCCCATAAACCATGCAAATAAATCAGGGTCTTCTTGTGTTAACAAGCGCTGAAATATAGCTTGTTGCTCTGCATTTAAAGAATCGTATGCTTCTTCTACAAACGGCATAAACAAAACATCTAGCTCTAACATACCACGACGACAAGCCCAACGAATACGTGCTTTACTATGAATTTCAACCATTTTAAACCTCATACTGAATTGACTCGAGTTTAACAAACACAAGCCGGATTAGCAGCTATTAATCAACTATAAAATAAATACAGCCCTGCGGGTGCTTGTCTGTACCATACGTAACAACTGCGTTATTATGTCACTTCATTTGTATTGCAAAGAAGGTTTTTATGTCTAGCGTTTACGCATGTCCGTTATCTCACCAACTTATTAGCCTTACGGGTGCTGATAAATTATCTTATCTGCACGGGCAAATTACTCAAGATTTAAATAAATTAACCACCAGCAATTTTTTATGGACCGGTCACTGTAGTGCCAAAGGAAAACTGTGGGGTGTATTTAAGCTCTTTTCTCACCAAGACAGTTATTACTTATCTGGCAGCAGTGCCGAGGTGGAGCAATCATTAGTTGAGCTAAAAAAATACGCTGTATTTGCAAAAGTAGACATAAGCGCCTCTTCAAAGCGCCTCATTGGTCTTATTGGTGATGACTTATCCGCTACATTAGATGAGCTAAATATTACCTTTAACGAAAGCACTTCAGCATGTGATTTTCCAAGCGGTAAAGCGTTAAAACTGGCTAATAACCGAGTACTGCTTATGGTCGATAATCAGTTTTCAATACCAGATACAGTTTCAACGCTAGATAACGATGCCCCATGGCAGCAAGCAGCAATTTTAGCTGGCGAGCCACAACTCAACAGTGATGCAATTGGTGAATATGTGCCGCAAATGGTTAACTTACAAGCCATTGGTGGAATCAGCTTTAAAAAAGGCTGCTATACGGGGCAAGAAACTGTAGCCCGCATGAAATACCTTGGTAAAAATAAGCGAGCCATGTATATCGTATCAGGCCAAAGTGAAAGTATGCTGGACGAACCCGAACTTGAAGTACAACTGGGTGAAAACTGGCGTCGTGCTGGTAAGCTTATTGCGCAAAGCTTTGATGAAAAAACAAAGATCTTAACTGGCCTTGTTGTGTTGCCAAACGATACTGAAACAACGCAAGTGCTTCGTGTAAAACACACGCCTCAGGTAGAGCTAAGCATTCTGCCTCTGCCCTACTCTTTAGATGATGAATAAATAGGAATGACTATGATCGTTGCGGCAAACAAAGTGGTAAAAATGCATTATTCAGTGATGGATAATGATGGTAACAGCATTGATAACTCGTTCGGTGGTGAGCCGCTACATTTTATTGTGGGTACTGGTTATCTAATTTCAGGCCTTGAAAACGCACTACTAGGTAAGCAACCTGGTGACACGCTAAGCGTAAAAGTAGAACCTGAAGATGGTTACGGTGAACGCCATGACAACCTAATGCAAGCTGTACCAAAGTCGATGTTCGATGGTATGGAAATTGAAGTGGGTATGCAATTTCGTGCATCAACAGATGATGGCGACCAATCAGTAATGATTATTGATATCCAAGATGAAGAGGTCATTGTTGATGGCAATAACCCGCTTGCAGGTATTACACTAAACTTCGATGTTGAAATACTTGAAGTACGAGATGCAACAGCTGATGAGCTTACCCATGGCCATGTACATGGCGAAGGTGGTTGTGGTCACGACCACTAATAAACCTCTTGTAAAAAAAGCGCCTAAGGCGCTTTTTTTATATCATATTATTACGTTTAACCTCTTTGGGTTCGCTTTGTTGCTTTTTAGGCTGCGCCATTTGTACGTTTTGTTTTTTTAGTGCGTCTAGTAACCCTTGTTGGTCGTTTGTACCCACTCTGTACAAGGTGCCATCGTTAAGCGTAAGTTGTACAGCACTAAATCCAGACACAGTATAAACCCAACCATCGTGCGTTATACGAATACCAATGCCATGCCTATATGAGTTTTGAACTGCTTTCGCCTCAGAAATATCGCTAAGCATAATTTGCTGGCCGGCCACACCCGGGCCAAATCCCCAGCTAATTTTTTTATCGTCTACTTTAACTGTTAAGCCATGAAACAAAAAACCCACCAGTACCAATACACCTGCAAAAATAATTAACGGCCAATCTGCCCCAATTAAATTCCACGCTAAAGCAACAAAGCCACCAATCCAGGTCAAAACAAAAAAGATAAACACCGCATACTGTTTATGCTGATACATATTATTCTCTAATTAAATAAAATACTTAAAAGCTATACACTAAAGTAGCACTGAGCTCAGAATCAAACTTAAGTTTATCATCTTCTGGTTTTGAATTATAACGATACATATAGGCAAACTTAAGAGACACCGCCCCTATAACCTGACTAATCAGCGCAGTTTCAGATTTTAGTCGTGAATTTAACCCTGACAATGACTGCTCTATACTCACATCTTGATTAAAACGAGTGCGTTTTGAAACCAGTCGCTCCCATTGCATAGCAACACGAAGTAAGTAACCGGTTTTACTTTCTTCGCTTTCACTAACCGTTGAGTCTTCATCAGCTACCGAACGGTACAAACCAGGCCCGATATCAATATCTACTTTGTTCTTGGTGCCCTGATAAACACGTGCACCATAGCCTGTTGCAATGGTACTTTTAAATTTAAGACCACTAAACTGATCTTCCTCGTAATCGCCATAAATAAAGAACGATGAGTTTTTAACGCCTACTTTATAGTTACCCTGTGCAGATACAAACACACGGTTTGCAGTTACGTCGCTATCTCCAGTGTCGTCATTTTCGTCGCGCTTATAGAGGGTGTCAATTTTAAATTGGTTTCGCCACTTTTCAAAATCTTGGTACAGGTTACCTTTGAGTTTAAAGCTGGTTGAATTAATATTTCCCCGAGACAAAATAAACCCAAACTCAGTATCGCCGTAAAGCATTTCACCTTTGTGCAACTCGTGAATCTCTTCGTCAGAAAGCTGCCCATACTCATGAAAATCTTCAAATGGATCAACAGCCCAGCAAGAGCCACTAATTAAAACAAAAATTATAAATAAATACTTACGCAACATTCTCTCTCGCCACTTAATAAAAAATAAACAAGCAGTGGGGCTTATTCACTTTCTTTCCATAAAATATGGCAAAATGGGGCGTCTTTATCACGGCTAATTAAAATTTTTGCAAATAGCACATCTTCATTATCAAACTCTAAACCCACTAGCACTTGAATAAAATGTTCTGGCTCAATTTCAAGCGCAACAAAATCTTGCCACTGGTCGTCAGGTTCATCTTCTTCAATAAAGCCAAGGTCTTCTCGGTATTCATTAAAGTTTTCAACGTCATCATCACTTAAGTTACTCGGTGCTAACTCTAAAAAAATATCATAAGCTTGATGTGTTGCTTCTTCGATTGTAAATAAACGTGGACCCGACATATCTGCGTAACCTTAACCTTAATAATTGGCGCTATGTTATCAAATCTGATTAGCTATTTGATAAAAAAGCGTTTAAAAACCTGACTTTTTTAACCTCAAACCACACTTTATGTATTATCAAAATAAAACCAAGTCATTCAGACTGCCCATTTACAAATAAATTCAATCTATTTTAAAAACTGCATCACTTTACTTCACCTTTCTAACCGCATAAGCTCAAGCAACAGGTCAGAGGAGTTAACAATGATAAAACTAGAAAAGCAAAACGGTATTGCAACGGTTACCTTGAGTCGAGCCGACAAACAAAACGCATTAAACTTTGCCATGTTTGTGTCGTTAAATAACACGATTAAAAATATAAAAAAGGATCGTACTATTCGCGCGGTAATTATAAAGGGAGATGGCGATCATTTTTGTTCAGGGCTTGATATTGCCGCGGTTATGGCCTCACCTTTAAATATCATAAAATTACTCTTTAAATGGTTACCCGGCAACCAAAACTTAGCGCAAAAAGTAGTACTGGGTTGGCAGTCTTTAAGCGTACCTGTTATTGCACAAATTAATGGCAATTGTTTAGGTGGGGGTTTACAAATAGCGTTAGGAGCTGATTACAGAATTGTACACAATGACGCCAAGCTAGCCATCATGGAAGCTCGCTGGGGGCTTTGCCCTGACATGGGGGCAAATGTAATGATGGGCGGACTTGTTAAACGCGACCAAGCACTTTTTCTTGCAAGCCATGCAACCCCTATAACCGCAGAGCAAGCAAACGAGCTAGGGCTCGTCACACAGCTAACAAACAACACAGAACTTGCTACCCAAACACTGCTGAGTACATTACTTGAACGATCGCCCGATACCCTAGCTGCTATTAAGCGTATTACTCAATTAAGCTATCAGTCACAGCAACGAAAAATACTCGCAAAAGAAACTTGGAGTCAAATTCGTTTACTAACAAACCCAAATACAAAAAAAGCCATCGCAAAAGCAAAGGGTAAATCCGATATAGAATACAACAACGCTAAGCGGTGGTAATTAAATCGGCGTTAATACTAAACCGACGTTAATACTAAGGCACAATGTACACACCGTTATTGATTGTTAAACTAAATGCACCCTATTAAATTGAGTAATAATGATGAAATATCTTTTAAGTAGCGCAATCATTTTGCTGTGTTTAGCCTGCGCTAAACTTATTATGCATTATACGGGAGGCAGCTTTCCTGCACCTTTACTCGCTATGGTTATTCTATTAGTGTTACTGCTAGCAGGCATAGTAACAGAGCAACAACTAAAGCCTTGTGCCTCCCCAATTTTAAATGTTATGCCTATTTTTTTTATTCCCGCTGGCGTTGGCTTTATTGAACACCTAAACCTTATAAAATCTAATTGGCCTTTTTTAATGTCTGTTATTTTTATTGTGCCAGTAAGTACATTATTACTAGTCAGCTCAGTAATGGTTTTTTTCAAAAGTAGAAAAAACAATGACTGAGTTAAAACCCGACTATTGGTGGTTGTGTATGCCTATTATTATTGCTTTGTTTTTACTGCTTAAGGCCTTTAACACACGCATGCAAACTAGTGCTTTAAAATCAATTACAAACCCTGTTTTTTTAAGTATTGCCGTTATTGCTTTGCTATTAATAAACTTAAACCTGCCTTACTCCAAGTTTGCCCATCATAGTCAACTACTAAGCTGGCTTTTAGAGCCCGCCATAGTAGCTTTAGCACTGCCTTTATATCAGCAATTCATTCATGTACGTAAAAATTTATTATTCATATTAGGTACTTGCAGTTTAGGTATTGTAAATGCAACTTTTGTGGCTTTTTTATTAAGTGTATTTTTTAAGGTTCCTTCTGAACTTAGTGCTTCTGTGGCAGCGCTTAGCGTTACCACGCCTATTTCGTTAATTGTTACAGATTCGTTGGGGGGGATCAGTTCTTTGGCCGCCGCTATGGTTATTTTTATTGGCTTACTAGGGGCATTATTTGGTTTCATGCTGTTTAAATTAGTAAAAATAGGCAGTCATGAACCCCAAGGGGTTGCTATGGGGACAGCCTGCCACGCTATTGGTACAGCAGCGGCACTTGCTGAACACCCTAAAATAGGTGCATTTTCATCAGTAGCTATGGCGCTCAGTGCATTGCTAACGGCCATAATAGTCCCACTCCTCTATCCTTTTTTAGTAAACAGTTTGCTATAGTTTACAAAAATTTAATTACACGAGTTAAGAGCCTATAATGATCAGTTCTGAAATAGAACAATTTGAAAAATATTACACCATGCTCACTGAGTATTTAGTTACCTACAGCATGCAAATTGTAGGTGCTATTTTTATATTATTGGTGGGCCTTTGGGTAGCACAAAAGCTATCTAAAATAGTCGCCAACATAATGACACGTCATAACATAGACATAACACTAACAAACTTTGTCAGTAGCGTTGTAAAAGTACTGCTTATTGTGATGGTACTTGTTATTGTGCTCGGCAAAATAGGCATTAGTGTAACACCGTTTGTCGCAGCCATTGGTGCCGCTTCTTTAGGCGCGGGCTTAGCATTACAAGGCATGCTATCAAACTATGGGGCTGGCCTCGCTATTATCGCTACACGCCCTTTTGTTGTTGGTGACACCATAGAAGTAAAAGGCGTCAGTGGGCAAGTAAAAACAATAGAGCTTGGTTACACCATACTCATCAACGAAGAGAAAGTTGAAATAACAATCCCTAACAAACACATTGTGGGTGAAATTATTCATAACTCATTTAGTTATTCTTTAGTAAAAGGTGAGATTGATATTGCCTATAGCGCCTGTTCAAATACCGCAATTAGCCTAATAGAAGGTGTTTTAAATGCGCACGAAGGTGTTGCTAAAAATCCCGCATCGCAAATAGGTATTGAAAAATTTGCCGATAGCGGTGTTACTATTAGCTACCGATACTGGGTACCTACTACGAAAATTATAGAAACAAAGTTAGCTATAAACGGCGGTGTGTACAAAGCCATTAACGACGCCAATATCGAAATACCTTTCCCGCAACGTGTTGTTACTATAAATAAAAGCGACTTATAACTGTAAATACAACGCTGGTCCAGCTAGGGACTGGCGTTAAAACAACTCAACACCACCGACTAAAAGCCATATTGGTTTGTTATTTTTTCTGTACTGTTAAGTTACAGCTTAAAAAGCCGATACCTTTTTAGAACAACAAAAAAATAATGAGTCACTATGAACCTCAGCCCATTTTATTTAGGCGATTGGCAGGTAAGCCCCCTATCAAATAGCATTCAATATGCTGGTAAAAACAAGCAGCTAGAACCAAAAGCCATGGATGTTTTAATCTATTTATGCTCAAAAAAAGGAGAGCTTGTTAGCAGTGACGAACTACTTACCCACTGTTGGAAAAATATTGAAGTAGGCGATAACCCGCTACATAAAATAATTACACAGTTGCGCAAAGCTCTTGGCGATAAAGCAAGTGCACCACAATACATCGAAACAATAAGAAAACGTGGCTACCGAATCATTGCAAAGCTGGACTTTCCTTTAACTGCAGAAGAAGCCCCGAAAGTGACAAGCTGGCAAGGGGGTTCCCCTTTTTTGGGATTAAGTGCTTACAATACAAACGATAATCACCTTTTTTTTGGCCGGAATCAGGCCATTGCCACGTTATTAGAAAGGGTGGCAAGCCAAGTAAATTTTGGTCGCGCTTTTTGCTTAATTTTAGGCCCAAGCGGTACAGGTAAATCATCCTTAGTTAACGCGGGCATTTTGCCCAAACTGCTTGATAAGCGCGGCTACAATGGGATTGGTGTTGTTTCGTATACCCAGCTAGATTTTGCAGATATTGACCACAGTCGACTTTATTTAGATTTAGCGTCTGCCATGCTTGATTGGGATATAAATAATTTACCTGTCTTTGATGGTTTGAGTGCCGAAACACTTGCCCAGCAATTAACACAAAACACTACTAGCGTTATTCATACTTTAACTAATACCCTAAATAAAACGGTAACAACACTCAAAAACCCGAAATTATTTTTGTTCATAGATCGTTTAGAGGTCCTACTTTCATCACCTTTATTTGATAACGAAACACGTAGCCAATTTTTATCGGTTATTGAACGCTTAGCAACGTCTAAAGCGGTGATTGTATTTAGTGCGTGCAGAAACGATTTTTACCCTTTAGTGGTTGAGCAACCAAGCCTTATGGCTGGCAAAGCTAATGGCGCGCATTACGACTTAACACCACCGAACAGGCACGAACTTCAACAAATTATTCGCCTGCCTGCAATAACCGCTAATTTAACGTTTTCACACGACCCGCTTACCAAAGCACCACTGGATGAAATATTGTGCGCCGATACCGTCAATAACCCAGATGCATTGCCTATGTTGCAATACACTCTTCAAGAGCTGTATTTACAGCGCAGTGATAATAACGAGCTACTACACAGTGTTTACAAAAAACTTGGCGGTATTGAGGGTGCGATAGGCAAAAAGGCAGAGGATGTATTTATTGGCCTTTCTAAAGCGCAACAACTGCAACTAAAAAGCGTGTTATCACAATTAATAACGCTAAACCCTGACGGTAAAACCATCACTAGCCGCGCAGCCCGCTGGAAAGCATTAACCAACACCAGCCAAAAAGAGCTTGTGCAAGCCATGGTCGACAGCCGCTTATTTGTATCGCACTTACAAAATGGCGAAGCCTGTTTTAGCCTTGCGCACGAAGCATTATTACGTCAATGGCCGCGCGCAAAGCAGTGGATAAGTGATCACAAAGATGCACTAGAAGTAAAAAGTCGCTTACATCACCAAGCACAAAATTGGATAGATGAAGGTAAAAGCAATGCTTACCTCCTTGCAACAGGAAAACCGCTGCAAGAGGCCGTTACCTTATTGAACGACAACACATTCGAGCTAGGCGATAACGAACATGCCCTCATAGCCAGCTCTCTTAAGCATAGTAAAACAAAAACAACCCTAAAACATGGCACCGTCGCTTTGCTTTGTTTACTTACCTGTGTTGCCCTGTTTATGAGTTTTACCAGCTTTCAAGCGCAGCAACTAGCACAGCAAAAACGCCAAGAGGCTGAAAGTTTACTAGGGTTTATGGTTGGTGATTTTGCCGACAAACTACGCAGCGTTAAACGTATGGACTTACTTGACGGTATTAGTAACAAAGCACTTGAGTATTTTACTAGTCAAGTCGAGGAACCAAGCTCGCTATTTAACATTAGCAGTCAACAAGCCGAATTTAAAAATCGCTTTCAGTATGCACAAACCCTAGAAGCCATGGGGGAAGTAGCCTATTCCCGCGGCAAAACCATTGAGGCCTTCACCGCCTTTGAAAACGCCCGCACCCGGCTTGAGGCATTATTACAAATACAGCCAAACAACTTAAAGTTACTCACCCTCGCCGGTGCCAATGCCTTTTGGTTAGGGCAACTTAGCTATGATAAAAGTGATTACGCCGCCACCGAGCCATTTTTTAAAAAGTACCATACATATAGCAAAACCATGTATTCGTTAGCACCGAATGATTTTAATACGATTATGGAGCTATCTTATTCGCATAACTCGCTGGGTTCCCTGTATTTAAAGCAATTTAATTACAAGGGCGCAAAGCAACGCTTTAAAGAGTCGCTCGTTCTTAAAAATGAAGCGCTTGTGCTAAAACCCGATAACAAAAACCTATTAAGGGATAAAGCCGACACCTTAAGTTGGCTTGCTAAAACAGAAGAAAGGTTAGGTAACTTTAATGCCGCGCTAACTATCTATGGAAATGCCTCAAATGAATTGTCAAATATGCTAATGAATTACCCAGATGATGCGAGTTTATCAAGTAGCTTGGCCTATACTTATATTCAGCAAAGTTACCTTTTGAGCTACCTGCCTAATAAAGAACTCGCCTTTAAAAAATCCCAGCAGGCAATAAACACTATTAGTAACGCACGACTACAGGATCCAAAAAGTAAACATTTTCAGCAAGCTTATTTTCGTTTTTTAGCCCACAATTTGATGCTCTCAGCTGACAAAATTATTAATAAAAAAACTCAAGACATAATAAGCTTTATCAAAAGCGAAGGATTTAATAACGCCCATTTAATTAATACACAGGCAAGCTTGATTACATACTTTGTTGATAGAAAATCAGCTTCTAAAGGCCTAGAGCTATTAACTGCACTTGAAAATGATGAAAATTTTAAACAATTCATAGCCAATCAAAAAAGAGTTGGGAATAGCTTATTACTCACACGACTAAATCTAATTAAAGCTAAGTTAGCCACAACGAGTGCAGAGCGAGAGCAACTTTGCTTAGATGCACTTAATGCGATTACTCAAACAGTAGAGACAAACCAAAGCGTTCATATATTGCACCCAATAGTACAAGCTTATACTTGTCTAAACCGAACAAACGAAATACCCAAGATGAAAGCACGCCTAGTTAAACTGGGCATCAATAGCTTTCAACTATAACTACAAAAGGAAATAATATGGACAACACTCAAGAAAAAATTCACTTTACAATTAAAATTGTACTAGGCAGTGACGGCAAAGCTAACTTTACATACTTTATAGGTGACAACAAAGTCACTGGAGGCGGAATTGTTAGAACCAAAACAGCGGGTATTTATAGCTTAGATAAAGAAACACTTGCCCAAGGTTTTTTATTTATCGCCGCTACTATTACCGACGTTGATACAGAAACACATTGTGCACAAGACTTCAGTTTTAAAGTAATCGATAATGGCCACAAAATTATTATTACCGACACCGATGAAAACTCTGGCACAGCTTGTTTAATCTTTAACGTTGAGTGTAATGGCAAAACCTACGAAAGCGCTGATCCGCAAGTTGAAAATAAAGAAGAAGATTAATTAACAACGCGTAGCTATTAATAGTTACATTACAATTTGCACAAGGCTAATTTTCCCCAGTGCAACATTTTATACTGTAAGCACCTTACCCCACCACTCTGAAAACTAAGAAAGCAAACTATACGCACAGCCAAAAATGAAAATAAAACATTAAAAATCAGAATCTTAAAAAGGAAGGTTACCGAAAGGTTTAAAACCCATAAATTGAATAAACTGCTAGACATCAAGTTTCATTAACAATAAAAAATGAGCAAAACTATGTCTAACAATAATGAGAATAGCAGAGAAAATAACACCAACAACGCAGTATCTGCATTAATGAGCAGCATTTCTAATACAGTTAACAATGAAAAAATAAGCGCGATTATTAATGTAACTAATGTGATGGCCGATGCTATTTTTATTGTAAATGCACACGGTGTGTTTGAATCGGTAAACCCGGTAGCTGCACGATTTTTTAATGTTCCTTCAGATATACTAATTGGTAAAAAGTGGCAGCATTTTTTACAAGAGCAATACCGTAACGATTATCAATATATGTTTGAAAGTTGGAAAAACAATTATCAAACGCCCCTTAATCATGGCCCCAAAGAAGTAAAAATAATTAAAGCTAATGGTAACTTTTTAGATGTTGAACTTTCGGTTTCGTGCATTCCACCAGCAACAACCAACAATACTCCTTTATTTATTTGCATCATGCATGATATTTCTAAACACATAAAAAAGTATAAAGTACTCGAAACACTTTCAAAGCTCGATCACCTAACGAGTATTGCAAATCGTGGCACGCTAGAAAAAACAATCCACAAAGATTGGCAAACATGCTTAATGAACAAGCAGCCATTAAGTTTTATATTGATTGATATTGATTATTTTAAACTATTTAACGATAACTTTGGGCATGTAAGGGGTGACAAGTGTTTACAAAAAGTAGCAAAAACAATTGAAGAATGCTTACCGTCAAAAGACAGCTTAGTTGCCCGATACGGTGGAGAAGAATTTGCCGTGATATTACCACGGTCTCATATTTCGAACGCTGAAATGATAGCCAAGCGTATTCAAGATAGAATTTTAAATTTAAATTTTAGAGAAATAGGCCTACCTGACAACATTAAAATTAGCGTTAGCCAAGGCTTAGCGTGTGAATACAATAACCAATATAGAACATCTGAAGCATTAATGTGTGCGGCCGATACCGCTTTATATAGAGCTAAATCGGAAGGAAGAAACATGATTTGTATCAGGTAATGATGACTATTTAAAACAATAAACTTTTTAAAAGCCATTTTATAAGTAAAGTGGCTTTTAAGTTTTGCCAAAACTGAACAACAAATATTTACATTTCTTTACAAATTCAGTTTGAAATCCAAGCCTTTATTAAAGGCTTTATTTATTTAAATTCATAAACTTGCAATAATAAGACAGCCTAAATAACAAGTTAAGTTAGTATAAATTTAAAACAACATGATAGACCTTTTATTTTTGTTAACATATAATAATACTTAATAATTAATACAAAATAACTAGAACAGCCTCGGAACGCTTTCCTTTGAGCAATAGTTTAAAATTAATATAACGAATCATTAATGAAATATATTTTATGGCTTTTGCTTTTAGTATCAGCGCAGTTACTAGCAAAACCCGTTAATAACAGCATCGCATTTTACTACTCAGCCCCAATGCCCCTAGCCGAAATGACTTTTTACTCGCGCGTTGTTGTGCAACCTGAGTTAGTGACTGAGCATGAATTAAATTGGTTTAAAGAACGTAACATTTCAGTTTATGCTTATTTGAGCATTGGCGAATCATACAATAAAAGTGATTATTCACTCACCACAAACCCGAATTGGAACAGCTATATTTCCGATTTAACTTCAACACAATGGCAACAACAATTAAATAGCTCGGCTGTTGCATTAAAAAAACGTGGCTTTAGTGGGTTGTTTTTAGACACCCTTGATAGCTATCAATTATTAGACAACGCACGCTATGATAAATCAGCGCAGCAGGCTGGATTAGTTTCAATAATAAAAGATCTTTCTTTAGTATTTCAAAAGCAACTAGTGCTCAATCGTGGCTTTGAGTTACTCCCTAGCCTACAAAACCTTGCAACCGATTTAGTCGCTGAGGGGTTATTTAGCCATTTTAATCCACTTGATAATAGCTACAAATTTACCACTGAGAGCGATCAAGCATGGTTAGATGCCCAACTTAAAAAAGCGCAAAGTTTAGGTTTTAACGTTCAAGTTATTGATTATGCAAAACCTGATAAACGTCTTGTAATGGCTGAAAAAATTATTGCTTCAGGGTTTAATGCCTGGGTGACCGATGGGCATTTACAAACCTGGGGAACATCAGCTATTAGCCCCGTACCTAGGCGTGTGCTTATTCCGTACAATAGTGACTTAAAACCTCTTATTTATTCTACGGTTCACTTAAAGCTGGCCACTCTTATTGAGTATTTAGGTTATATTCCTGACTATATTGATATGGCCAAGCGAGACCTGCCATTAGTTGACCCAAGTTTACATGCTGGAATTATTTCGTGGACCAACATGGCCGGCTTCTACTCCGCGACGGTTATAAACTGGCTTGAGAGCAACTTAGGCGTTGTGCCTCAATTAATTGTTGGTGAACTACCACAATCAGCTAAATTATTAGCCGCATTAGGCGTGCAAACGCTGAACAGCTCCCCCCCTGGCCCTTATAAACTTAACTATTTAGCACCATGGTTAGAAGGTGAGTCAGGTTCTTCGCCTGCCATTACTAAACCTTATTTATTAAAATTAGCGCCAGAAGCCACCACTCTTATTGATATAACAGCAGCTGATGGCAGCACAATTGTACAAAGTGCCAAAACCAAATATGGTGCAGTTATTGTCGCCCCATGGTTAATTGATACGCTACCAATGGAAGGCAGTAACTGGGTTGTTGACCCACTTACACTGCTTACTAAAGCGATGGGATTACCCGCTATATTAGCACCCGATACAACGACCGAAAGTGGCAGACGAATGCTTACTATGCATATAGATGGTGATGGCTTTACAAGCATTGCACACTTTGAGGGAAGTCCTTATGCCGCAGAGGTCATTCGCGATGACATTATTAAACCTTATAAACTTCCCATAACATCTTCCATTATTCAGGCTGATATAGAGCCTGGAGGAATTCATGCTAAACACAGTAATAAGCTAGAAAAAATTGCGCGCAGTATTTTTGAACTTCCCTATGTAGAAGTGGCTTCGCATACTTATAGTCACCCTTACTTTTGGACCGCGCTTTCTGGCCGAAAAGAGATTGACGAAGAAGATACAGACTATGGGTTTCACTTAGATGTACCTGGCTATGACACAATTAGCTTAGAAAAAGAAATTACCGGCACCATTAATTATATTAACGAAAGGCTAGTACCTAAAGGAAAAAAAACAGTACTTATGTTGTGGTCGGGCGATGCTACACCCGGTCCAGACGCATTAAAAATAGCGCGTAATGCGGGTGTACTAAACGTAAATGGCGGCAATACTGATGTAAATAGTGATAACCCTAGCCTTTCACATATATCGCCGATTGCGCGCCCAGAGGGTGATTTACTGTATCAAATTTACGCGCCAATACTGAACGAAAACGTATACACTAATTTATGGCATGGTCCGTATTACGGGTTTAAGCGACTAACAGAAACCTTTGAAATAACCGAAAAGCCATACAGGTTAAAGCCCTATACTATTTACTATCATTTTTATTCTGGCGAAGTTCCTGCAGGACTTGATGCCCTAAAGCATAATATTGACTATGTATTACAAAGACCTAATACACCGGTATACTTAAGCCACTATGCAAAAATTGCGAAAGATTTTTACTTTTCTGCTTTAGCTAAAGATAGTAAAGGTGACTGGTTGTTTAGTTCAAAAAATATTCGCACCCTTCGCATACCCAGCGACTTTGATATTGCAAACATATCACAAAGCGATGGGCTGCTAGGAGTAACGCAACAAGGCAACTACGTACACACTATTGAGGGTATCTCGCGTATTAGTTTTGACCATAGCCAAAAAGATAATGCCCCTTATTTAGCCTCTGCCAATGTAGTAATAGATACATGGCAAGTAAATGGCGCTGTTAGTTTTAAAGCGTGGATACCTGCAACACTTGATTTAGTGAATGCCCGCTCATGCCAATTTATATCTCACATGGGAAAAAGGTATAAAGGTATCACTCGCGCAAATATAACCCACTTTAAACTACCTGCAGGTGATTTTTTTGGTTATTTAAACTGCACAGGGGTTGCTAATTAATGAATACTAAAAAGCGCCCTCATTTAGTTTCTATAAAAACAATTTTAACAATTCTCGCTGTTAGCTGTTTTTCGTTGTATGCGCTATTTCCGCACACCTTATTTTTTGAAGACGATGCACTTTCACAAGACTATACGTTCGAGAAGTCATACTTACACGCAGCACTTAATACTGACCCAAACAATGAAAAACTGCGCGCTAAATTGGCTGAGCTTCATATAGCATTGAGTGAATATTCAAACGCAACTAATGAGCTTGAAAAACTACCAAAAAGTAAGCGTAAAACAGAACTTGAAATAAAGTTACTTTACTCATTATGGCTTGCAAGTGGTGCCAATGTAGATGATCGATTTGAAGAGCTTTCATTAAAGGTTAGTGCCTATAAACCATGGAACGAAGACATTCTTAGTATCGCTAAGGCACTCGGTTTGAATGTTAAGCTTGCACAATATTATGAAACACACAAAAAACCGTTAATTGCCGCTGATTATTGGTTAACGGCAGGCGAACCTGCAAAAGCGTTGCTGCTTTACAAAAATAACATGAGCGAAACAATAGCCGAAAAAGCGATTGAAACCGCATTGGGTGCAAACGAAGCGGTGCAAGCGTATGCGTGGTGGAAACAATATGGAGATCAATCAAATATAAAGCGCACACTTTATCTCGCTGGCTTAGCAGGCAATAAAGAAGATGCAATTATTGCAGCAACAAAACTGCTGCAAGAAGAGCCTAACAATATTGAGTACTTAACACAGGCAATGCAGCTTCACTTAGCTAATGGCGATGCTAATGGCGCTGAAATATTGCTTTCAAAACTACTAAAACAAAAGCCTAACGATAAAGAGCTTCATTTACTTAACTGGAAAGTAAAGCGCTGGCTTAATAAGCCAAAAGAAGCACTTAAAGAATTTAAATGGTTAATGATAAATAAAGCTGTTACCGCATCAATGCTTACAGACAGTATTAACGATGCAACGGCTTTATACTTATACCAAGACGCTAACGACATTTACGCTTACAAAGCTAAAAATAGGCAACTAAAAGGCAATGGCTTTACTAAATGGATGCAAACCAACGAATTTATTGGCGATGCCAAACAAGAGCTCAGACACATAGAGCGTTTTGAAAGCATAAACGGTAAAAGTGTATTATCGCAATATTGGAAAGCCAAAGTACTGCATGACACAGGAAACTTAAACGGTTTACGTAATTTGTGGCCTATTTATCAGGGTCCCAAAAACGAAGAGGATTTAATGTGGCTAGCTCGCGCGTTTTGGTTAAAAAACGACTTTAACACGGCACTAACTATTTTAAAGCAAAAGCAGCAAAGTACCGATGACGAGTTTTGGAGTGCCCGCGTTGACATGGCGCTCAGGACAAAAAATAAAAAAGAACAGCTTCATGCCCTTGAGCAACTCAAAGCACTGGGTAAATTAGGCGAAGGCGATTTATTGCAGTACCAGCAAATACGCTTTGAAGGCAACCCCAAAGCGTTACTTGCACATTTATGGCAGCAACCTTCACTGAGCGAAAGTCAGCTAATTGACATTGCTAACTTAAGTACGCAAATAAACGATTCAAACGCCGTTGAACGAATCCATAATGAACTGAACAAGCAACGCTACAACAAGGCGCTCTACCCTGCTTGGTTAATTATTTCTAACTGGTATCAAAATCAAAGCGATTTAAATTTAGCGTATACAACACTTAACCGCGCCGCAAAACTGAGCGAATACAGCCCCGATGTGGTGCTTGCACAAGGCTGGTTAGCACTGCAAATGCACGACAGCATTATGATTTCACGTATTTTAAATAACTATGCGGACAACGACCCAACGTATGCGTGGGGCCAACTTTTGGCGAGTTTATCAATTTATGAAAAGTCATATAACAGTGCTTATTTTTACCTACGAAAACTAGCGATAGCTGAGCCCAGTGACTTAACCACATTAGTAAATTTAGCCGATGTAATGAAACAACTTGGCTATTACGCTAACGCCACAGAACTTAATCATTATCTTCTTCAGCATTTACCGAAAAATAAATACGCATACCGAGGACTTATGTTTCGCTGGGCTGGCGCTATGGCTATGCCTCATTTAATGCAGCTAAACACACTCGATGAGTTAGCCCCTGAAACCATAGGCACAGCACAAGCAAATTGGTGGTTATCGCGCCGTGCGGCGCAAAAGCTTGAGCCTTGGCAAACACTCCAGTTGTACATGACCCAAGGTGAGTTTAGTAAAATTAAACAATTAGTTGACACTAATAAGCTTAGCAAAAACGATCAGTTAAGTGCGCTTTTATACCTAAATCAACCTTATGCAACTATGCAACGTTGGTATGAAGAGCTAATTAACGAACCAAACGAAGCTCAACTAGGCTTTTTAAGAAACGCGCGAACAACTTATTTTCGTGCACTTGAAGTCAACCTATCTCCGCAAGCTGGGCTCAATAGTACGCAATACGACATAAATGTGTATTTTCCTTATGCAAAAGGCCAGTGGAAACTTAGCCTTAGCGATCAGCAAAACCTTGGGAATAACGGACTCCTATTCGCAATAGAAAATACCATGACGTTTGGCCGATGGGCTTTAAATGCAAAAGTTGATACGCATCAAGGCGATATTGTTAGCCGACAAGGCTTGAGTTTAGATTCTCGTTATCAGTGGGATGCGCGTACTCAAGTTGGCGTAAACTTACAATACAACGCCGAAAACCGCCAATCTGAAGTGTTACTAAGCTATGCACAACTTAATAAAGCCACGGCTTATATAAATTATAATATTGATAACAGGCAAAGCGTGCAGCTATCAGCCGCTGCTATGTCGTTCACGCGAAGAGACAACAACAGCACACTCGTTAATGGACAAGAATATAACGCACGCTATCAATACAGTATTTTAAAAGATCGCCCTATTTGGAACGCCTACTTTAGTGCGCAATGGCAAGACTTTGACCCAGTAAATACTGCTATTAATACAAATAGAAGACCAAGACGCATAGTTATTGAACCTTTTAGGCGTTTTGCCCTAGGTACTTCTTTTGCCTCAACAGGCTCATTAACGCCCCCATACTTGGGTGCCAGTCCGTCTTGGTTATTTGACATAAGTACAGGCTATCAAACACTGAACGATACAATTGATGTGTCTGTTTCCAGTGGTGCTGGATGGTCAGTACTTGGTGATGATTTATTTAAATTACAGCTCGGTTACCAAAGTAGTAATAAGGTCGGTAACTCAGATACACAGTTACAATTAGGATATTACATACATTTTTAATGTTAGGAGAGAATATGTTTCGCTTAGTTTTACTTAGTTTGGTTTTGCTCTTGTCGGCGTGTACTACAAGTCGAATTGCTGATGATATCGAAATTAGCCCAGCAACTACCGTGGCTTTATTACCGCTTGTTAATCATGCACAAACACCACTGGCAGGTGAGCGCGCTGAAGATATTTTAGCAAGTATTTGGCAACAAAATAAGCTACCTAAGTTACTTCGTGCACCAAGAAATAGCAGTAAAGACCTGCCACCTTTAGACGATCAATACCGTTTAAACAACGCAATGCAATGGCTCAATACTCAACAAGCTGACTATGTACTTAGTGGCAGCATTGAAGAATGGCGTTACAAAGCAGGTCTTGATGGAGAGCCAGTGGTTGCACTTACTTTATTGCTTACAAAAAACGGTGAAACAACGCCAATTTGGACCGGCACCATTGCAAAAAGCGGTTGGGGACGCGATAGCATTGCAGCAACTGCGCAAGATGTCATTGCCGATTTAGTGTCTTATATTGAGGTTAGTGAGTGAAAACACATTTCTTACGCCCAAGAGACGTTCCTGAGCTACAGATATGGGCTGAGGTATGTTTTTTTACCGCTTTAGCTTTGGGGCTGCCTGTTCTATTTAACGCTGAGGACCCCTATTGGACGCAAGGAGGGTTTTCTTGGCCAGTATTAGGGCCGTTGCTTGTTGCTCTACGCTATGGCTTTTCAAAAGGTTTTATTAGTATTTTAACCTTACTAGTAGGGCAATTATTGCTAATACAAAGCAATATATTAGACCCTCAAAGTGAGTTTAATATTAACGCTATGATTGGCTACATTATTGTAGTTATGGTGGCAGGTGAATTTAGAGATGTATGGGAGCGAACTAATCAACAGCAAAGCATTCAATTAGCCTATGTATCAGACCGACTTGAAAAATTTACGCGCCAGTATCACTTAATTAGCTCATCACATGACCGAATCGAACAAATGCTTGCTGGACATACACTTAGTTTACGAGAGTCATTACAAGCCGTACGAGAATCAATTGGTAAATTAAAAGAAAGACGCTTAGACAGTGCCGCTGAGGTTATTTTAAATCTATTTATAGAATATGGCTCGATAGAAAAAGCAGGCTTATATAAAGTTGAAAACGATAAAATACAAGAGCCTGCACTAGCTGCTATCGGTAAAATGAGCGAGCCATCTAATTCAGACCCATTAATAGCTGCCATGTTTGACGAAAAAGAACTGGTCTCACTTAAAAACCCAAAAGCTTCATCGGGTGATAGTAAGTATCATATTGCTATCCCATTGATTGATGTTAACGACACAATTTATGGGGCTATTTTAGTTGAAAAAGTGAAGTTTTTTGCTCTCAAAGAAAACACCCTTACTTTACTTGCCGTCATGGCCGGACACATTGGTGATTTATTGCGTCACGAAATCACTAATCCAATAATGACCCGTGAAGAGTCGCCCTACTTTAAGCGCCAAGTTAAACACGCAAACAAAGAAGCAAAGCGTTATAAAATTCCTTCACACTTTTTAAAGGTGAACGCGCTAAGTATTAATGATGAATCTCGGCGGCTGATGGAGTATTTAACCGAGGCTCGCCGAGGGTTAGACATTTATTTATACGATAATGAAAAACAAGTTCTGTTAATACTGATGCCGCTTGCCGATGAGCTTGAAAAAGATGGTTTTGTAATGCGAATGAATAGCTGGTGTAAAGAGCGTACCGGTAAAACATTACAAGAACTCAATATTATTATTGAGCAAGAAGTGGCGTTTCCAGTCAATAAGGATGAATTATCTAAACTGGTAGCCATACATGATTAAAGTTGTAATAGTCGCCTTAATAGCATGTATATGCGAGTATTTTGCACTGCAAAAAATCCTTAGTACACCAAACTGGTTTAGTGTAATTTTACTGCATGCCATTGCAAGCATACTGTTTACCTTTGTAAGCTACGTTTTAATTCCTAAAAAATATAAAACAACACTTATAAATGGCTCGCTATTATTCTTCTTGTTACTGTTTAGCCTACCTGTTTTTGGTATTTTAGGTGTCGTGCTGGCGCTTACGTTCGCGCTATGTAAACCACTTAAAAATGACGATACCGAAATAATAGAACATGAAATTCCAGAGCTCCCCTTTGAAGTTCCTGATATTTCGGCGAACCCGACTTATTCGATTGGTGGCGTAAAAGCCATTTTAAAATACGCAAGCGAACCTAACAAACGCTTAACCGCGGTAATGGCTGCCCGGCATATGCGCGACAGCCAAGCAATCCCTATTTTAAAACTAGCCCTAAAAGATTTAGAAGACGACATACGCTTACTGGCTTACTCAACACTAGATGCCAAAGAAACAAAATTAAACGAAAAAATTAGTGTTTATCAGCAACAAATAGCTAACACCACAAAACAACCTGAACTGAGTAATTTACAGCAACAATTAGCACACGTGTATTGGGAGCTTAGTTATTTAGGGCTTGCACAAGGTGCTCTAAAAACATATGTATTAGAAAAAGCTGAAGCGCTCAGTTTACAAAGTATTGAGTACGCGCAAAAACCAGCTAATTATGTATTTTTAGGGCGTGTTTATTTAGCGTTGGGTTATTACGAACGTGCGCTTGACTTTCTTGTACAAGCAACTGAATTAGGTATGGCGCGTCGCCATGTTTTACCCTACAAAGCCGAAGTTGCCTTTTGTATGAATAAGTATGATGACTGTAAACGCTACTTAAGTGAGCTACCTGAACAACCTAAAGGAAGCGAGCTTCGCCAATTACAGGAGTATTGGAATGCCTAAAACCAATGCTGATATTTTATTATTGTTAGAAGGTACTTATCCCTATGTGCGTGGGGGCGTATCAAGTTGGGTTCATCAAATTATCGAAGGGCTACCTCATTATAACTTTGAGCTTATTTTTTTAGGCGGTGCTTCTGAGCACTATGGCGATATTAAATACACACTTCCAAAAAATGTTACAAAATTGCATGTTCATTATCTAGTAGAGCAAAATAATACTGATATAAAAGCAAAGCACGGCGTTAAATATAAAAAAGAGTTGTTTGAATTTTGGCAGCAACTACAAAGTTACTTTAGAGACTCAAAAGAGCCTATTCCTACTGAATTACTTAAATTTGCATTTGAACAACTTGGACAAAAAAACGGCATAAATGAGGCTGATTTTTTATATAGCGAGTCATCTTGGCAAGTATTAGCTGATTACTATTTAACATTTTGCGACGAATCATCTTTTATTGATTTCTTTTGGTCGTACCGTAATTTGTATAAGCCTTTGTTTAAAATTGCAGATATTGCCCGCCAATTACCGAATGTTAAACTTATACACTCTATTTCGACAGGCTATGCTGGTTTTTTAGGTGCCGGTGCAAGCGTAATTAATAACACGCCTTACTTATTAACAGAGCACGGCATTTATACCAAAGAGCGAAAAATAGACTTAATTCAAGCCGATTGGATAAAAGAGTCTGAAGCTATTTTAGGTAAAAACTTAAATACCGAAATGGGCTTTATTCGCCGAATGTGGATCACTTTTTTCGAGCAAATTGGCCGCACGAGTTACCACCAAGCCGATAAAATAATTTCACTATACGAAGGTAATAGGCAGCGCCAAATTAAAGATGGAGCCTGTGAGGAGCGCTCTTTAGTCGTACCAAACGGCATTAAAACCGCTCACTACGCTAAAGCACTAGCTGCACGTTCTAAAACTATTCCATTAACCGTCGGCTTAATTGGGCGTGTAGTACCAATCAAAGACATTAAAACCTTTATTCGTGCCATTAAAGAAGTGCAATCAAGCATGCCCGAAATAGAGGGATGGATCATAGGCCCTTTTGAAGAAGACCCTAAATATTACAAAGAGTGCCAGTTACTGGTGGGCAGCCTTGAGTTACAGAACAGCGTGAAGTTTTTGGGTATGCAAAATATAGCTGAAATACTCCCTAAGTTAGGCCTTGTTGCACTAACATCTATTTCTGAAGCCCAACCCTTGGTGTTACTAGAAGCAATGGCAGCAGGCGTGCCTGTTCTAGCCAGTGATGTTGGCTCGTGTCGAGAAATTATTGAAGGTGCCACAGAACAAGACAAGGCTTTAGGTAAAGCAGGTGAAGTTGTTTCTATTGCATCGCCAAGCGATACAGCCGTACAAATTACAAACATACTTAATAACGACGATAAATGGCATGAGTATCAATCAAGCGGCTTAAAACGTGTAAGAGCATTTTATGACGAAAGCCACATGTTTGCCCGATACGACAAGCTTTATAAGGATACAATGTCATGGCCGGAATAGGTTTTGAGATACGGAAAATTCTCAAAAAAAACACGCTTCTTTCTGTATTTGAAGCCTATAGTTACGCAGGTTTAATTGGCTCGGGCCCTTGGTTATTATCAATTATCGCACTGATGTTGATTGGTATTTTAAGCCTTGGGATTGTACTACCTAAATTACTGATTATTCAGTTTTTAACGCTTATCACTTATATGATGGCGGCCTCGTTAATATTAACTGGCGGCTTACAGCTAATGCTTACGCGGTTTGTTGCTGATTTATTTTTTACAAAAGACGACGACTCAGTACTCCCCAATTTACTTGGTGCGCAACTTATTACCACGATTGGTGCATTACTGGTTGGATTTGCTGTTTGGCCATTTTTACCTTTACCCGTTGTAACCAAAATTATTATTTTAGGTGGCTTTGTTAGCCTTTGTAATCAATGGCTTGGCGCTATATTTTTATCGGGCATGAAAGAGTATCGGCTTATTTTAATCACTATGCTCAGCGGATACGCGTTTATGGTGCTACTTGCATTATTACTACGTGACTGGCAATTAGATGGACTCTTTTTTGCTTTTTTTGCAGGTGAAGCACTGTTATTTTTTAGTTTTTTATTCATGATTATTCGTCGCTACCCAGGTAATAAACTAATCAGCTTTGACTTTCTTAGTCGAAAAAAAGTCTATTACATGCTGTTCTTTTGCGGGCTATTTTACAATATTGGCGTTTGGGCAGATAAAATTTTATTTTGGTTTTCACCAAGTACATCCATACATATTATAGGCCCCCTAAGAGCTAGCCCAATTTACGATCTCCCCATATTTTTGGCCTATTTATCAATCATCCCCGGCATGGCGGTATTTTTAGTAAGAATGGAAACCGACTTTGTAGAGCAATATGACCGGTTTTATTCTGCAATAAGGGGCGGCTCCTCGCTCGAAGAAATTTACTTTTTAAAAGACAACATGATCACGACAGCCCGAGGTGGCTTGTACGACATATTTAAAATTCAAGGCATTACTGTTGCGTGTTTACTATTGTGGGGCGAGCAAATTCTTACCTACATAGGGATTGATCCTAACTATAAAACACTCCTTTTTATTGATGTAGTGGGCGTAGGCGTGCAGGTAATATTTTTATCTATTCTCAATATATTGTTCTATCTTGATAAGCGCTTTACTGTGTTGGTTCTTTCGGGCCTATTTTTAGCATTAAACATTGTGCTTACGTATTTATCTATTGCACTTGGGCCACAATTTTATGGCTACGGATTTGCCCTTTCTACAATAATTACTTCTGTAGTTGGCTTGTTTTGGCTATCAAAGCAGTTTGAAGACCTAGAATACGAAACATTTATGTTGCAATAAAAACACTTACACCTAATAAAAAGTAGCTAATATATTTATTGTTTATTAGGTGTAAACTTTATTTACTTACCCAGCGGGCTTTAAAACCACGTGTATCTACATGTATAAATGCCCCTCGGTGTGGTTTAGAGCCATAAACGCCCAACCCACCTAATAAGCCTTTAAATGATTCGCGTTTGGCTAACGACTCTACAATATTTGCCATCACTTTTGCGTCTTCAATAGTATATTTTGCATCTTTATTAATATCATCCATACGGTAATTTCCATCGTTATCGATAAAAATATCTGCTGCGTCTCCAAACACATGACGGCTCAGTTTCACATTCCCAATGGCTTTATTGTAATAAGGTGTTCGGTAACCACTCATCACCACCATGTTACTAACTGGAATGCCTTCTAAAATTAGTTCCTTACGAATCATTTCTAACTTTAGCAGCAGTTTATTTTGCAAAAAAAGATACTTGGGATGATTACTTTTTTGCTTACTCACAAATTCTTTTAAAGAAAAATGAGGCGATAATTTGGTACTTTCATTCTCTGGGGTCACTTCAACAAACCCGTCAGGAACAATATAGTGCTTTGAATCCTTAATTTGCGATGGCTTCGGGTAGTGCCCTATTTGGTAATATTTTAGCTTTCCGCCCTCTACTCTCTCGGCAGGTACTTTTACAAACACGTTAATTTTCATGCGCTGTTTTTTATTTGGCGATTCAATTATTACCGATGTTAAGCCGGGAGTATCCGGTGCCTGCCATTGCCAACGGTTAGTATCAGTTAGCATGAACTTTTCATCGCTAATTAATGTGTAAGCATCGGGTGATTGCGCATATAGCACTTCAAATTCAACCTGCTCATTGGGCATTACAAACACCGAAAAAAGTGAGTATGGCATGACAATATCGTTAATTTTTAAACTAAATTCTGCGTCCTCAAAAGCAGGCCTGTTTTGTATATCAACAACCTGATGAGCCGTTTTAGCAGGCTGAGAAGCAAATAAATGCGTACTAAGCAGAGTAGTCAGCATACTGATTAATAAAATACCGATTAATTTCATATTACCTCTCATTATTTACTTTCTAATAATGCTGCAATAACCGACTGGTTATCATTTTTTAGGAGTGCTTTTTGATCGCGTTTGTAAATATCATCTCTAAAATTAACGAGCTTGTTTTCATCCACCCACGCAGTCCAATAAACTAAATGAATGGGTAATGGCTCGTCCAAATAAAATGTTTGTGTGCTGTTTTCATTTCGTGCATCGTTAACTTGTGCCAATGCATGCTTTTCACCTTGGTGTTTAATTATTTCTTGAGCAAGTGAAAAAGGGTCTTCAATTCTTATGCAGCCATGCGATAACGCACGTCTTGTTTGGCTAAATCGCTGCTTTGCAGGTGTATCATGTACATATATAGCCTCAGGGTTAGGGAACAAATATTTTACTTCACCAAGGGGATTTTTTTCACCCGCACGTTTCACTAAAAAATGGTCAAATTGATAAGGCTTAATTGAATCCCAATCAATATTATTTGGGTTAACTGTTTGTGAGTCTATGTAGCTGTTTTTTCTGATTTCAATATTGTTTTTAACAAGGTAATCAGGGTCTTCTGCTACTTTAGGGGCTATTTCCCTAGTAGCAATTGAAATAGGTATGCGCCACTCAGGGTTAACAACAAATTTTTCTATTTCGTCACTAAATGCCGGTGTTTCCCAGCTAGGTTTACCAACAATCACGTTGTTTTGAAGTTTTACATCACCTACTTTCACATAACGCAACTGATACTCAGGAATATTTACATACACGTACTGTTCATCGCTCGAACCGGCAAAGTTGGTAATGCGATAAAAGTTTAACTTTAACTTATTGAGTTTTTGCTCAGCTGAAATATTAAGTTTAGCAAACGTGTTTTTGCCAACTCGTCCATCAACGTTTAAGCCATGGCGATGTTGAAACTGCTTTACAGCGCGCTCAATATGTTTATCAAAAATGCACGGCGCTTTGGTGCATACGTTAGTGAGTAAATCTTGTTCTTGAAATAAACGCATAGCGAGTAAACTTACCGCTTTACTGTTACTACCTAGTTCAAGCAACTCGCTGGCGGGTAAAGAAATAAACCCACCGCGATTCACTATTTCTTGGTACCAATTAATCGCTTTTTCAGTACGCTTTATTAATTGGGCTGAGTATTGATCAAAGTAATAGCTATCTTTAGTTTGCGTGTAGCGCTGCGAGCTGTAAGTGGTCAGTGAAGAGCTGGCAAGTAAAACACCATCAAGATCATCATTCGCGAGTAAAGGTGAAGCAAACATGCTTGCTAAGCTCACAAACAAAGCCCCTTTCAAAGTAGCTTTGTTTGTTTTGGTAAAACCTTTTTTTGTAAATAGTCCCTTCACGGTGCGCCCCTCGCTAAATAGTGTTGATAAATGCATGTGTACTTGCCGTTTAATTATCAACGAGAGTTGCAACGTCGGTGCCAAAAACAGACTCAAACCTAAGGCGCTGAAAATATTGAGTTTTTTAAAAAATAAATCAATTCATTTAAGTTATGGCACAAGCTGCTTGTGTAATTAATATACTCAAGTGTGTAAAGTTGCTATGTCGATTAATCGCTTAAAAACGCTAAAAAACCACGTTCGTATCTGCTTAAATACTTAGTTTTGCGAGGTAACGTAAGTGACTCACGCCACGCATTTTGTGCTGCTTCATCTTTTTTACATAGGGTAATTAAATCAGGGTGAACATAAGATTTGCGCGCTATTGCTGGGGTATTACCTAATTGTTGAGACACACAATCGAGCATGCTTTTTAAGGTAAGTGCGCCCTTTGCTTTAGCTAACTGCTTAAAAGCAATAACGCTTGCTCGCCAGGTTCTAAAATGTTTTGCACTAAACTCCTCTCCCATTATTCGCTGTATGTATTGGTTTATTTCGCTCGATGTTACATTAGTGCGCTCACCTTCACTTATGTACTGAAATAAATGCTGGCCAGGTAAATCTTGTAAGTCTTTAATTACATGGCTTAGCACTCTGTCAGTAATGTTGACCTCACGTTCTTTTCCAGATTTAGCTCGGTATTTTAACTGAATATTTTTACCTGTTAGCTTTGCGTGTCGTGTGCGTAACGTTGTAGCGCCAAAGCTTTTATTTTGTTTTACGTTTCGCTCATTGCCGACTCTAAGTGCCCCTAAGTCCATAAGCCTAACTACCGCCGCTAATGTGCGTTCTACATTTAACTCACTGCCTTGTAAGTCTGACTCCAAGCGAGATCTCAATAAAGGAAGTTTATGGCCAAAAACACCACAAGCTTGGTATTTTTTAGCCTCTTGCTGTGCTCTAAACTCTGGGTGGTATCGGTATTGTTTTCGCCCTTTACTATCAAAACCTGTGGCTAAAATATGTCCATTTTCTTCGGGGCAAAACCATGCGCTTTTGTAAGCAGGCGGAAATGCTAAGTCATTCAAACGCTCAATAACCGCTTCATCTTTTATTAATTTGCCAATAGGATCGAAATACTGCCATTGCTTATTTTTAAGCTTTCGAGTGATACCAGGTAAATTATCATCCACATAAATTAACTTCATAATCACTGCACTCCGTTTTGATCAATGACAGCCTATAAAACATTTAAACTAACATATTCAAATAACCTTAAACTGAACACTATTATTGATATACAATCAAAAATTAAGCAATAATGTTTAAAGTGCATACGTTATTGTAACTCTGCTGATATTCCCTTTTTAGGGTATGCTATTCATAAGGAGCATTTAATGGCTTTTGATTACGGATCAATCGATCTTGGACTAAAAAACCCTTTTAAACTGGAAGGAAAAGTAAAGGCCGTAAGAGGACTGATTGAGGCTGTTGTGGGTGTTAGCCTGTTGGTTACCGCATCTGGCTCAGTAAAAGAAGATGCAACCGCAGGTTGGATTTTAATGATATTTGGCATGTTAATACTCGCACTCGGTATTCGTACCTTATCTGGCGGTATATATGCCACACTTAAGTACTTTGTAGGTAGAAATCACCCTACATCGCTGGCGTTTAACTTTAGTAAATCGCAAACCTCAACTGCACAAGAAGAAAAAAACGAAGTAGCCTACACAGCACAAACATTAGAGGAAATGCTTGTTGGGCGCAAAAACAGTACGTTCAAAGAACCAAACGGCTTTTTATCTCGCTTACTACACAGCTTAATACCAAAATTATTATTTCTACCCTATCCAATACGTAATGTTGCCCAACGTTTATTTGGTTCATGGGTTAGCACGCTGGTTGCACTTGTTGCTTATGCGTTGGTTGCATTTGTATCACTGTCAGGCTTTACAGGCGAAGCGGGAGAACTTGCTTTTCCGATATATAGCGCAATTTTAATGTTTTACGTGCTGTTTTCTTGGCGTTCGTCTGGTAAACCCATTTCACGAAATGCCGAAAAAAACATTGAAGCCTTGGGCACGGGTGCGCTCGCTAAAATCATTTCCTTATCATTTATATTACCCATTGCTATAGGGCTTTCTATGTCGTGGCTAATGCAAGAACAACGCATTAGTAAACAACAAATAGACAACTGGCTAGAGCAATTACCCAGCCTTAATGCTGGCCTTTATTTAACAGCCATTATCATACTAGCCGCACTGAGTTGTGCCCTTGTGTTTGTGATGGTTAAAGCTCGTTTAAATATTGTGACCCCCACTGCAGAGGTATCAGAACTGAGAGAGAACTGGCAAGAGTCTGTTCATCCCGATGAAATTTTTATAAACCTTGATAATTTAGTGATGGCAAACCGTCGTTACAAAGAAGTACCTAATAGGGTTTACCGTGAATTAGACCCTAAGCTACAAGAGCAAATTGAAGGTAAAGGCGGATTTAAAGGTGAAATGATTCAAGAAATTCAACCTAAACTGCACACGATGGACTTAGATAAACAGTTTAGCCTTTCGCGTTTAATTGCGTTAATTAGCGGTAACTTGCTTTATATTGTAGCGCTTACTTTTACCGTATTGCTTGCCTACTCGTTTATTAATATTTACCACTATATTGATGCAGCAAATATAAATAGCATTGAGCAAGCGTTTAATAATCAAAATATTATTAAGTTTAGTGAACTGTTAATGGCAAGTGTTCACTTATTACTGATTGGTGTATTAATTAAAGCCTTTGCCCAGCTACTAAGCAACAGCGCCCACTTGTTCTTTGCCGAAATGCAATTTGAATCTTTATTGGTATATTTTAAATGCGAAGGCACATTTACTGAGTCAAAAATATCAACAGGTACAGGTATTCATGATAGCACTCGTTCAGAAAACACCTTAGTGCGCAGCAGCATAACACCTTGGGTGATTGTTTCGCGTGTCGTTTCGACAACCTTTGCCGCAACAGGTATGAAAAACCTAGAGCATCCTCGCCATATTATGGAGATGCACAAAGATGAAGGTCAATTACAAGCAATCAAAAAAGATGTAATCGCCTTTTTGAAAGACCGCGAATCCATAGCCTCTATTACGAGTGAACGCGATTTAGGTAATGCATCTCAACTACATCAGTTGAATCAACAAACTCGCGCAATGCCTATGCAACCTACTCTAACTAAAAACGATGAAGAAGCCGCTGGCTTTTTACGTCAAGAAGACGACTTGACGTCTGAGCCAAAAAACTAGCATTTTCAGATAAATGCCACCTGTATAATTGGGTGGCATTTTTTTACCTCAAAATGCCCCACCGCTATGTAACGTCTAAATTAAACTAAACACTTGCAATAACATGATTAATATTTGATTAGCCCACAAAGCCCTTGCTTTATGTTTTAAAACACAAATAATGAAACATTAATCACAGGGTAAGAATGAGGAAAATGAGTTACATACTAACCACCCAATGTGCCGACGATGTGGGCTTAATTGCTAAAATCACCGGGCTTTGTCATAAAAATAACTTGAACATTACTCGTAATAACGAATTTGTGGACAAAGACGCCAAACGTTTCTTTATGCGCACTGAGCTGACGGGGCAACCACAAAGTGACTTTTTAGAGCAGCTACGCGCTTTATTACCTGAAGGCGCCAAACTTGCATTACACGACGATGCAAAAACTAAAGTGGTACTGCTTGCCACCAAAGAAGCACACTGCTTAGGTGGTATGCTATTAAAACAGTTTGAGCAAACACTTAATATTGAAGTGTTAGCTGTTATTGCTAACTACCCTGATTTAGAACCACTTGCTAAAGGATTTGGTGTGCCATTTCATGTGGTATCGCATGTTGGGCTAAGTCGAAGTGAACATGACCAACAAGTAGGTGACTTAATTGCTAGTTATAACCCAGATATAATTGGTTTAGCCAAATATATGCGTATTTTGAGCCCTGAATTTGTAGGCCGCTTTGACGGTAAAATTATTAATATTCATCACTCTTTTTTACCCGCATTTATTGGTGCAAAGCCGTACCACCAGGCATTTGAGCGCGGCGTAAAAATTATTGGTGCAACGGCTCACTTTGTAAATAATGAATTAGATGAAGGCCCAATTATTTTACAAGACGTGACAAGTGTGACTCACGCTAACACAGCTGAAATGATGGCAAAAATGGGTAAAGACGTTGAAAAAACGGTTTTTTGTAAAGCGTTGCAACTCGCTTCAGAGCACAAGCTATTTATAAATGGCAATAAAACCGTTGTATTTAGCTAGGATGCGTTAATCTTTGTGGTTATACCACGCTCATTTGCTAAAAAAGCCAGCTAAGCTGGCTTTTTTATTGTTCGCGTAAAGTAAATAATTACGGTGTGTAATACGTAGGAGACTCAGGCCCTACAGGCATACCCAGTAAAAATACCCACACATAAAACAAAATGACCCAGCCAATAAAAAATATAATACTGTATGGCAGCATGGTAGCAACCAGCGTACCTATACCCATGTCTTTTTTATACTTAACAGCCACGGCAAGTATTAAACCAAAATAACTCATCATCGGGGTTATTAAGTTTGTTACCGAGTCACCAATACGGTAAGCCGCTTGAATAGTTTCTGGCGCGTAGCCTATTAACATAAGCATAGGAACAAAAATAGGCGCTGTAATCGCCCATTGCGCTGACGATGAGCCTAAGCTTAGGTTTACTAACGCACACATTAAAATAAACAGAACAAATACTTCAGGGCCTGTCAGGTTTAAAGCTTGCAAAAGCGCCGCACCGTTTATAGCTAAAATGGTGCCTAAATTAGTCCACTTGAAAAATGCGACAAATTGCGCCGCAAAAAAGACTAGCACAATATATAACCCCATTGAGCTCATGCTTTTACTCATGGCATTAATAACATCTTTATCGTTTTTCATAGTGCCAACAACACGGCCATACACAAAACCAGGAATACTAAATGTCACAAATATAATAACCACAATCCCTTTTAAAAAAGGAGAACCCGCAACTTCACCGGTTGCAGGGTTTCGTAAAATGCCATCGTCAGGAACGATGGTCCAAGCAAGTAATAAAGAAACTACTAATAAAGAAACGCCAGCCCACTTTAAACCTGACTTTTCTTTTTGGGTAAGGGTATCTATGCTGTTTTGAGACAGATCAATACCGGCTTCATCTGGGTTATATTTACCTAAACGTGGCTCAACTATTTTTTCAGTTACTAAAGTACCTAGTACTGAAATTAATAGCACCGATATCATCATAAAATACCAGTTTGCCTCTGCGCCAACAACATAGGTTGGATCAATCATTTGAGCCGCAGGAGTTGTAATACCTGCAAGAAGTGGGTCAATAGTTCCTAATAATAAGTTAGCACTATAGCCACCCGACACGCCTGCAAATGCAGCGGCAAGGCCAGCTAAAGGATGACGTCCTAAACTGTGAAAAATCATCGCTGCGAGTGGAATTAAAACCACATAACCTAGCTCTGAGGCGGTATTAGACATAATAGCGGCAAACACCACCATAAACGTAACTAAACGTTTAGAAGCGCCCATTACCATGCCTCGCATGGCTGCAGAGAGCAAACCCGAGTGCTCAGCAACGCTTACACCAAGTAGTGCAACCAACACGGTACCTAAGGGTGCAAACCCCGTAAAGTTAGTGACAAGCCCAGCCATAATGCGCTGTAAACCTTCAGCGCTTAATAAGCTAACGACTTCAATAACGCCATCAGCGTCGCGCCCTGGAGCGCCTACCGGGCGAGGGTCTATCGCACTTAATCCAAACCAATCTGCAATACCGCTAAACACAACAATTGCCACTGCAAATATTGCAAATAGTGTAATTGGATGAGGCAGCATATTGCCTAAAAATTCGACGGTGGCTAAAAACCGATTAAATAATCCCTTATTTGGATTGTTGCTAGGTGAGTGTGTGGAGTCTGTCATACCCTGCTCTTAAAGTTATAAAATTGCCGTAACCTAGCATTATTTGTAATTTAGATCATGTATAAAAGGTGAATGGTTTGAGAGTAAAGTCAAATAACACAAAAGCAGGAATACGTTGACCTTTTGTAATTAATTACGCCGTTTTATGTTTAATGTTAGACAAAGCAGAAGGTATAGGCATTAAGCGTGTTTTTCATAAGTGAAAAGATAAAAAAGCATAAATGCTAAGCAGACGCTGCCTAAAGGGGTTAACCTACGCCTGCCCTAAATTAAATGCGTTTCAAATTATAGCTAAGCGAGCACTTGCGCTAAAATACCAATTCAAAATAGCGGGCAAAATATAACGGTAATAAATTGCTTCAAAACCCTTAAAACCATTATTGAGCTGGCTCAATAGGCTCTAGTTGTAATTTAGCAGCAATAAGCACGGCTTGAGTGCGGTTATAGACACCGAGCTTTCTAAAAATTGCGGTAATGTGTGCTTTTACTGTTGCTTCTGAAATGTGCAACTCATAAGCTATTTGCTTATTGAGTAATCCTTCATGCAAATATTGTAAAACGCGGTATTGCTGAGGTGTAAGAGAAGCGACTTGCGCTGCAATTTCTCTGTCTTCACCCTCAATTTCGGCTACTTTGTTTTTAAGCTCTTTTGGCAGCCATGTATCACCTTCAAGTATTTGGTTAATTGCATTGGCAATATCGTCCGATGGCGATGATTTGGGAATAAACCCCATAGCACCATAACCCATGACTTTAGAAACAATATTAACGTCCTCACTGCCTGAAACCACAGCAATCGGTAAACTTGGGTATTCTTCTCGGATACGAATAAGACCATACAAATCACCATTACCTGGCATGTGAAGGTCTAGCAGTAATATATCAAGATCTTCTTGCTCGCTTAGCACTTGCAATGTGCTATCAAAATCTGACGACTCGAAAACTTCTAGCCCTTCAAATTTTGCGCTCAGTGCGCCCTTTAGTGCTTCACGAAATAACGGATGATCGTCCGCTATTAAAAACTGACTCATGGTCCACTCCTAAATATTCGGCTGATACTTATTCCTAAGTAACAGCCGATATACTACGTTTAGAATTAACTTGTAATCAAGCTTTTAACGCGTATTTAACGATTTAATCGATTTTCAATAAGCTCATCCACAACCGACGGATCGGCAAGTGTTGACGTATCACCTAGCTGCTGGTGCTCATTAGCAGCAATTTTACGCAATATACGACGCATTATTTTACCTGAGCGTGTTTTAGGCAAACCCGGTGACCATTGAATCATATCTGGTGAGGCTATTGGGCTAAGTTCTTTACGAACCCAATTACGAACCTCTTTTGTAAGCTCGTCACTCACCGTCACCCCTTCGTTGGGCGTAATGTAAACATAAATACCCTGGCCTTTAATATTATGCGGGTAGCCTACTACTGCAGCCTCTGCCACAGCTTCATGCGCAACTAAGGCGCTTTCAATTTCGGCAGTACCCAAGCGATGCCCAGATACATTGAGCACATCATCAACACGCCCTGTGATCCAGTAATAGTCATCTTCATCACGACGACAGCCATCACCTGTAAAGTAGACACCAGGGTATGCGCTAAAGTAAGTTTGCTCAAAACGCTCATGATCGCCATAAACAGTTCGCGCTTGTGATGGCCAGCTATCTAAAATAACTAAATTACCGTCAACCGCACCTTCTAGTGTATTTCCCTCAGCATCATAAAGTGCCGGTGCAATTCCAAAAAACGGATGTGTTGCAGAACCGGGTTTTGTATCTGTTGCACCAGGTAGTGGCGTGATCATAATACCGCCCGTTTCTGTTTGCCACCAAGTATCGACAATTGGGCAATTAGACTTTCCTATGCTTTCGTAATACCAGTTCCATGCTTCTGGGTTAATTGGTTCTCCTACAGAACCCAAAATGCGTAAACTATCGCGGTTTGAAGTTGCTGTGGGTTCATCACCTTTAGCCATTAATGCTCGAATCGCTGTAGGCGCAGTATATAAAATAGTGACACCATGTTTATCGACCACTTCCCCCATTCTTCCTGCGCTTGGGTATGTAGGTACGCCTTCAAATACAACTTGTGTACACCCATTCACCAGCGGTCCATATGCAATATAACTGTGCCCAGTGATCCAACCTACATCGGCACTACACCAATACACATCATCATCTTGTAAATCAAATACGTACTCGTGAGTCATTGACGCATAAACTAAGTAACCGCCAGTTGTGTGTACAACCCCTTTAGGTTGACCTGTTGAACCTGATGTATACAAAATAAATAGCGGATCTTCTGCGTTCATTGGCTCTGGTTCACACTGTGCTGGTAAGTCAGCGACTAAGTCGTGCCACCAAATATCGTGATCGTGCCAATCAACTTCACCACCTGTTAACTGATGTACAATCACGTGCTCAATAGTGGTTACAGAATCTTGTAATACGGCTTCATCAACATTCGCTTTTAATGGCACGCAGTTACCTGCACGTCGGCCTTCATCAGATGTAATGACCACTTTAGCACCAGAGTCTTTAATACGGTCAGCTATTGCCGAAGGTGAAAAGCCACCAAATACAACTGAGTGAATTGCACCAATGCGAGCACACGCTTGCATAGCATAAATAGCCTGCGGGGTCATTGGCATGTAAATAGCAACTCGGTCACCTTTTTGCACACCTAGCTTTTTTAAACCATTAGCAAATTTGGCCACTTCATCGTGTAATTGCTGATACGTAATATTTTCGCTTTGTGACGGGTCATCACCTTCCCAAATAAGTGCAATTTTATCGGCTTTGGTTTTTAAATGACGATCAATACAATTATAAGAGGCATTTAAGAAACCATCTTCATACCATTTGATACTGATGTGCCCTTTATCAAAAGAGGTGTTTTTAACTTTAGTATAAGGAGTAGACCAATCGAGGCGTTGACCATGCTCTCGCCAAAAGCTTTCGGGGTCATTAATTGACTGCTGGTACATCGAATTATATTTATTTTTATCAACGAGTGTTGTGTCTTTTATATGATTAGGAACAGGATAGATACTTTGTGACATCTTAGTCTCCGTTTAAATTACTTGCCTTAGGCTCTTAACAAGGATTACTCAGCAGTGCTTTATTAAGTATTAGACCTTAGTTGTACTCACCTACTTATTGCGTGTTTGTACTATATAATTAATAAACTTAAATATTTTTACGTAAACAATACAGGATGTTAAATAAAGGTGGCAAGAAGCTACCTAATTGTTAAACCTTAGTCTTATAGACCAATAGATAATTGAGTAAACACTACACATAACTAAAGTATTTATGGTGAACAATTAAGCAAACAAACCTGTTGCATGCATTGTTTAAAAATTACAAAAATATTTATAAACACTAAACACACTGACAACATTTATTTTTATTCGTAATTTGTACTTGTAGCAAATATTGAGCAAAAACGAGTAAAAAATAACAAACAACAAGTAGCCTAAACAAGGGATACCAGTATGAAAATTACTCCATTAAAAACACTCGCAGCAAGCGCTGTTTTATGTGCACTATCGAGCACTTCTTATGCAGCGACGGCTGCAAAAATTGGTGACACTGAGTTCACTTACGCCGGATATATTAAACTCGACACAATGTGGAGTGATTATTCAGCGGGTGCCTCTGCTGGTACAAGTGTTGGTCGTGATTTTTATGTGCCAAGCACACTAACGGTAGGTGATGATGACAGCTCGGATGCAGTATTTGATATGCATGCACGTCAATCGCGTTTTAATTTTGGTACGTCGACTTTACTCGATAACGGCAAAAAAATTAACAGCAAAATTGAAATCGATTTTCTTGCCTCAGCCGCAGGTGGTAATGAACGCGTATCAAACTCTTTCGCTCCACGCATCCGCCACGCTTTTATAACCTACGACGGATGGTTATTTGGCCAAACATGGTCAAACTTTCAAAACGTAGGCGCTCTTCCTGAAACGTTAGATTTTGTAGGCCCTGCTGAGGGCACAGTGTTTGTTCGCCAAGCTCAAATTAAATACACAACAGGTGCATGGTCTTTCTCATTAGAAAACCCTGAAAGCACAATCACAACAACAGGCGGAGCACGCGTTGCAACTGATGATGCTTCGCTTCCTGATTTTACCGCACGATACACACACAAAGCAGACTGGGGTAACCTTGTTGTAACCGCACTTGCTCGCCAATTAACGTATAAAGTAGGCGGTATTGATGCTGATGAAACGTCATTTGGCGTAAGTGCATCGGGTATGTTTAAAGTAGGCGACGACAACATTAAATTTATGCTGACACAAGGTAAAGGTTTAGGCCGATATGTAGGTCTAAATGTTGCTCATGGTGCCGTACTCAATGGTGATGAGTTAGATGCAATCGACTCCACGTCTGGCTTTGTTGCTTATCAGCATAAATGGAGCAGCCAATGGCGTTCAACATTCCTTTACTCATTCTTTTCAGCTGACAACAACACTGATTTGTTGAGCATTTCAGGTGATCCAACTGAATCAACGCAAAGCTATAGCGCAAATATTTTATACTCTCCGGTTAAACGTCTAACATTTGGTGCAGAGTTAAAACATGCTGAACGAGAAACCCAAAGCGGTATTGATGGTGATTTAGACCGCTTACAATTCTCTGTTAAATACGCTTTTTAACTTTAAAGTTTACTCAATAAATTAAGCGGCTTAGGCCGCTTTTTTTTATGTGTATAACTTTAAATTTGGTTAATAAACCTCTTAATTTAACCCTACATAATTTTAAAATAAACCTAAGGTATTAATTAAGCTGGCCCAAATTAGTTAAAAGATAAACAAACCACAACAATGCAATTGCAAATTAATATCATTTAGATTAGCATAATTTCCAATTTTTTAACGAACTGGAACCGATATGTCGTCCCCTACTATTTTGCGTTTGTCTAAACTAAGCATTGTTACTTCTTTAATTTTATCTGGAAATACGTTTGCGCAGGAGTTAAAAACTAACAACGAGTCATTAGAGAAAATAGCCGTATATGGCCAGCATCATAAAAACTACATTACCGAAGATGCGCAGTCTGCAACTAAGTTAGGCCTTTCAATTAAAGAAACACCGCAAAGCATATCTGTTGTATCACGTGCACTAATGGACGACTTTTCACTAGACAACATTAACGCTGTGCTTGAAAGTACACCCGGTGTAACGGTGGAGCAAATAGAAACAGATCGGACTTACTTTAAAGCCCGTGGATTTGAAATCACAAACTTTCAAGTAGATGGCTTGGGTATTCCACAAAGTTCGGGATCAATTCAAGGCTCATTAGATACGTCTATATACGACCGTGTAGAAATAGTTCGTGGTGCCAACGGCTTAATGACGGGAGCAGGAAACCCGTCCGCAACCGTTAATATGGTACTTAAAAAGCCAACTTACATAACACAAGCTCATGCATCTGCATCTTATGGTTCTTGGAATAACAAGCGTTTAGAGGTTGATGTTTCAACACCTATAAACGATGAACATGCGGTGCGCGCTGTATTTACTAAGCAACAAGCCGAGTTATACTTAGATCGTTACGAAACAGATAAAACAATTGGTTATCTAGCCTACGAAGGCAAAATAACAAATGACACAACGCTAAGCCTTAACTACGTTAATCAACAAAAAGATGCCGACAGCCCACTTTGGGGAGCATTACCACTTTATTATACTGATGGCTCAGCCACAGATTACGATTCATCTACCAGCACCGCTTCTGACTGGTCATACTGGGACAATAGCGCTGAGCAAGTTTATGTAACTCTTGAACAAAATTTGTCGACTACATGGGTTGCAACGGCTCGTTACGCACACATTAAAAACGAGCAAGATTCAGAGCTTTTTTATGTATTCGGTACACCAGATAAAGAAACAGGACTTGGCCTTACTGGTTACGCAAGCCGTTATAATTACAAAGATAAACACGACCTGCTTGATTTATACGCTAGTGGTAAGTTTGGTTTATTTGGTCAAGAGCACGACCTATCATTCGGTGTAAGCCAAGCAAACATGGATTATAACGAGCAGTCACTATACGATTACACAACGGGCAATGGCTTTCCTGCCATGCCATCACTTGATACATGGGATGGAGTAGCGCCAGAGGCAACACTTGCAGACGGTTTAAACGGTAGTGACATTGAAAACAAACAGCAATCAACTTATATCTCAACTCGTATAAAACTAAGTGCACCACTAAGTATACTTGCGGGCGTTCGTTATACAGACTGGGAAACAAAAGGCACAGCATATGGTGTAGCGCAAACACGTGATGACAGCGAAGTAATCCCTTATGTTGGGGCTGTTTACGACTTTACTGAGTCACTTTCGGCTTATGCAAGCTACACCGAAACATTCGTGCCACAAAATGAACTTGATATAAACGCAGAACAACTTGCGCCAATTACAGGTAAAAGTAGTGAAATAGGTTTAAAAGCACAGCTTTTAGACAATCAAGTGTTTTTAACTTTAGCGTATTTTGATGCTAAGCAAGAAGGACTTGCAGTCGCACTACCTGATTCACTACCAAGTGATACACGTTACTACGGTGCCGATGGCATTAACAGCGACGGTTTTGAAATAGAATTAAGTGGAAAACTTACCGAAAACTTAAGCACAAGCATAAGCTTTAGTAACCTGAGCATTGAAGGTGATGATTTAGTAAAAGACTACACCCCAGAGAACCAATTAAAGGTGGCTGCTACTTACCAAGTACCGCTTGTAGAAGGTTTAACATTTGGCGCAAACTACCGCTGGCAAGATTCGGTGAGCCGAGTGCAAGTATCAGATCCAGCGGGGGCAGCGCTTGTAACAACAAACCAAGGTGCTTACGGTATACTTGATTTAATGGCTAACTACAAAATCACTCAAAACGTAGGGGTTACTTTTAACATTAATAACACCACTGATGAAAAATACCTACATAGCCTATATTGGGCACAAGGTTACTATGGCGCGCCACGCAACTATGCGTTATCGGTTAATTGGCAGTTATAAAGCAAATTATACGTCTTTATATAACTTAATTTAAACGACACATACTCTGTGTCGTTTTTTAATTTGTAATAGCATTCGCAATAATAATTTAGGAAATAAACCTAATGCTATTTGGACTTCCTTTCGCAAACATAGCTCAGCTAGTTAGACAAATCGTTATTATTCATTTAATAGATGTTTAAACATAAAAAAACGCTAACCATTACTGGTTAGCGTTTTTATAAAGCTCGGGTCAAATCAAGCTTAGAGAACATTTTAAAGCTTAAAGGTCGCCTTCATCACCTAGCACATCTTCACCGTCTTCTGGCTCAATTGTCGCTTTAAGCAATAACATATCGCGTAATTTGCCTTCAATTTCGTTTGCAATTTCTACGTTTTCTTTTAGGAATTTAATCGAATTATTTTTACCTTGGCCTACCTTGTTACCATTGTAGCTGTACCAAGCACCTGCTTTTTCAACAATTTTGTGCTTAACACCTAAATCAATTAGCTCGCCTTGCTTAGAAATACCTTCACCATACATGATGATAAATTCGGCTTGTTTAAACGGAGGCGCTACTTTGTTTTTAACGATTTTAACGCGCGTTTCGTTACCAACAACTTCATCACCTTCTTTCACCGAACCAATACGACGAATATCAATACGAACTGATGCGTAAAACTTAAGCGCGTTACCACCAGTTGTTGTTTCAGGGTTACCGAACATTACACCAATTTTCATACGAATTTGGTTAATGAAAATACATAACGTGTTTGAACGTTTAATATTACCTGTAAGTTTACGTAATGCTTGCGACATTAAGCGTGCTTGCAGGCCCATGTGCGAGTCGCCCATGTCGCCTTCAATTTCAGCTTTTGGTGTAAGAGCAGCAACAGAATCGACAATAACCACGTCAACCGCACTTGAACGGACTAACATGTCACAAATTTCTAGCGCTTGCTCACCCGTATCGGGTTGAGATACTAAAAGCTCATCAATGTTAACACCTAGTTTTTGTGCATATACTGGATCTAGAGCATGCTCAGCATCAACAAAGGCACATGTTTTGCCTTCTTTTTGAGCTTGGGCGATAACTTGCAAAGTCAGCGTAGTTTTACCTGATGATTCAGGACCATACACTTCTACAATACGACCCATTGGTAAACCGCCTATGCCTAAAGCAATATCGATCCCTAGTGAACCTGTAGATACGGCGTCAATGTTTAGGGCTTTGTTGTCACCCAACTTCATGATTGATCCTTTACCAAATTGACGCTCAATTTGTGATAGGGCTGCATCTAACGCTTTTTGTTTATTATCGTTCATTTTGTTCTCCAAATCCGGCTAATGCGAACAAGTATACTGTATGAAATCACAGTATCAAGCAAAATTTATAACTTTATCTTTTCAATCGCAATTTTTAATGAAAATTCAATAGCTTGAGTTCTTACACTTGCCCTGTCACCACTAAATATTTGCTTAAATGTAAATTGTTTATCTGCAATTTGTAGGCAAAACCATACAAAACCAACAGGTTTATCTTGTGTTGCTCCACCCGGCCCAGCTATACCCGATATAGCAATAGCAACGTCAGCATTAGCTATATTTTTTGCACCCAGCGCCATTTCTTTTACTGTTTGCTCGCTCACAGCACCATATTGCTCTAACGTATTCGTCGCTACATTGAGTAATTCGTGCTTCGCTTCATTACTATATGTGACAAATGCGCGCCCTAAATATCCAGAGCTACCGGGGGTATCTGTGAGTGCATAACTGACCCCTCCCCCCGTACATGATTCAGCAGTAGTGATCCATAAGCATTTATCCGTTAAAATAGCACCTAATTGCGCAGCAAGTGTTTTAATCTCTTGATGTAATTCCATATTCAGCCTTTGGGTAAATACATGTCGTTTGATCTTTTTGCACCACACACTATAAAACAACAAACCCCTATGATGCAGCAGTATCTAAAAATAAAATCAGAGCATCGCGATATTTTATTGTTTTATCGTATGGGTGATTTTTATGAGCTTTTCTTTGACGACGCAAAACGTGCAGCGCAATTACTCGATATTTCGCAAACCCAGCGCGGCAAAGCCGGTGGCGACCCAATTCCTATGGCAGGTGTGCCTTATCATGCCGTAGAAAACTACCTAGCTCGCTTGGTACAAATGGGCGAATCTGTTGCTATTTGTGAACAAGTTGGCGACCCCGCAACCAGTAAAGGTCCTGTTGAGCGAAAAGTAGTGCGTATTGTAACACCGGGCACTATTTCAGATGAGGCGCTACTACAAGAGCGGCAAGACAATCTACTGACCAGTGTTTGGCAAAATAAAAAGGGTCAATATGGAATCGCTTACCTTGATATAAATTCTGGTCGTTTTAACATTGTAGAAGTCAGTACCGATGAGGCATTTAGTTCAACACTACAGCGTTTGTCACCAGCAGAACTTTTATATAGCGAAAACTTTGAAAACACCCATTTAATTGAGCATATCAAAGGCGCTCGTCGCCGTCCTGAATGGGAGTTCGACTTAGATACGGCCCAGCACTTATTATGCGATCAATTTGGTACAAAAGATTTAGTCGGCTTTGGCGTAGATAAAGCACATACTGCACTCGTAGCCGCGGGCTGTTTAATGCAATACGTAAAAGATACACAACGCATTGCTTTGCCTCATATTCGCGCCATTACGCTTGAGCACAACGAACATGCTGTTATATTGGATGCCGCTACCCGTAAAAATTTAGAACTAACGGTTAATCTATCTGGCGGGTTTGAAAACACGCTTGCACAAATACTTGATAAAACCGCTACAGCAATGGGATCGCGCTTATTAAAACGCCGCATTCATACACCTGTTCGAAATAAAGACGAGCTGAATTCTCGTCTAAATGCTATTAGCGCAATTTTAGACGTACAACTATGTGGAGAGTTACACGAGTCGCTAAAAGATATTGGCGACATAGAGCGTGTAATAGCGCGTTTAGCATTATGCACTGCACGCCCAAGAGATTTAACACGCTTGCGCAGTGCACTACAGGCACTTGCACCTCTGCATAATTTATTAAGTGACGCGAGCGACCCACGCATTACAAGTATTATCAAACACTCGCCAGAACTACCTGAGTTACAAGCATTGCTAGAGCGAGCTGTTATTGATAATCCGCCAGTACTTATTCGCGATGGGGGCGTAATTGCACCAGGTTATAACAGTGAACTTGATGAGTGGCGTAACCTAAGTAAAGGGGCAACTGATGTACTTGAGCAGCTTGAACAACGCGAGCGTGAACGTACTGGGATTAGTACGTTAAAAATTGGCTATAACCGAGTGCACGGCTTTTTCATAGAAGTGAGTCGCGCTAATTCGCATTTAGTTCCTGCTGATTATATTCGCCGCCAAACGCTAAAAAATAATGAACGCTATATTATTCCAGAGCTTAAAGAGCATGAAGACAAAGTACTTGGTAGCCAATCAAAAGCGCTCGCGCTTGAAAAACAACTATACGAAGAGTTATTTGAATTTATAGCCCCACACATTGAACAGCTGCAAATAATGGCTGCAGCGCTTGCTGACTTAGATGTATTAAATAACTTAGCAGAGCGTGCCTTTGCGCTTAATTATGCTAAACCAGAGCTTTGCGACAACGACAACATTAGCATTCAACAAGGCCGTCACCCCGTTGTAGAGCAAGTAATGAAAGAGCCCTTCATTGCAAATCCTGTAGAGCTTAATAGTCAGCGCAAAATGTTGATTATTACAGGTCCAAATATGGGTGGTAAATCAACCTATATGCGCCAAACAGCGCTTATTGTACTCATGGCGCACATTGGCAGCTATGTGCCTGCTGATAGCGCGAAAATAGGTAATATAGACCGAATATTTACGCGAATTGGCGCAAGTGATGATTTAGCTTCTGGCCGCTCAACCTTCATGGTTGAAATGACCGAAACCGCCACTATTTTAAATAATGCGACAGCGCAGTCGTTAGTTTTAATGGATGAAATTGGGCGAGGAACAAGCACCTACGACGGGCTTTCGCTTGCGTATGCCACGGCCGATCATTTAGCATCAAAAATTTCAGCTAAAACACTATTTGCAACACACTACTTTGAACTTACAGAGCTTGCAGAGCGAACTCAAGGCCTTGTAAATGTTCACCTTGATGCAATAGAGCATAACGACACCATCGCATTTATGCACACCGTGCTAGATGGTGCAGCAAGCAAAAGCTTTGGTTTACAAGTCGCCGCTCTTGCAGGCGTACCTAAAGCTGTAATTGCGCAAGCTAAACAAAAACTTAAGCTACTCGAAAACCATCAAAGTGTAACGGCGCCTAATACAGAACAACAAACATTTTCATTTAATAACGAAGCGATTATTGAGCCTTCACAAGTGGAAGAACAGTTAAAGTCAATTGATCCAGATAACTTAACACCCAGACAAGCTCACGAATTGCTTTATAAATTAAAAACATTGCTTTAAGTTTGCCTTGTAAAAAACATAAAAAAGCCGAAGATTAATTTCTTCGGCTTTTTTATTCAAGCCCTGTAAGGCCTTACATTTGCTATTAAGAAAATTGGTTAAATAAGCTATCAGTGCTTAACCCTTCTTGTTGCAAAATATCTTTTAAACGACGCAGTGCTTCAACTTGTATTTGTCTTACTCGCTCTCGTGTTAGGCCTATTTCCCGGCCTACATCTTCAAGTGTAGATGGCTCGTAGCCGAGTAACCCAAACCTGCGAGCGAGCACTTCACGTTGCTTGAGGTTTAACTCTCCTAACCAATCAACAATGTGCTTATTAATTTCGTTGTCTTGTACTTCACCTTCTGGACCATTGCCTTTTTCGTCAGGTAAAATATCTAACAGAACGCTATCGTTTTCGCCACCAATAGGCATATCAACCGAGGCTATTTTTTCGTTTAAACGTAGCATTTTGGTTACGTCTTCAACTGGCTTATCTAAGCACTCCGCTATTTCTTCAGCAGTTGGTTCATGGTCGAGCTTTTGGGTTAGCTCTCGTGCTGTACGTAAGTAAACATTAAGCTCTTTTACTACATGGATAGGCAAACGAATGGTGCGTGTTTGGTTCATAATGGCGCGTTCAATTGTTTGACGTATCCACCATGTTGCATAAGTTGAAAATCTAAACCCGCGCTCAGGGTCAAACTTTTCAACAGCGCGAATTAACCCTAGGTTACCTTCTTCAATTAAATCGAGTAGTGCAAGTCCACGGTTATTGTATCTACGGGCAATTTTAACAACTAAACGTAAATTGCTTTCAATCATGCGTTTACGAGAAGCTTCGCAGCCTTTTAAAGATTTGCGAGCAAAAAAAACTTCTTCTTCTGCGCTTAATAATGGAGAGAAACCTATTTCACCTAAGTAAAGTTGTGTGGCATCAAGGTTTTTAGTAACTTCTTCTTTTGCAAATATGTCTTCGTCATCTACATTTTCAAGTAACGATGTTGCTTCTTCAACGGTGTTTTCATCAAACTTGTCGTCATTGTTGATATTTTTTTCAATTTTTGCTGCATTAGCCATAAGCCTTCTCCAGAGCAATTATCAATACCTAAAATCTAAGGAAGGTATTTAGCAGGGTTGACAGCTTTCCCCCGGTAACGAATTTCAAAGCGAAGCGCGGTAACCGAAGACTCTGAATTGCCAATTTCTGCTATTTTTTGTCCTGCCTTAACTTTTTGCTTTTCCTTTACAAGTAATTTCGAGTTATGTGCATAAGCACTTAGATAATCATCATTATGTTTCAAAATGATTAAATTACCATAACCTCGAAGCGCGTTACCCGCATACACCACCGTTCCTTGTGCAGCGGCTAAAACTGTAGCCCCCATTTTATTAGTAATTTGTAAGCCTTTATAGCCGTTTTCCTTATTAGAAAAGCGTTTGGTAATTTTGCCCTTTGCTGGCCAAAACCACTTTAATTTATCGCTCGACAACTGCTTTTGGTTACTAACTTTATTATTGGCTTGTTTTTGAACATACTCTCGTTTTTTTGGCTGATCAAGTCCTTTCTTTAATTTTTTGTTATTATTTTGTATGTTTTTTCTAGACTTTTTACTCGAATTCGTATATTTTTTTGAACTTTTAATTTTTTTTATAGTGCGAGAGAGAGAGATTGACTGGCCTGGATATATAACATAAGGACTTGAAATTGAGTTATTTTTAGCAAGTTCTCTAAAGTCTTTTCCTGCGCTAAATGCGATTGAATAAAGTGTATCCCCTTTTTGTACTGTATATTTGCCATCTACAATGTTAATTAAATGGTTTGATTCATTAACATTATTATTTAAACTACTAACGGGCGCTGGAGCATGGCGAGATGAACAACCAAAGAGAAAAACACTAATGAACAAAGCAACATAAAGCATAAATTGTCTATTCATCGTACTTTTCTCCATGTTTAAATAACGCTATTTTATGTAGCTTAACGCAACAAAAAGTACGCAACGGCTATTAATATTACTAATCCCCAGCCAAGCACTTCAATATACTGACGTAATTTTTTCTCCATTTGCGCTCCGCCCCATTTCATAAGCGCAGCAACTAGAAAAAACCGAGCACCGCGCCCGATTGCTGAAGCAATTAAAAATGGTATAAACGCCATCTGTAAAACGCCCGCACCAATTGTAAATACTTTATAGGGTATGGGTGAAAAACCAGCTAAAAATACCACCCAAACGCCATACTCTTTAAACCAATTTAATGCTACATCAAACTTTTCTTGCCAATGCATCTGTGCAATTAGCGGCTCTACAACAGGTTCAAAAAGCCAAAAACCAAGAAGGTAGCCAATTACCCCGCCCAGTACAGATGCAATCGTTGCGAAGCTAGCAAAACGCCACGCCTTGCTAGGTTGTGCCAGCGACATTGGCGCTAACATTACATCGGGTGGGATAGGGAAAAAAACAGACTCGGCAAAACTCATTCCTGCTAAATAACGCTCCGCATGGCGGTGCTTTGCCCATACTAGGGCCATATCGTACAACTTAGTAAACAACTTCAAAGTGAATTCCTATTCAATATCACCAGGTACCAAAGGTACAAATCTTACTGGTGCAATAACATGCTCTGTAAAGCTTTCGCCCTTTCGAATAACCATTATTAATTTTTGATCAGCTTCGCCAACCGGCGCTAATAATACACCGCCATCAGCGAGTTGACTTAACAAACCTTGAGGTAAGGTGGCAGCCGCAGCCGTAACAATAATACCGTCAAATGGTGCTTGAGATTGCCAACCTTGCCAGCCATCTCCATGTTTCATTGTTACATTGTATAAATCAAGCTGCTGCAGACGCCGTTTAGCCTGCCATTGCAAAGCTTTGATCCGCTCAACAGAATAAACGTTAGTAAACGTTTTAGCCAATACCGCTGTTTGATAGCCAGAGCCCGTGCCGATTTCTAATACTTTATCGCGCACACCGGCCAACCTCAAAAGCTCCGTCATACGGGCTACAATATAAGGCTGCGAAATAGTTTGCCCTTGCCCAATAGGTAGCGCTGTATTTTCATAAGCTTTGTGCTGCAATACGTCGTCAATAAATAAATGTCGAGGTATACCTGCAATGGAATCAAGTACGCCTTGATCCTCAACACCTTCACGTTTAAGTAAATCTGATAACGCTTTCGCACTTCGCGTGTAATTAGCGAGCACGATTTATCTCCAAACTAGATAACCAGTCCCCAACTGCCTTAATGCTATTGTGTGCGGTCATATCAACACTTAGTGGTGTAACCGATGCAAAGCCATTATTAATGGCGTAAAAGTCAGTTCCTTCACCTGCATCACTCTCTGTGCCAAGCGAGCCATACCAGTAAATACTTCGACCCCAAGGGTCCGTTTGCTTGGTCATAGTTTCAGCTTTATGCCGAGCGCCTAAACGCGTAACCTGCACACCTTTTAATTCACTTAGTGGAACATCTGGCACATTAACATTAATAATTTGGTCTTTTGGTAATGGGTGCGATGCAAGTTCTTTAATTATATTAACTGTTACCGCGGCCGCTGTTTCAAAGTGCTCGCCATTGTGTGAGCAAAGTGAGACTGCAATAGCAGGCAACCCCAAATGACGCCCCTCAGTAGCAGCAGCAACAGTGCCTGAATAAAGCGTATCATCACCTAAATTGGCGCCATGATTAATGCCTGCCACAACTAAATCTGGTTTTTGGTCAACAAGCTGATTAACACCTAAATGAACGCAATCGGTTGGCGTACCATTAACTGACATAAACCCATTTTCAAGAGTTGTTGCACGCAATGGGTTCATTAATGTGAGCGAGTTACTTGCACCACTGCAATTGCGATCGGGTGCCACCAAAGTGACGTCTGCAATTTTTGTAAGCGCGTTATATAAAACCGCTATGCCTTTAGCATTAACGCCATCATCGTTACTTAACAGTATCTTCATTTATGCCATTATCCTTTTCTTTTCGCTCTTTTGGACTTGCATCTGTATAGTCCACCAGCTCACGTAGTAATGCGGTTGCAAAACATCCTTTAGGTAAACCAAAGCTCAGCTTAAGTGTGGTGTTATCAAGTGTTTCTACTGCCAAGTTATCAGGAATCAAACGCAACATTCTACGCTCGTTTTTAAGCCCTAATTCACCCAGACCTTCACACCATGCCTGATAGGGTTTAAGCCATATTTTTTCTTGCTCAGTTAACCCTTTATCACTTTTGCCTGCCATTGGTGCCGACATTACAATATCGCCAGAGGCTAAACGCGCTATGTTTTCGTCGTTAATTGCATCTTCAAAAAATGCATTACTGCCGCTGAGCATAAATACTTCACGGTGCATAGTTTTAGCTAAACCGTGTTCTTTTACACGTAAACTTACAAGTTGATTAAAAATATGTGAACGCGCAGCTGAAATAATAATACCGCGTAACTTCTTATCGCGAATACGCTCGCCGGCAAACATTTTTTCGGCCATAACTAAATTATGCCCATCGCGGCCAAAACGCTGCTCGCCAAAGTAATTTGGCACACCAGCACGCACAGCATTTATACGGCATAATATATCAAGCGGCTCGGTAACATTACGAAGGGTAATGGTAAATTTATTGCCCTTGTGGCAACCCGTTCGTAGCTTTCGCTCATGGCGCTGTTGCGACACTATAAAAATGCTTTCGCTATTTAGCTCGCTAAAATCTATATGCTTTTTAATGGGCACTTTTACACTAAACCATTGGCTACATACACCATGACGATCTTTCATGCCCGCGTAGCTTACATCGCGAGGGGAGACACCGGCTTTTTGCGCGATAATTTTAGCCACATATTGTGTGTTTTCGCCTTTTTTAACCACCTGCAAGCATACATGCTCACCGTTACCTGTAAACTCTATACCTAGATCTTCATCTACCATAAAGTCTTCTGCTGTCGTTTTAAAGTCAGCTTTTGAAAGCGGTGCGCCGTATAAATAATTTAAGTCGCTCATGCGTTTTTTGTACTCGCAAGCTCTTTACTCATAATAACCACGGCATGACTAGAAATACCTTCTTTACGTCCTTCAAAGCCCAACTTTTCAGTTGTCGTAGCCTTAACATTTATTTGGCTAAGATCGCAGTTTAAATCATTAGCTAAATTTACACGCATAGCCTGTATGTGCGGCAGCATTTTTGGTGCTTGTGCCACAATGGTGACATCGCCGTTTCCTAATACATAGCCTTGCTCTTTAGCTAACTTAACAACATGACGAAGCAAAATGCGGCTGTCTATATTTTCATATTCGCTCGCTGTATCAGGAAAGTGCTTACCAATATCGCCCATAGCGAGCGCACCTAAAATAGCATCACATAATGCATGAATAGCTACATCGCCATCTGAGTGTGCTAAAAAGCCTTGTGGGTAATCAATTTTTTCGCCACAAATAGTTAACGGGCCTTCGCCGCCAAATTTATGTACGTCAAAACCATGGCCAATTCGTATCATACTCCACTCTCGTTTTGTTGTTTATTTAATAAAAACCCTGCCAAAGCTAAATCTTCTGGCGTGGTTATTTTAATATTATCGCTACGACCCGCTATAAGTTTTACTGGTTTGTTTACCCACTCAATTGCACTGGCTTCGTCGGTAATAGGCACCCCACTTTGTAGCGCATTTTGCAGCGCATTTTTAAGGTCACTGTACTTAAAAAATTGAGGGGTAAGCGCTTGCCATAGGTCGTCTCGGGGGACGGTTTGCTTTGAGTGTGTATCGCCGCGTTTGATGGTGTCTTTTACTTTAGTGGCTAAAATTCCGCCTTCATTTTCACGAAGGCACTCACTGATAAGGCGCTCTATGTCTGCTAGGTCAACCAATGGGCGCGCTGCATCGTGCACTAATACCCAATCAGGAGGATTGGGTGCTAAAAATAACAAACTATTAAGTACTGAATCAGCACGTTCTTTGCCACCACTTGAACGAACAATGCGCGCATCGGTTAATGGTAGTTCATCAAAGTATGGGTCGGTATCGCTAAGAGCAACAACAATAGTTTGTAGTTGTGGTAATTGAGATAATTTAGTTAGGGTGTGTTCTAAAATTGTTTTACCCGCTAACTGTATATATTGTTTAGGTGCATTGTGCTGCATTCTGCTGCCTACACCTGCTGCGGGTACAATCGCAACGATAGTTTGTTTATTTCTCATATTGGTTGCCCGGTAAAACACGAATAAATGTTTCGTCCGGTTTAATCATTCCTAATTCATTTCGGGCACGTTCTTCAATGCCTTCAAGGCCTAGCTTTAAATCTTCTATGTCGGCTTTGAGCACTTTATTACGTTTTATCAACTTTTCGTTAGTGTCTTGGTGGGTTGCCACCGCGCCTTTTAAGCGCGAGTAATCTTGCACACCATTTTGACCAAACCATAACCTGTACTGAACAAACAGTGCTAAGCACAGTAAGCACACTTGAAAAACACGCATTTAACACTCCTTATTTAATAATTTAAAAGTTTTAACTTAACTAAGCTAGTGGACGTTTTATATTGCGCCAATTAATATTCCCTGCCAGTAGCATTTCACGTAATGATAATAAACGTGGTGTACAACGCTTTGAAAACTGCCACTGATGCCCACAACACGCTGCTGTTAAACTTATTTTACTCGGTTTAATTAATTGCGCATTTTGTTCTTCAAGGCTCTCGCCTAAAAAATCAAACCACCCTAGCTCGTTGCAATGCAGCTTGTTTTCAGACACCTGATCAATACTGTCTATCCTAAGATGTAATTTGTCATACTGGTTTACTATCACCGGAACAATTAGTCCCACTTTGGCATGCGCTTGAAAAAAAAGTTCATTGGCTTGTTTATTTACATCGGGCGGCGTTGCTTTTTGTTTTTCGAGCCACGAGCCATTTTGTGCATCAAGCGTAAAAGGCGAATGCCCGTTTACTACAAGCGATGCAGCTCGTTCAATGTAATAAGGCAAACTTTTTAACTGCCTACGCAGCTTATCGGCATTAGGTTCGGCGACTAAACGCTGAACTTCTCGCTGATAAAATGCATTGCACAACTGCGCATAAAGCGCCTTTTGCGCATCAGTTTGCCAAATTTCAACTTGCTGCTGTTCACCAAGTGACTGATTTTTCGCGACCAATTGCTTTACTCAAAAACATTCAGATAACTGTTTTATAACATAGTACTGAATAGTTTTTAAGCACACATAATAAATTAAGCGCTTGGTTTTTCACCTAACTTAGCTTTACCCGACTCTAAAAATTGCACAACACTGTTGCGCTTTTTACCAACTAGTAAACTGCCATCGGCTAAAAACATAAAGTTTTGCCAATTACGTTTAAATACGTCAAACGTTGTTTCAATAACATTATCGCGCGACATACAAAAATATACCGTGGTATTTGCTTCCCACCCTAAAAACTCTAAAATTTCTTGAGGTGGTAAAGCATCGCCATTTTCCCAAGCTGCTTCCCAGTTAACTTCATCACTAAAGCTTTTATCTTGACCGCACCACATACTGTCATCAAAAAAGTCGGGGTGGTCAAACTCCCGGCTTACCATTGTGCTCCAAAGCACAGCTGCGCGCTCGTCGCTCATTGGTTTTATTTTAGCTGCGTCATCACTTGATACCGGAATGTCTTTATGGCGAAAAACCCACGCTTTTCTGTAATCATCTAACGAAATATAGTTCATAATATTGGCAAATTAGTTAGCATTAAAAGTGCAAACACAAATTATACAAGAGATTGAAGCATGACTACAGCACTAAAACTGGGTTTATATCAACACTACAAAGGCCCGCAGTACAAAGTTTTATATCAGGCAACACATAGCGAAACAGACGAACAACTAGTTATATATCAGGCCTTGTACGGTGAGTTCGGTATTTGGGCACGACCACTTAGTATGTTTTTAGAAACCGTTGAAAAAGAGGGCAAAACTATACCTCGTTTTGCCTACCTTGGACCTGCAGATTAACTGTGGCATTATAACCCCATTCAAAACTGCTCAGACCAGACAAGGGTACACCGTGCAATTTAATTCTACTGACAATTACATCGCAAGCAGCTCGCTAAAACAGGCTGTAAATGCTGCTATTATGCTTGAAAAACCATTACTTATTAAAGGTGAACCTGGTACAGGCAAAACGATGCTGGCCGAAGAGCTTGCGAAAAGTTTAAACACCGAGCTTATTCAGTGGCACATTAAATCAACCACTAAAGCACAACAGGGCTTGTACGAATACGACGCGGTATCGCGCCTACGCGACAGTCAATTAGGCGATGAGCGCGTACATAATATTGGCAACTACATTGTTAAAGGCAAGCTGTGGCAAGCGTTTAACTACGCTGAACTTAACGGCAAACGCCCAGTGCTTTTAATCGACGAAATAGACAAAGCCGACATCGAGTTCCCGAACGACTTACTACTAGAGCTTGATAAAATGGAGTTTCATGTTTACGAAACTAACGAGCGCATTATCGCAAAAGAGCGCCCTATTGTGATCATCACGTCAAACAACGAAAAAGAATTACCGGACGCATTTTTACGCCGCTGCTTTTTTCACTATATTGATTTTCCAAGCAGCGAAGAAATGCAGCAAATCGTTGATGTGCACTACCCTAACGTTAAACAAGATTTAGTACGCCAAGCATTAGAAGTATTTTTTAACTTACGTGAAGCCAACGGCCTTAAAAAGAAGCCCTCCACCAGCGAATTGCTAGATTGGTTAAAACTTTTAATGGCAGAGGATATAGACGCTAAAACATTACACGACAAAAGCCAAAAAGGCGGCTTAATGCCGATGTTTGGCGCACTGCTTAAAAATGAGCAAGACATAAGCCTCATCGAAAAACTTGCGTTTATGAGCCGTCGCTAACATGTTAGTACAGTTTTTTTTCACGCTGCGCAAATACCGCTTACCGGTAAGCCTGCGCGAGCTACTCGATTTAATAAACGCCTTAAAAAAAGGCGTTATATTTGCCGATGTAGATGGCTTTTACCATTTAGCCCGCACCATAATGGTAAAAGACGAAACCCATTTTGACCGGTTCGACAAAGCCTTTAGCGACTATTTTAGCGGTATTGCCGACTTAGACCTACTCGAGAGTTTAAAGCAACAGCACAACTTACCTGAAGATTGGCTACGCAAAGAGTTTGAAAAAAACCTAAGCGATGAAGAAAAAGCCCAACTAAAAGCGATGGGTGGGCTCGACGAGCTCATGAAAACCCTGAAAGAGCGTTTAGAAGAGCAACAAAAACGCCACGCAGGCGGTAATAAATGGGTAGGTACCGGCGGTACATCTCCTTTTGGCGCGTATGGTTATAACCCTGAGGGCGTGCGTATAGGACAAGACGGCAACCGCAATCGCCAAGCGGTAAAAGTGTGGGACAAGCGCGAATACCGCAACCTAGATTCAGACCGCGAAATTGGCTCACGCACTATAAAACTCGCCCTTAAAAAGCTGCGCAAATTTGCCCGCACCGGCGCAAGTGACACCCTGGATTTAAACGAGACCATTCGCGCAACCGCCAAGCAAGGCGGCATGCTAGATGTAAAAATGGCACCCGAGCGCCACAATGCGGTAAAAGTATTAATGCTGTTTGATATTGGCGGCTCAATGGATGACTACATTCATACCTGCGAAGAATTATTTAGCGCAGCCCACAGTGAATTTAAGCATTTAGAGTTTTACTACTTTCATAACTGTTTATACGAACACGTTTGGCAGGATAACCAACGCCGCCATTCAAACGTAATAGACACCATGACGCTGATTAATAAATTTACCAGCGACTACAAAGTCATATTTGTGGGTGATGCCACTATGGGCCCATACGAAATAGCCTACCCCGGCGGCTCAGTAGAACATTACAACGAAGAACCCGGCAGTGCATGGTTGCAACGAATAACAAATCACTTTGATAAAGTCGCGTGGCTCAACCCACAACCCGTTGAACACTGGCCTTACTATCAATCAATTGGCTTTATAAAAGAGTTAATGAACAATCGCATGTACGCGCTGAGCTTGGATGGGATAAGTAGAGCGATAAAAGAGCTGAGTTAATACTGAGTATTAATAAAATGCATTCTTAAATTATAAAGATATATTCTCAATAAAATGGGGGGGATTTTGTTGAGAAATCTAATATGACTAATTTACTTTAACCGTGAAATACCGACTAGAACACAAATAGCGCCACCGACCATACCAGCCCACGCTTCCATTGGCGTATCGCCGCTTAATGTTCTGCTGATTTGCGACGCAGCTGAATCGTAAACATTGTAGCCCCACGTAGCTAATGCTGCGCCAACTACTACAAGTACTATTCCTAAAATTTTATTATTCATTTTTTCTCCAAATATTACTACTATTTACCTGAATCAGTTAAGTACCAACACCGCTATATAGTTAACGCACACCTTAGGTAGTTAACGTAACTTAAACAGATAATATAGAAAGTCATAACTATTTTTTAAGTGTAAAAATACAACCTTTGAAGTTATTATTTACATCCAATATATACAGATTGCTAACCAACAGTACCCTCTGAATAACTCTACATTTTAATCATCGCAAGTGTAGTCAGCTATAATAAACAGAGTTATAACAATCAATGTTAGTTTACGGTTTAAATTGCGCAGTCGAGGAGTTTATTGAAAATAAAGGGCTATATGACTTAAATATAAAGAAGTGAGCCCCTTAATAAAAGAGGCTCACAAATATATTACTTAGCGTAATACTTGCCAGTTATCAGCTTATTATAAATGCTTTCATAATACTTAATTTTTGGCTCAAGATTAGAGTTTGGAACTAAAGAGTTACTCGAATAAAAGTAATAAGGTTCAAATATATCTACCTTATTGACTTGCACATTCCCTACTTCACTTACAATTAAATCAAAAACATGCCACATTTCATCTGCACCTTCACTAGGTGGAGTAAACACATACCTACGGTCGTCAATTAATAACTCAACCTTAGTAGTATCAGAGTCAATTTCTGGAGTACCAGAATAATTATGTACTTTGTAAGAGTATGTTCCTGGTAAAGCAAATTCTGGTATAGAGATCACCTCTGGGCCATAACTAGTGACATCGTCAACGTCTAAAAACATAACTACGTCGTTTACTATTACTTGCTCATTTCCAAAATAAATATGGAACTGTTCGCCGTTCGTACTTGAAGGCCCCCATAAATGAGAATCCAAATCAGTTGGCATTAATCCCCAATTTAACTTTATCTTAGTAAACGCTTCATTTAAAACAACACACTCACTTAGAGTAATATCAGTATTAAAAGTATCAATAGAAAATGTACGACTTTGAATACCAGCCGAAGATGAAATAAGAACAGTACTATTCATCTTTGCAGGTATTGAAAAGTCGCCATTTTCATCAGTAACCGCTGATGACGAACCTATATAGTCCCTGCCTTCTGAATTAATTTGTACACCTTCAAGTCGATTTTGATCCTTGTCTTCAATACAACCATTTATAAAAATAGTTTCATATATCCGATCAGCATTCCATGTAGTAAAATGGGAAACCATTCCGGAATAGTAATTTCCTTGTGGTCCAGATACTAACTCAACCTGCCCCTCTTCTATCCAAAGGCCAGAGTTATTGTCAAAGTAATATAAAGGAACCGTTCCATCTAGCTCACCAACAGCTGGAATATTTATTTTGGCTTGCATATTTTCAGTCAAATTAAGTTCAACGCCATCAGCATCTTCAAAAGTAACCGTTATCGCTCCAAAAGACTCAATAGGTTTAATCTCTCCATTAACATCTTTAGTAATCATTTCACCGGGCATAAGGTTAATATCAATAGCAGGGTTTATAATTGTGAGCTCTGCATTGACGAGTCCTGTAGCTAAAGTCCCATCAGCTCGCTGCAAGCTGTTAGCAGGTAACTCTACAAGTACAAAATCCTCAACGGAAAGATTATTCTCGATAGTTGGATCAAACGATATCTCAGCCTGAACAGGTTGTAATAAGATATTATTAGACAGGTCTATTTGCTCTTCATTTAAGCCTATAGCCATCTCAGCAAAGCCAGAAGCGTCACTGATAATAGACATGCGTTCAGTAATGTATATATCTTGGATAGAAAATGTAACAATCCCATTTTCATCAGAGACCGAATCAGCTAGGATTTCATTACCATTCGTCAAAAAAGCATCTGCATTTGGAATTACATCTTCAGTGTAGTAATTTTTTATAACCGCTGAAATACTTTGAAAGAATTGCTCATCAAGTATGAATGAAGCTCTTACAGGTAATACTCCATCTTCTTGTCCATCTCTCACTTCAACTGTTAAGTTATACTCAGTTGTCTCTGAAGCTCTGGCTTGATAAGTAATTAGACCGTTTTGATCTATTTCCATTCCTTCAATTTCAGGGGAAACTGAAAACGAGAAGTCACCATTTTCTATATTATCGTCAGGATCAGTCAAAACTAATTGAAAACTAAAATCATCCCCACTTTTAACTGTTTGATTAGGTATGAGGGATAATACAGGGGTATCATTAACCGGAGTAACCACTACTTCAAATGATTGAATTACATTATCATTTTCCCCGTCATTAACGGCAACAACTACTTCACCTGAGCTTAATACTCCTTCGGTAGGAAGCCATTCAATTAAGCCTGTTTCAGATATAGACATACCCTCTGGGAATGAACTGAGTGTAAACGTCAAATCATCTCCATCATCTTGAACTTCAACTAAATAAGTATAAGTATTGTCTTCGATAGCAGAGGTTACCGCTTCAGATGTTATTAGAGGCGCATTATTTACAATAGCAACTTCATTATTAGTCGCTTTCTCATTTGAATCTGAAGAGCCACATGCGGTTAAAATAGTTACAAGAGGTAAAACAAGTAGGGATTTGAGTTTAAATTGATGTTCCATTATATTTCCTTATATTTATCAACGGCAAAGATATTAATCATAAAAAAACATTAAAACAACCTTTATTTAACAAGTAGATATGGAAAAATGAGATCTTTGTAAATAAGTTTAGCAACTTAAAAGCATTGAAAGAAAAGGTTAAAGGTGATTTCTCTATCTACGAAATTTTTTATACTATTTAAATAAACTTACACATTCCTAACCCTAAACTATCGCCATCACGCTTTACATAACCATATTGAATATAAAAGCTTTCCTTACCGTGAGCACTTAATAAACCTACTGTAGCGCCATTAGAGCAGGTACTGCTTAGATAGTTTTCAATGTGGGTCATTACTAAACGACCAATACCTTGTTTTTGATAACTAGGCGCAACAATTATATCTTGAATATAAAAATACATTGCGCCATCACCAATCACTCTCCCAGTGCCTATTAACTTATCAGTGTCGTACACGGCAACCCAAAATAGTGAGTTTTCGATGCTTGCTTTTAATGTTTTATAGTCAGGGTTTTGCCACTTTACTTGTTTACGTAAATTAGCGAATTCATCCAGTGCTGGAGCTTTAAGTTCAACTTTATAAGCCATAATATCCTCTACTCACTTTAAAGGAATTTACTCATAAACAAGCTATACGGGTCTGGCTCATAATTCCCAAACGGTTCACACTCTTTAAAACCAAATTGGGCGTAGAGCTTTTGTGCTGGTAAAAATGCCTTAGCAGTGCCGGTTTCTAAGCTAAGTTTTTTATACCCTCGCAGTGTTGCTTGCTCAATAATATGCGTGAGTAACTTAGCCGCTATGCCTTGGCGTAAATAGCTACTTGAGGTGCGCATTGATTTAATTTCGCCATGCGTAGCATTGAGCACTTTTAATGCGCCAACACCCGCTAAATTATTATCAATCCATAAACTATAAAAAGTTATATCGGGCTGGCTGAGTTTAGTTACATCAAGTGCATGTACGCTCTCTATGGGGGAGTGTTTTAGCATATCGTTATGATGCGCTTGTAGTAGCTTTATAACGTGAGGGTTTGAAAGCTCGCCTGTTCTAATATCCATTTATGCCTCGTTTAAATTTTAGGCTTTAGGGCTTTAACTAATGCACTTAATTAAAGCCCTTAAGTAAATAGCGAAATTTAAGCTGCTATTTTCCACACCACAAAGGCAACAGCAAAACCTACTAAATACACTAAGCCTAGCCACGTTAAGCTGCGTAATAGCACGCTGTGTTTAATGGCGGGCTCTGAGCGTACAAGGCTAAAGTTAAGCCATGCAAAAACGGGAGTAGTGACAAAAGCAAGTGTCATGGCAAAAGTAAGCATTGGCCCCAGGGCCGATTTAAAAAATAAAATAACGGCCATACCTGCAAGTGCTTGTAGTATTAACCAAATATTTAGGCTGTGTTTTGATTGCCCAAAGCCAAGTAGTTTATGCGATTCGTTAAGTGTGCGTGCGTAGCCGTCAAGCACGGTGAGTGTAGTGCCAAACATACATAAAAAAGCAATAGCTGATACCAGCGGCCTTGCCCACTCGCCAATAGTCAGTGCGTACATATCAATAAGCTGTTTAGCAAAGGCAACACCGCCAAGTTCTATATTACTGCTTTGCCCATATTGCACCAGCACACCTAAGCTAAAAAATACCAATGCTAGGCAGGCTGTTAGCCAATAGCCTACGTTAAAATCAAACAAACCTTGGCTTTTAGTAACCACTTGCTGAGCTTGCTTTTCTTTAAGCCATAGCGAGCTAAGGGCCGATATTTCTATGGGTGCTGGCATCCAACCCATTAACGCGACCATAAAGCTGAGCATAGCAAGTTCGTAAGGTGATGGACCAACATAGTCAGCTGGCGCCATTGGGCCATTACTAAACGCAATAACCAGCGCAATAACAGTAGCCAGTGTTAATAACCCCATAATGCCTTTAGCAACGCTGTCGAGCGCTTTAAAGTGCCCTAACAATAATATGGCTAAGCACACACCGAGCAATATCCAACATAGCAGGGTTACCTCTATCACTACAGGCAATGCGTAATGCAGTAAGCTGGCGGTAAGTAGTAATACGCCTGCGGTATTAACAACTGCTGCCAGTATGTTCAAGCCAATAAAACTATAAAAATACACCGGGCCTTTGTTTTTATAGCCTTCTACTAAACTGTTTTTAGTGGCTAAGGTGTATTCCATACCAAAGCGAAAAAACGGATATTTTAATACGTTAACAGCCAGTATTAACCAAAATAGTTGCCAGCCAAATAGCGCGCCAGCTTGAGTAGATGCAACTAGGTGAGACCCGCCAATTGCAGCGGTGGCCATTAAAATACCCGGGCCTAGTGCGCCTAAGTGATATTTCCAAGAAGTGTGTGTTTGCTGCATTAATTTCTCAAATTATGTGTGTTATTCACTCTGGTTATTAATTTTCACAATTAATAACACCGAAGGCTGCATAACTTACCTAAATTAAAGGCAATAAAAAAGAGCCGTAAGGCTCTTTTTTATAGTACTTTGGGACTAAAAATTATTTTAGTTCCATCTCTTGGATGATTTCGTGCGCTATTTCTGGCGTTGTACTTACAGGCTTTTCGTGTAAATTTGCTTTTATTTGCCCTTTTCGATGTTTTAGTGCTGCATCGAGTTTTTTAGCTGCGCTTGCAATAGCTGGGTACATTACTTCGTTTTCCCCTTTTACTGATATTCGCGCACCTTCGTAATTAGTGCTAATTTCGGCTTGGATTTTATGATGCTCTTTAGACAAGATCATATCGAGAGAAATAAGTGATGGAAAGTGGCTCTCAATTTTAGAAAATTTTTCGTTGATGTGCTCTCTAATAGAGTCAGTAACTTCAACATGGTGACCAGAAAGATTAATTTTCATAGGGTATCCTTTTATTTGTTACCTCATAAATAGTATTGGGGGCTATTTAGATTAACACAAGGAAAAAAGAGAGATATTTGAGGTTTATTTGCGGTTTTTGGTGATTTAAATCATGTGTTGCGCAAAGTTTATGCAAAGCCCATAAACCATGGGCTTTCAGACGTCTAGCTGTGCTAGCTATTAATCTGTGTACGAGCAACAGTAGTCGGCAAAATCACTTACTTTTACTTTAAAGCTTACGTTAGCGTCTACATTAAATGACTCGCCCGCAGAAAACGTTTTCCACTCGCTTGCCCCTGGTAATAAAATATCCCACTGGCCGCCTAACAACTCCATGAGTTCTTTTTTACTGGTATCGAATACAAATTCACCCGGCTGCATAAAGCCTAATGTTTTGGTAGTTCCATCGCTAAATACAACCGTACGGCTTGACACTTTACCGTCAAAATACACGTTGGCCTTTTTAACTACGCTGACATTTTCAAACTGAGACATTTTAGCTCCTGCTATTAATTTAAAGATCTTTATTTATAAATTTTATCGCACTACCTTGCCTGATAGCTTACTTTCATGCAAGAAAAGCAGTAACGCTTAATACCAATTCGCAATAATACTTAATCATTTTTAGGGGCTAAAAGTGTCGCTATCTGCGTTAAAAAATCCTCATTCAGAACAACTAAATAACGAATTTTTTGCCTAGCTATCAACACGTTTATCTATCCTCAAAATAGATCACTTAATTAAGCGGATTGGTATAAGATGAAGTTGTTTCATATGTGGGCATAAAAAAACCCGCACATTGGCGGGTTTTTAAGTTACTTAACTTATTTAATCAAAAACGATTAAAAAAGTGCGTTTGCTTTACTTACAATGTTTTCAACCGTAAAGCCAAAGTGCTCAAACAACTCGTTAGCTGGTGCAGACTCACCAAAGGTGGTCATACCGACTACGGCGCCATTTAGGCCTACATACTTGTACCAGTAATCAGCAATACCTGCCTCTACCGCTACGCGACGTGAAACGCTTGCTGGTAATACGCTTTCTTTGTACTCAGGCGATTGATCTTCGAATGCATCAGTACATGGCATAGATACAACACGTACCTTTTTACCTTGGCTGCGTAATTCAGTAGCTGAATCTTGAGCTAATTGCACCTCAGAACCGGTTGCAATAATAATTAGCTCTGGGTTGCCGTCACAGCTAAGGATGTAACCACCCTTTTTGACGTCGCTTAACTGTTGTGAGTCACGCGCCTGTTGCTCAAGACCTTGGCGTGTGAATATTAACGATGTAGGACCGTCTTTACGTTCAATAGCTTGTTGCCATGCAATTGCTGACTCAACTTGGTCACACGGGCGCCAGTTATAAAGGTTAGGCGTTAAACGCATGCTGGCAATTTGCTCTACTGGTTGGTGAGTTGGACCGTCTTCACCTAAACCAATTGAATCGTGCGTGTATACAAAAATGCTTGGTTGCTTCATTAATGCAGCCATACGAACCGCGTTGCGTGCGTATTCCATAAACATTAAGAACGTTGCACCGTAAGGAATAAAGCCTTTATGAAGTGCAATACCGTTCATAATTGCCGACATACCAAACTCGCGTACACCGTAGTAAACGTAGTTACCACTTGCATCGTCTGCTGTTAGGCCTTTAGAGCCTTCCCAAATTGTTAAGTTTGAACCTGCCAAATCGGCAGAGCCACCCATAAATTCTGGTAATAATGGACCAAATGCATTTAATGCATTTTGTGACGCTTTACGAGATGCTGGATTTGCCGGATTTGCTTGTAACTGTTCAATATACGCTTGTGACTTTTCAGCCCAGTCGGCAGGTAAATCTGAATTTGTACGGCGTTTGTACTCAGCTGCAAGCTCTGGGTATGCTTTTGCATAGGCTGCAAACTTTTCGTCCCAGCTTGATTCAAGCTCTTGACCTTTAGCTTTTCCATCCCACTGTGCATAAATGTCTTCAGGAATTTCAAAGGCATCGCCCGTCCAACCTAAAAACTCACGCGATGCTTTAATTTCGTCATCGCCAAGTGGTGCACCGTGACAGTCGTGGCTACCCGATTTATTAGGTGAACCGTAACCAATGATTGTTTTACAACAAATTAGTGTTGGTTTATCAGTCACGCTTTTTGCTTCGCTAATTGCAGCACTTACTGCATCGCTATCGTGGCCATCAACGTCACTAATTACGTGCCAGCCGTACGCTTTAAAACGCGCTGGTGTGTCATCGCTAAACCAGCCTTCAACTTCACCATCAATAGAAATACCGTTGTCATCCCAAAAAGCAACCAGCTTGCCTAGGCCTAATGTGCCGGCAAGCGAACAGGCCTCATGCGAAATGCCTTCCATTAAACAACCATCACCCATAAATGCGTAAGTGTGGTGGTCAACAATGTCGTGACCTTCACGGTTAAATTGTGCCGCAAGCGCTTTTTCAGCAATTGCCATGCCTACCGCATTTGTGATCCCTTGGCCTAGTGGGCCCGTAGTAGTCTCGATACCTGGCGCATAACCGTATTCTGGGTGGCCTGGTGTTTTAGAGTGCATTTGACGGAAGTTTTTAATTTCGTCCAGTGGTAAGTCATAACCACTTAAATGTAGTAGAGAATAAATTAGCATTGAACCGTGGCCGTTTGACAGTATAAATCGATCTCGGTCTGCCCAATCTGGATTTGATGGATTATGTTTTAGATAATCGCGCCATAATACTTCTGCGATATCAGCCATGCCCATAGGGGCTCCAGGGTGACCAGATTTGGCCTTTTGTACTGCGTCCATTGACAAGACGCGAATAGCATTTGCAAGTTCTTTGCGAGATGGCATGAATTCTCCTACCTTATATATATATTTGCGCGGGTATTTATGTGTTCGTTTATGTACTCAAATTATATGGGCACTGTTATAGCAACCATTCTTACTTATTGTGGGGGCTGTGTGCAATTAAAAACCCTATAAAAATGAGGTATTATGAATATTTTTTAAGACCATTATGTCATAACTAATTTAATTTAGACGTCTAGGCGTAAAAACACTATGCAAGGTGTTTCGTTTTAGATAAAATACGCCCCTTAATTTTTTAGCGCTAATACCGACGTTTGTGAAGCGCAATATTTGTGAGCATAATTACAATGGCAAAACATTTATTTACTTCTGAATCTGTTTCTGAAGGTCATCCGGATAAAATCGCCGACCAAATCTCTGATGCGGTTCTTGATGCTATCCTAGAGCAAGACTCTCATGCCCGCGTTGCGTGCGAAACATACGTGAAAACAGGTATGGTTATGGTTGGTGGTGAAATCACGACTAGCGCATGGGTTGATATAGAAGAGATTACGCGTAAAACAGTACGTGAAATTGGCTACACTCACTCAGATATGGGTTTTGATGCTGACTCGTGTGCAATTTTGAACACCATTGGTAAACAGTCTCCAGACATTAACCAAGGTGTTGACCGTACTAGCCCAGAAGAACAAGGCGCTGGTGACCAAGGTTTAATGTTTGGTTACGCATGTAACGAAACTGAAGTGTTAATGCCTGCACCTATCACGTATTCTCACCGTTTAGTTCAACGTCAAGCGCAAGTGCGTAAAAGCGGCGAGCTTAACTGGTTACGTCCAGATGCAAAATCTCAAGTTACTTTTGCATATGAAAACGGTAAACCAGTAGGTATTGATGCAGTTGTTCTGTCAACTCAGCACAGCGAAGACATCTCTCAAAACGATTTAGTTGAAGCGGTGATGGAAACCATCATCAAGCCAGTACTTCCTGCTGAACTAATCACAAGCGCAACTAAGTTTTTTATTAACCCAACAGGCCGATTTGTAATTGGTGGTCCAATGGGTGACTGTGGTTTAACAGGCCGTAAAATCATTGTTGATACCTACGGTGGTATGGCACGTCACGGTGGTGGTGCTTTCTCTGGTAAAGATCCATCAAAAGTTGACCGCTCAGCCGCATACGCTGCACGTTACGTGGCTAAAAACGTAGTGGCTGCTGGCCTTGCTGATAAGTGTGAATTACAAGTATCTTACGCAATTGGTGTTGCAGAGCCTACTTCAATCAGTGTTGAAACGTTTGGAACTGGTAAGTTAGAAGAAGCACGTTTAATCGAATTAATTCGTGAACATTTTGACCTACGCCCTTACGGCTTAATTCAAATGCTTGATTTAGAGCGCCCTATCTACCTTCCTACTGCAGCTTACGGCCACTTTGGCCGTGATGAATTCCCATGGGAACGCACAGATAAAGCTGACGCACTTCGCGCAGCAGCCGGTCTTTAAGACTAAAGCAAAAAAACGGCCCTTTTAAGGGCCTTTTTTATAGCTAGCAATTATGTAACGCATGGCTAATTCATAGTTTAAAAAATAACTATTAATTGGTCCTCGAACTTTTTTATACTTTAGGTATATACTCATTTAATTATAAAGCTTTAGGGATATTTAAATGACCGATAACTTTCGTGTTATGTTTGCTGGACTCGCTGATAACGTTGACACAAAAACAGCGTGTACAACACTGGCGGCAAAACTAAAGATCTCAGAAGAAAAAGTAGCCTTATTTTTTAAAGGTAAGCCTTTATTTGCGCCTAGCGATAAAAACAAAGCGTTAAAACAAGCTAAGCTACTTGTTGGAATGGGTATTAAAAGTAAACTTCAAGCTGTATCGACAAATACTGAAAAAACCACTCAAACGGTAAATGATAGCCAGCGAGATGAGCGTATTTTTGACGCATTAGACTACATAACCAGCAGCTTAATCAGGCTAGAAGAAAAACTCGAAGACCTCGAGCAGCGCCTACCTGAAAACCAAACAAAAAACCCTGAAGTAGATGAAGACGAATGGCAAGACGAAGAGCTATTGCTTGAAGAAGACCTAATAACTCAGCCTAAAAAACGCAGTAATGCACTGCTTTATTCGTTAATTGCTACGGTTGTTACGTTGCTTATCATACTTGCGGTGTACTTGGCATTTCCTGATCTGGTTTCTTTTTAACTAAGTGGTAAGTTTACAAAATGAGCGATTCACGCGCCCAAATAAGAAAGTCCATTCGCGAATTACGTAATAATCTGTCTAGTGAACAGCAAAATTTAGCATCTCAATCATTAAGTATGAATTTTATTCAATACTTAAAATCAAAAAAAACAGCTGAAAGTCAGCATGTCGCCATTTATTTAAGCAATGATGGAGAGCTTGATACCTCTTTGTTAATTAAGGAATTATGGAACTTAAATCACATTGTTCACCTACCAGTAATACACCCATTTAATGGCGCCACTTTGCTGTTTCAGCGCTATGAGAAAAACTCACCCATGAGGGCAAATCGCTATGGTATCTTTGAACCTAAGCTAAATTGCAGTCAAATATGCCCTTTACCCGAGCTGGACTACTTACTTATGCCGTTAGTTGCATTCGATAACCAAGGTAATCGCTTAGGAATGGGAGGTGGGTTTTACGATAGAACGTTGGCTCGTTTACACGATGAAAACTGGCAAAAACCGCAACTTATAGGCCTTGCACATGAGTGCCAAAAAGTTGATGTATTACCAGTAGAATCTTGGGACGTACCACTTAAAACTATAATAACACCGAGCAAAAATTACTGCTGGTGATGTGATTATTCACATGCTTACAGCACACGTTTGACATACAAGAGCACAAAATAATGACACAAGATGAATTAAAAAAAGCAGCCGCATGGGCTGCACTCGAGTTTGTAAAAGAAAACACAATAGTAGGTGTAGGCACAGGCTCAACCGTTAATCACTTTATTGATGCCCTTGGCACAGTTAAAGACACTTTAGTAGGTGCAGTATCAAGCTCTGAAGCTTCTACAGCACGTTTAAAAGAGCTTGGTATTGAAGTGTTTGAGCTAAACGATATCGATGCACTCGATGTTTACATCGACGGCGCGGATGAAATTAACGCTCAAAACGAAATGATTAAAGGCGGTGGTGCTGCACTTACCCGTGAAAAAATAGTGGCTGCAGTTGCTAAGCAGTTTGTGTGTATTGTTGATGACACCAAACTAGTAGACACATTGGGGGAATTTCCGCTTCCAGTTGAAGTTATTCCAATGGCGCGCAGCTACGTAGCACGTGAGTTATTGAAATTAGGCGGCGATCCAGTCTATCGCCAAGGTGTAGTTACCGATAACGGTAACGTTATTTTAGACGTATATAATTTAAATATTACCAATGCTAAACAACTTGAAACAGATATAAATCAAATTGTTGGCGTAGTTACCAATGGCCTATTTGCGATGCGTGGTGCTGATAAAGTAATTATCGGCACTAAAAATGGGCCTCAAATTAAATAGGATGAGGTTATGAGTAAGGTATCGTTAGCAAAAGACAAAATTAAAATTCTCTTGCTTGAAGGTGTGCACCAAAGCGCAGTTGAAACGCTAAAACGAAATGGTTACAGCAATATAGACTACGTTAAAACATCGCTGCCTGAAGACGAGCTAAAAGAGCGTATAAAAGACGCGCACTTTGTAGGTCTGCGTTCTCGTACTCATATTAACGAAGCTGTTTTAGATGCTGCAGAAAAGCTGATTGCCATTGGTTGCTTTTGTATTGGTACTAACCAAGTTGACTTAAATAGTGCTCGCGAACGTGGCATTGCTGTGTTTAATGCACCATTTTCTAATACTCGCTCTGTTGCAGAGCTGGTACTTGGCGAAATACTGCTTTTACTTCGCGGTATACCTGAGCGTAATGCTGCGGCTCACCGTGGTGAGTGGTTAAAAACAGCAACAGGCTCGTTTGAAGCTCGTGGTAAAACCTTGGGTATTATTGGCTATGGCCACATTGGTACTCAGCTCGGTATCATGGCTGAAAACATTGGTATGAACGTCGAGTTTTACGACATTGAAGATAAGCTAACACTCGGTAATGCAAAACAAGTGCATAACCTTACTCAACTACTTCAGCGATCTGACGTAATTAGTTTGCATGTGCCAGAAACATCGCAAACTAAAAACTTAATTGGTTCAGCTGAACTTGCCGTAATGAAACAAGGCGCTATTTTGATAAACGCCTCACGTGGTACGGTTGTTGATATTGATGCCCTTGCAGAAGCACTTACTGAGAAAAAGTTAAGCGGTGCAGCAATCGATGTTTTCCCAGTTGAACCCAAATCGAACGATGAAGAGTTTATCTCGCCACTACGTGACTTCGATAACGTTATTTTAACCCCGCATATTGGTGGTTCAACACAAGAAGCACAAGAAAACATTGGTATTGAAGTCGCTGGTAAATTAGCTAAATACTCAGATAACGGCTCTACAATTACTGCGGTTAACTTTCCAGAGGTATCTCTGCCAGAGCTTGCTAACCGTAGCCGCTTATTGCACGTTCATCACAACCGCCCTGGGGTACTTACGCAAATTAACCAAGCGTTTGCACAGCACGGTATCAATATAGCGGCTCAGTACTTACAAACTGATGAAGCAATTGGTTATGTGGTTATTGACGTTGATACCGACCACTCTGAAGTAGCACTAAAAGAGCTAAGTGCGGTAGAGGGAACAATTAGAGCACGTATTCTTCACTAAACATTATCTATAATAAAAGCCGCATTTGATTAAACAAGTGCGGCTTTTTAAATTATGATTTAACGACTTATCGTGATTAGTCGCCTTTAACCTCTAAATTAATAAACTTAACCAGTTCTTCTGGCTTACCAGCTAATATCATTAATTGTTGATTAACTTCCATCATAGTTTGGCCTTCAGGCAATTTTGCTGAAACAGTTAACGAATTTAAACCGCTGGCAAAGCTTGTTAACGCACTAGCAATTTCTTCAGTTACAGGCGCTTGCTCTAACTGCTGGGCTAGCATTGTTTGCATTTGCTCAATAGTCATACCTTGCTTTGAAAGCTCACTTTCTAATAACTCTTTAAGTTTACCTTGGTTATTTATGACAAAGCTTGCGTTACGGGGTTCAAGCTTGCTCATTGCTTGCATCATACGTGTTTGTTGTTGCAGTTGCTGCTCATAAGTTAATGGGGTATCACCCGCTTGCTTTTGCTCTTTGCTCATAGCAAGCGACGTATCCATGAGCGGTTTAGAATTAGCTAATCCTATGTCCATATTAAAACTGATCACATCTTGAGCATTGAGCTTAACAACCATATCGCTCTCACCCGACTCTTCATTATAATCTAAGGATGAATGCAGGTTGTAACTTGCTGACGCTAATATTGCGTTTGTGTCAGCTGGCAGTGTGGCAATAAAGTCTTTACTCAGTGTCAGATTTTTTACATCAAGCGATGTATGTGGCGAAATTTTATCGGTTTCGTAGCCTTTAACTTCAATACTTTGAACGTTGGCAACACTCTCGCCCTCAGGGCTTATTACTTCCATGTTTGTAATTTCAACACTTTTTGAAATAACACTTGCAGATAAGCCAGCATATTTAAATGTTGCACCCGTTTGCTCACTCACCATGGCCAGCTGCTTGTCTACTTCAGCACGAACCTCTTGGGTTGCAACATAGTTAGCATAGCTAACGCCGCCAACACCTGCGGCAATAATCGCTGCTGCTATAATTAATTTTTTCATGTTATTTCCTTATTCTATTTTTTATAAAAATTGTATTAACCCAAGAGTAACATTGCATAGCAGTCGCTGTAAGCGTTAATTAATCAGGCTCAGTAACTCATGTACCGTTTTTACCGGAGTTATTTTAGCGCCTAGGCCTTCCATTGATTTGTGGTAATTACGAAACGGGATAAATATTTCTGTAAAGCCATGCTGCGCAGCTTCTTTGACTCGAGGTACACCGCTGTCTATTGGGCGCACATCACCGTTTAAACTCAACTCCCCCATAATACAAGTGGTTCGAGGCACAACAAATTCGTTCAAGCTACTAAGCAGTGCGGTAACGAGCGCTAAATCTATGCAAGTTTCTGACTCATCAATTTTTAAACCACCTACAATATTAAAAAAGGTGTCATGAAATATTTTAGTTTTTGTATGCTTACGTAAAATACCGGTAAGCATTTTTATTCGGTTCATATTTAAACCCACACAAACACGCTGTGGAAATTCAGCCTCGGTTTCTGTTGTTAAACATTGTATTTCAAGCAATAGATTCCGATTACCTTTACGGATACAGGTAATAGACGACCCCGGGGATTCAGTTGTCGATCCCGACAAAAATATCTCACTCGGGTTGTCTACGCTTAACATTCCACGCTCACACATTTTAAAAATACCCACAGTATCAATGTCACCAAAGCGGTTTTTATTGGCACGTAAGGTACGAATTTGTCCATCATTGGTGTCTATGTGTAATAACGCGTCAACAATGTGTACTAAGGTTTGCGGGCCTGCTATTTCATTGTTTTTATTCACATGAGCAATAATAAACATGGTCACGTCATTTTGCTTACAATACTGGGTAAGCGCTTGAGCTGCACTTTTAACTTGCGAAGGTGAGCCCGGACTACCATTTGCAGTATCGGTAACAACTGCTTGAATGGAGTCGATGACTGCAAACTTAATTTTATTTTTATCAAGCTCTTCAATAATGGTTTCAACGCTAGTTTCTGAGAGTAAATAAAGCTCATCGGCGTTATAGTCTAACTTTAAGCGATTAACACGATTTTTAAACTGCGACAAAGACTCTTCTGCTGTACAGTATAAGGATGGCATACGCTTTGACATTCTTGCGACTAAGTCAGATAGAAGCGTTGTTTTACCCGCCCCCGGATCGCCCGAAATAATATTTACCGAGCCCGTAGTAACACCACCACTTAAAACACGGTCAAGCTCGCCTATTTCAGTGAGTTGTTTTTCGGCTTCAACGGTCGCAATATCATTAATTTTTTTAGAACCACCACCAATTCCGCCGGCATAGCCGCCTATACTTGCTCTTGCTACAGTTTTTTTGCTTTGCCCTGCTGAAGGTTTAAATTCAGCTAATGTGTTCCAAGCACCGCAGCGACATTGTCCCTGCCAACGTTGGTAATTCATGCCACACTCTGTACAAACAAACTCTACTTTTGCCGCTTTAACCATTAATAACCTTATTTATTAATCATTGAATTTAAAAATGTGTATTGTTTTGTTGTTATTTTGCCATTTCACCTATTTACATAACAACATAGCTTGCCTGTGGAAATTTCTTAAGCCACAATCATTACCTAATTAACTGTTTTGCTTTTATATATCTTAGGGCACAGTTTTTGCTTTAAAATTGAATAAAAGTAACTTGCCAATAAAATGGCGCATAACACATAATAACAAAAACTAAATGGTAGTTGCTCTAATAATCGTACCTATATTAACAACATAGCACGCTTTACGTTTATTGAATTTCTAATAAATGGATTTAATAGTATACCTACTTTTTCAAAGAGACGGTGATGGTTTTATAAATGGCTGATGACATCATGCTCAAACACGAGTCCCTCGTTAATGAGCTAAAACAATATTTAGGCAACGCCAAGTTTGACCTAATTTTTAAATCAAAAACAGCAGAGCTTACGAAGCCTGAACAGTTTTTAATTAAAATGGAAATGTCGCGCCTTTCTCAGCCTGTCGAGCGCTTTATTGATCTACGTGGTTTAGTTACAGGACAAGTAAAACCTTACGAACATAATGGTAAACAGCACTTTATGGATGAAACGGCCATTGAAGTGTTTGAAAGCGCATTAAAACAGCATGGTAAATACACACTTGCTGTCTATGAAGCTGTTATGAACACGGAGAATAATCACCGCGTAATGCAAAAAGAAGCGGCCGAAAAAGGGAATAAGCAAGAGCAAGAAGATTTACTAAATACCAATGTTATTAAATTTGCATCTTACGAAAGCCGTGCAGAAGAAAGAATGAATTATTCAATAAAAGTTACTATTGAATATAACGATAAGAAAAATATTAAAGCAAGCACCTCTGATATTTCTTTGAGTGGCTGTAAAATAAAGTTGGCAAAGCGAAACATAATCAGAAAAGGCCAACTAATAGCAATGCGTTTGGTGGGTCTAGAGCAAGACTTTGAACTGGGTTTAAAAAATGGCATTCAATATGAAGTAGTTGCCGTTGAGAATATATCACGTGAGTTTAATCATATTCGCTTAAAGCGTACATATGTTGAGAATAATGAAGCCTTTGATAACTTTTTAGAAAGCTTTATCCACGGAAATAAACGCCGCTACAAAGTTAATTTAGATAACACACTTGATGCGGTTGTATCTAAAGGTTATGAGCAATATTACATACCTCGTGTTACTTCATTGTATGTGTTTTTAAGTAAAAAAGACGATCAGTATTATCCTAGTTTAAGCTTAACAACCGAAAATAATATTTTTATTCAGCGCTACTTTACTGATGAAAGAAGTGTACCTTGCTTATACAACGTGCTTAATCATAAACGGGTCAGTGGGTTATTAACGCAACCAACAGCAGTTAAAGAAGATTACCTGTACACCTTTACACATGTGACCTCAGGAAAGGTTTATTACTATTCAGCAACCCGCACCGAATTAAACAATAATGCCAAACTACGTGATTTATTTTTAGGGTTTGGTAGTCAAAAAGAAAGCTGGCAATGCTTTAAAATTCAGATAATGCCAAGTCATCCTGATGATGCATTCATACCGCTTTCACTGCCAAATTCTGCTGGTAGTAAGATTGAAAAACTTAACAAACCTCCTTCGCCTCGCGTTGAAGGATTGGTTAAAGACGTAAAATATATTGTTGTGCTAACTAGTATAGGTAATAGTATTGAGCAATCGCGTTATAAACAAATAACTTACGATAAAGCTTTGGTCAATCAGCTTAAACTTTTTGGGCATGCCAAACATAAAACGGCTCCCTATTTAGACATTGTTGCGCTTGAGTATGTTAATTTACGCTCGCATAAACGCTATTTATACAAAACCGACGTTAAATTACATATTGATGATACGGTATTGAATGGACATACACGCGATTTTTCAGTCATGGGACTACAACTAGAATGCGATCAGCCTGTTAGCTTTAAAAAAGGCGACATTGTCTTTTTAACATTCCCTGATTTACAAAAAATAACTAAAAAGCATGCATTAAACGAACTCAAGTACGAGGTTATGGCTATCAGTAAGTCACTGACTACCGTTAACTTAAAAGCCAATAGAGTGGCTGACTTACCCCATGCTGGCGTTAGTTTTTTTACACAATTAATTGAAAATAACAAAGATAAATTAAAGGTAAGTGAAGAGGCTCCTAAAATTGAAGGGCTTTCTACAGCACTTAGAAACATGGTAACAAAAAGCGTTTGCCAATTTCCGCTGTACTTACACAAAGAAGCGGCACATTTTAAAGTGGGTGCAATTGGTTATGGTTTATATTCAAGCCCGCTGCATGTACTTTTACAAAACTTTGGTCTACTTAGCAATAAAACCGACGTGTCGAGTATAATAACTAAAGAGCAAATTTTAAATGTGATCACCCCAAATATAAAAGACCGCAGCAGACAAGATCCGCCACTTGCGTTTACACTGGCAATCAATTTTGATCCCCGACAAGATAAAGTCACCGAAGCTATTCAAAGCCAGTGTATATTAGGTGAAGATTACAGCAGCTTTGATGAACAAATTAGCAAGGGGATTAAGTCTCAAATTATATTTGTTATGCGATTATATATTTCACGTACTGGTCGCCCAGATACAGATTACCTGTCCAACGAGCTTAGCTATGTGAGTCAATACGCGTTACATAAAGCTAAAGAGTTGGAAGAAGCTTTATGGTCGGTAACAGGTGTGGGTGATGTGGTTGACATTACAGAAGAAGCTTTAAGTCATTTTCAGTTCGATCAACAAAAGGTTGACCAAATGGGCCGTCGTAAACTGCTTTGGTTAAACCGCTCTCGCTAAGCGGTTTAGCGCTAATACTAATATATATGCCATCATTATTTTTTGTTTAATGGAATAGCGAGCATATAAAGCAACTGTAATAACGAACCTTTACAAATAGCCGCTTGCGCTTGCTCAACTACTTTTGGTTTACCGTGAACAGCAACCCCAAGCCCAGCCTTTGCCATCATAACGAGATCATTTGCACCATCGCCAATCGCCACTGTTTGTATTTTTTCAAGTCCGAGCTTAGCCTGCAACGACTCTAAAATAACCGCCTTTTGCTGTGCATCCACAATAGTACCTAACACTTTACCGGTTAGCTTATCGTCTTTGAATTCAAGCACATTTGCATGTACTTCGTCTAAATCAATAAGCTGCTGAACACGCTCTGCAAATGGTACAAAACCACCAGAGGCAATAGCTAAATACCAATTGTGATGTTTTAATACTTGGCATAAGGCTTTTATGCCCGGCATTAGTGGCAAGGTATTTTTTAACTCATCTATGAGGCTTTTTTCAATGCCTTTAAGCTTGGCTACGCGTTGATTTAAGCTTTCACTAAAATCGAGTTTACCTGCCATTGCGAGGGCAGTTACAGATGCCACATCATCGTAAACATTTGCTAAGCGTGCTATTTCATCAATACATTCAATAGTAATCGCTGTTGAATCCATATCCATCACTAACAAACCCGGCTCGTAAAGGTTAGGCGGTGTATTAATTTGTACTAGTTGGCACTCTAGTGTTTCTGAAAACGCTTTAAGCGTTAATGGATTAATTGATTGCGTTGTATTTTTAGTATAAAAACACAGTGCTGGAGATAAGCCTAAATCAGGCTGGTATTGGCATAATGCTGTGACCGTTTGCCCGTGGTGAGCTAAAAACTGAATAAACGTATCTATACTTGTCGCATTAAAGTCACCTGCAAATGCAATACTAAACAACCCTTCTTGTGTATTTGGAACACCATCAAATAGTGTAAAAATCCCGTTGTTATGAGCAAACCATTGGTTGAGCGTTAACATTGATAATGATTGCTGAGAAGTAAGCTGTGCCATGCTGATTTGCGACATGGGATCTCCGTGTTTATTTTTATTCCACTGATATAAAACGAATTGAAGCGGTAATAATAATGCTAAATTCGCCATCGGGGTTAATTTAAGGTTATAGTAGTAGTTGTAACATCAAATCAAAATTCTGTCAGTAGCATATACGGTGACTATGAAAAATAACCATCTTAAAAATCCAATATCGGCATCACAAAAAAAACGACTTTTACGGTTATTATTAGCCGCTGGCTGTTTTGTATTGCTTAGTTGGGTAGGTGTAAATAGTAGCTTTCAAAGCCATCAGTTATTATATGATAGCGCCGACAACACAGCACAAAGCTTAACGCAATTTATGGCTTTAACTGTTAAAACACCGCTGATAGAAAAAAACAAACCGCAGTTAAACACTATTTGTAACGACATAGCTAAAGACGAATTTGTACTGTCGGCTACCATTTATGATCATCAGGGGATTTTAGTCGCCAGCAGTGATAATTGGCAGTCACACCATATTTTAGGTCAACTTCCAGAATCGACTCCAGGAATAAGTAAACTTAAAACACCATTTGTTGAACCCGTTATAAGCGATGATGATCGCCCTCTAGGGTTTGTTTCGGTAACCTATTTAACACGAGCTGCTATTTCAGACAGCCACAGCCATTTTCATGATTTGGGTCGTCAGGTTTTGTTAATGCTAGTTATTGCATGTATTTTTACATGGCAATTGGGGCGTGGCTTAAAGCGTTGGCAAGTAAACCGCTATATACGAAAAACCTCAGAGCAAGAGTCGTAGAGCATTTTAGCTAGCACCTCTTTATCGCTACTTTGTTTTAAACTACACAGAGCGTTGAACACATTAGGGATATGAAGCGGCGTATTCATCTCACCTTGATGACCATTTAGTGGCATTGAGGGCGAATCGGTTTCCAGCACTAAGTGCTGAGGTTCAATTTGAGTAATTACATTACGGGTTTTAGCTGCGCGCTCGTAAGTTATTACCCCGCCCACACCTAATTTAAAACCCTGTTTAATATAATACTGTGCTTGCTGTAGTGAGCCAGAAAACGCATGTATCACTCCACCATATTTTGGCTTACAACGTTTAAACGATTGCGCAATTAAATCATGACTTTGCCGATGGTGGACAATAAGCGGCAAATTTAGCTCATTAGCAATCGTTATTTGCTGCTCAAACAATCTCGTTTGCTTTGCAAGGTCTTCGATACGTCTATCAAGCCCACACTCACCTATAGCTATTAAATGATGCTTATTTGCAACCCCGAATTCAAAAAGTGCTGCTATATGCGATTCTTTATGTCGATCTAAAAAGTAAGGATGTAACCCCGCTGCTATTTTTATACTTGGAAAAGTAGCTTTGAGTTTGATAAGAGTATGCGATTGAGCGAGCGTAATACCCGGTACAACAAACTGATTGACTCCCTTTGCTATACACTCGTTTATGAGCGATTCACGAATTGAATCAAACTCGCTAAAGTCGAGATGGCAATGAGAGTCAATAAATTGCACGGTTACTTAATCATCAATTTATTAAGGGTTTAAGCGTGTAACTTGCCAGCTGTTATCTGCTTGACGCTGGTACATAAAACGGTCATGTAAACGGTGTGCACCACCCTGCCAAAACTCAATTTTAGTAGGCACTACGCAGTAACCGCCCCAAAAGTCAGGCAGTGGAATTTCGCCATTAGCAAATTTACTCTTCATATTGGCAAAGGTTTCCATAAGTACTTTGCGCGATGAGACTGGCCTGCTTTGCGCTGAGGCCCATGCTGCTAATTGGCTTTCTTTAGGGCGCGATAAAAAATACTTAGCCACTGCAGCCGTCGGTAATGGTTTTGCTTCGCCGTATACAATCACTTGGCGCTCCATATGGTGCCACGGAAAATGCAGCGATATTTTATTATTGCCTTTTAGCTCTTGCGCTTTACGAGAGCCTGTATTAGTAAAAAATACAAACCCGTTATCATCTAAATGTTTTAACAATACAATACGCTGTGAAGGTTGCCCGGTTTCATCAACCGTTGCCACAACCATGGCCGTTGGGTCTGGAATATTACTGCCCACAGCATGCTCAAGCCACGTTTCAAATTGTTTGAATGGATCATCTTGCAAGTTATCTTCGCTTAGCGCGTCTTGCAGGTATTCACGGCGGATATCTTCGAGTTTCATAAACAAATCCTTCTCTGTTTATTAAAGCGTATGTGGGTACGTTACGGTCAGGCTGTTAATCGTTATAAGAGCAAAAATAAAAATGTTTTGTGTAATATTAGTTTAGTGTAGGGTTTCGTTTCACTGTACTCAAACTACGGTACAAACCTATATATCTGCAAGTGCAGGAGTGCCGACAAGGCGAAGTGCTTTTTTATGCCAAGGAGCATACGATTAGTATGTGACTTAGGCTAAAAAAGCACGACAACGAAGTCAAAGCGAACTACACGAAGCAGAAGGCTCACCTAAGTAGTTTAGCCTAAGACAAGGCATTCACCCCTACTTATCCCTATGAGCATACTATTTGTATGTGATTAGGGTAAGTCGGAGTGGATAACGCAGTATTAGGTTAAAATACGACGGTGATTACATTTGCTCCATGACTTCAATGCCTAACAAATCCAATCCTGTTTTTAGCGTATCTGCCACTAAATTACACAACACTAAACGGCTGTCACGTACGCTTGGCTCTACGCCTTCTTTGAGTACTGGGCAGGCTTCGTAGAATGTCATGTATAAGCTAGCTAGCTCGTATAAGTAACCACATAATACGTGCGGAGTAGCCTCAGAGATCATTAAATCAAGCACTTCTTCAAGCTGCAGTAGCTTAAGCGCTAACGCTTTTTCTTGCGGCTCTGCTATAGCTACATCAGCATTCAGCGTAGCAGCATCGACACCTGATTTACGGAAAATACTACGAACGCGAGTATAAGCATATTGTAAGTAAGGTGCTGTCGCGCCTTCAAAGCTTAGCATGGTGTCCCAGTTGAATATGTAATCGCTAGTACGATGCTTAGAAAGATCAGCATATTTAACGGCGCCAATACCTACTTTGCGGGCAATCTCGCTGCGATCATGATCCGATAAATCAGATTCACGCTCAGCTAGTTTTGTTGCTGCACGGCTAATTGACTCTTCTAGTAAATCGGCAAGTTTAACAGTGCCACCAGTACGGGTTTTAAATGGTTTACCATCGGCGCCCATCATGGTGCCAAACGGGCAAAACTCATAGCTTGTTTCATCGCGTAATAGGCCAGCTTTTCGTGCTGTAAGCTCTACTTGATTAAAGTGAAGGCTTTGGCGCGCATCAACAAATATTAAAATACGCTCAGCACCCAATTTATTTGAGCGGTAATCACATGCGGCTAAATCGGTGGTTGCATACAAAAAGCCACCGCCTGATTTTTGGACGATAAACGCCGATGGCTCGCCATCTTTATTTGCAAGCTCATCTAAAAACACGACTTGTGCGCCTTGCGACTCTACAGCAATGTTTTTATCTTTTAATAAGCTAATAATATCGTTAAGCTCTGCATTGTAAGCACTTTCGGCCATAATATCAGCTTGAGTAAGCGTTACATTTAGGCGTTTGTAAACTTCTTCAGAATGTTTAACAGAGGTCGCTATAAATAGCTTCCATAGTTTTTCACAGTGCGCATCGCCGCCTTGTAGTTTAACGACGTAATCACGGGCTTTATCGGCAAAGCCTTCTTCATCGTCAAAACGTTTTTTAGCGTCGCGGTAAAACGTTTCTAAATCAGCAAGCGCTACCGATTCTAAGTCTACGCCTTGGCTAATTTGATCTTCTAAATGCGCAATTAGCATACCAAACTGTGTGCCCCAATCGCCCATATGGTTTTGACGAATGACTTTGTCGCCTCTAAATTCAAGCGCACGTACAATGGCATCTCCAATAATGGTTGAACGTAAATGGCCTACGTGCATTTCTTTTGCAAGGTTAGGCGACGAGTAATCTACCACAACAGTTTGCGGATTAGCGTGCTCGTTTACTGCCAGTTTTGCATCGCTATTAGCTGCTTTAACACTGTTGGCTAAAAACTCAGGCTTTAAATGAATATTAATAAAACCCGGCCCGGCAATTTCTGTTTTTTCAGCAATGTCGGTTACATCTAGGTTATCAATAATTTTTTGCGCAAGCTCACGTGGGTTGCTTTTCATTTTTTTAGCGGCGCCCATTGCACCATTAATTTGGTAATCACCAAACTGTGGGCGTGTGCTTTGTGTAACCGCTGGGTTTGTGTCTTCTGGTAAGCCTGCTGCGGTCATGGCGGCAATGGCTTTTTCTACTAAAATAGTACGAATGTTCATTATATTATTTACCTTTGTAAGCCCGCCATAGCAGGCTTTCAGTTAACTTTAGTCAGTCAATTCTAGTTTTCGCGCGTGTGGTTAAAGGTTACTTCTGGGTAACGCTCTGTCGATAAGTTTAGGTTTACACGGCTCGGTGCTATGTAAGTTAAGTTATCGCCACCATCGAGTGCTAAGTTGCTTTCGCACTTACGTTTAAACTCTTCAAACTTTTTAACATCAGTTGAGCTTACCCAACGTGCTGTATTTACGTTTACGCCTTCGTAAATTGCATCTACGTTGTACTCAGCTTTTAAGCGCGCTACAACTACGTCAAACTGAAGTACACCTACCGCGCCTACAATTAAGTCGTTATTAATGAGCGGTCTAAATACTTGTACCGCACCTTCTTCAGAAAGCTGTACTAAGCCTTTTAATAGCTGCTTTTGTTTAAGCGGATCACGCAAACGAATACGACGAAATAGCTCAGGCGCAAAGTTAGGAATACCGCTAAACTTAAGCTTTTCGCCTTGCGTAAAGGTATCACCAATTTGGATTGTACCGTGGTTATGCAAACCAATAATATCGCCTGCGAATGCATCTGCTGCACGCTCACGATCGCCTGCCATAAAGGTTACTGCATCTGAAATACTCACCTGTTTACCAAGGCGTACATGATTCATCTTCATGCCTTGACTGTATTTACCCGATACAATACGCATAAAGGCAATACGGTCACGGTGTTTTGGATCCATGTTAGCCTGTATTTTAAATACAAAACCAGTAAAGTTCTCTTCTGTTGCGATTACTTGGCGGTCTTCTGTTTCACGCGGAAGTGGCGCTGGAGCCCACTGTGTTAAGCCATCGAGTACGTGGTCTACACCAAAGTTACCAAGGGCAGTACCAAAGTACACTGGCGAAAGCTCACCCGCTAAAAATAGTTCAAGGTCAAACTCGTTTGAAGCACCTATAACAAGCTCTAGTTCTTCACGTAGTTGCTCAGCGAGTTCTTCACCAATGGCGGTATCTAGCTCTGGGTTATCAAGCCCTTTAACAGTTCGAACTTCTTGAATTGTATGACCTTGCCCTGTTTTGTATAAAACCGCTTCGTCGTTATGAATGTGGTAAACACCTTTAAACTCTTTACCACAACCAATTGGCCAGGTAATAGGCGCACAGGCAATATTTAGCTCTGTTTCTACTTCATCAAGTAGTTCCATTGGGTCACGAATATCACGGTCACACTTATTCATAAAGGTCACAATAGGCGTGGTACGTAGGCGCGTAACTTCCATAAGCTTACGGGTACGTTCTTCTACACCTTTTGCAGCATCAATAACCATTAAGCACGAATCTACTGCTGTAAGAGTACGGTATGTATCTTCTGAGAAATCCTCGTGTCCAGGGGTATCCAGTAAATTAACCAGCGCATTGTTATACGGAAATTGCATTACAGAGGTTGTAACCGATATACCACGCTCTTTTTCCATTTCCATCCAATCAGACTTTGCATGCTGATTAGAGCCACGGCCTTTTACCGTTCCGGCTTTTTGAATCGCTTGTCCGAACAAAAGTACTTTTTCGGTGATGGTGGTTTTACCTGCATCTGGGTGAGATATAATTGCAAAAGTACGTCGTTTATTTATTTCGCTAAGGAGATTTTGGTCTGCCATTAAAAAGTTCTTATAGTTTGAATACGGATAATATCACCATAAAGTGTGCAGACGTTTAAAGGCTAAAACTGCTAAACCCCGAAACCTCAACACACCAGAACCAAGAGTAAATTAGCCCCTAGTTTGCGATCCGTTATGTTAATCGTAATTAAAGACTATTTTCGCTGATCTTGACCTTTTAAACAATCAATGGTTAGTTATTAACTGATCTTTTTTATCAATATTTAAGCTCTGCCCGTTCAGTTTGTAATTTGACTCAAGCTAAATAAAAACTTTTACCTAATTAAGTAATTAAAACCTACGCATAAAGGAGAAGTTATCTCTAACTAAAGTTTATATTTTAACGATGAGTAAAGCGCAGGCTTGTTTAATAAACTGGTAACGCATACTATAAAAAGATTGCGCCAAGGATATTAGTTAGTTAATGAAAACCAGTAAGTTAAGCATCAGATTATTATGGTATATAACCCCGCTTGTTATATTGCCCCTGCTATTTTTAGGTGGGTTTACGTTAACTAATGTAACTAATTCTACTCAAAAACAAGCCGATCTAATCATGAGCCGCTTTGTTGAGCAGCAACAGCAAAAAGCGTTTAACTATATAGACTCATTCCACTCTACCACAAAGCTACTTTCTCGTTCTCCGGTACTTAACGACTTTTTGGCCAATGACGCACTTTTAGACGGAAATTATACACGCAGGCTTGGCGCTCTAATGGATGTATTTGCCAGTTACAGCGAAGCCTACCCTGACATTATTAGTATAAATTTAGTGTCGGCTAGTGGTAAAAGTGATGCCTATCATTCAAATAATTTAACCATAGCGCCTAAAAACTACCCCTTTTTTAATCAGGTTATACAAAGTAATTTAAGCCAACAGCAGTTTATGGTTCAAAAACCCGACGGCACAACTAGCCTGTATTTTGTACAACGAATCGACAGTGTGGGCTATTACCTAAAACGTCCACAACAACTGGGGTTTATTGTTGTAAATGTTGAGCCTTCAATTTTAAATACTAGTATTTTAGAAGCGCCTTATAACAATACGCTCAATTTATTATTGACCAAAGACGGTAAAATACTATTTAGCTCTAATTATAATTTACGAGGCCAATATATTAGCGAATATGAACTTAATAAAGTTCACGATTTAGCCGACATAGGCTCACTTTCGACCATTGAGTTATCGAGCATTGATAAAATCGAACGTATGATTTTTGCCGTACAAATGAGCGGCGGCTATTATTACGTATCAACAATCCCCAAAGCCGTGCTTCATCAATCGGGCAAAGCTATTAGCCTAATTACAGGTCTGATTGTTATTATTTCAGTGATCTCGTTACCTATCTTAATATTTGTTGTTGTACGTAACTTATTATTAAACCCAATAGAATTGTTAGGTGCAGCCAGCCACAGAGTCGGTGACGGAGACTTAGCGGTAAGCTTACCTGCTCATACCGATGACGAAGTGGGCATATTGTTTAACGACTTTAATCACATGGTTAATCAAATTAGGCATTATCAGCAACAGCTCGAAGAATACAAACACCATCTAGAAGACAAGGTAGAAAGCCGAACTCAAGCACTTGAGTCTATGAATAGCCAACTTGAACTCGCCATTACTCAAGCAGAGCAAGCTAACCAACTTAAAAGCCGTTTTTTAGCAAACATGAGCCATGAAATACGAACCCCTCTCACCGCTATTATGGGCTTTACGGAGCAGTTGCTACATAACGATAAAATAGTAAACGACAAACAACATTTAAGTACTATTTTACGAAATTCAAAGCACTTACTTGAACTCATAAACAATATTTTGGATTTATCTAAAATTGAAGCTGAAAAATTAGCTGTAGAGCAAGCCTCTGTGAACGTTGTGCAGTTAATCCATGATATTGAGTCAATCATAACGCCACTGGCGCAAGAAAAACGTTTAGAACTTAATATTATTTTTGACTTACCAATACCGCAAACTATATACACGGATATAACACGCTTAAAGCAAATTTTAATCAATGTAGCAAACAACGCTGTTAAATTTACAGAGCAAGGGCATGTCACTATTTGTGTACATTATCATGCTAAAAGCAACCTTATTGAATTTGTAATCACCGATACCGGTATTGGTATGTCTGAGCATCAAATTTCTCGTGTATTTAAGCCATTTGAACAAGCAGATGCGACAACTACGCGACGCTTTGGTGGTACAGGATTAGGATTATGCATATCTAAAAATTTGGCACAATTACTGGGTGGCGACATAAAACTAGAAAGCGAAGTGGGCGAAGGAAGTAAATTTTCAATTAGTGCGGCTTGCCACTTAAAGGGCAAAACACCCGAGCTTAAGCTGCTTGTCAATCATGCACAATTAACCCCTGAAAAAGACCCTCTTTTATCATTTGCAACTAACAGCTTTGACGCAAACATTTTGGTTGCTGAAGATAACCCAGATAATCAGTTACTCATTAAGTTGCTGTTGCAAACTTGGGGGCTTGAGCCTGATATAGCTAATAATGGTGCACAAGCCGTTGAAATGGCGCTAGTAAACGACTATCAACTCATTATTATGGATATGCAAATGCCTGTCATGGGTGGGCTTGAAGCCACTAAAATGCTAAGACATGCTGCTTACGACGGTCCCATTATTGCGCTTACCGCAAACGTAATGAATCACGATATTGGTACCTATATAGAAGCTGGCTGCGACAAAGCGCTTGGAAAACCAATAGATAAAGATGCCCTCGAAAACGTACTTGTAAGCTACTTGCACCTTGAAAAGGATAATCAAAATAAGTGGGATGACCTGTTAAAAAGTGAAAAATTTCAACAGATATCTGATAATTACTTAGCAAACTTACCCAGTTATTTGGAAAAAATAAAAACATTTCACCATGCACAAGATTGGGAAAGCCTAAAAGCAGTAGCACATAGTGTTAAAGGCAGCGCAGGATGTTTTAACTTTGATGCTATTTACAAAAGCGCAGGCGACCTTGAAGAAAACCTAAAAAGTAACGATAAATCACAAAGGGATGAAATTATAAACTCAGTAATAGTGGCAATACAGCAGGCAATTAACTCAAAATAAAACCGTTAGCTGCCCGCAACTAAAGATCACATAAACCCTAAGCTTAATGCCATACCCATTAAAATGGCATCTTCAAAGCCGTTTTTAGTTGCATCGTCACTTGGGTAATAATTCTTTCGTACCGACATCTCTATAAATCCGGCTTGCTCATAAAGCTTAATTGCACGTGTATTTGACTCGCGTACTTCTAAAAATAAATTCTCGGCATTTTGCTGTTCACCGTGCTCTATAAATTTACTCAATAGCTGCTTAGCAATCCCCTTACCCTGGTGCTCAGGCGTCACGCATATATCCATAAGCGTAAAATCTGGCCCTGCTTTTTCACCAATGTAAAAACCAACGAGTATGTCACTATCAAAAGCCGCTAGATTAAAATAACGCCCCCCAATACATGAACTCATTGTTTTTAAAGTCCAAGGATGACTATGACACGCATTTTCAATAGCCATAAGCGTCTCTACAGCATCGTTATTTACAGATTTAAAGTTTATCAAGGTGTTCACTTATTAAAGCCCACAAAGCACGTTTTTCGGTTGCATTAAGTTGTGAGGATGGTAATTCGAGCTGATCACCCGTTAATTGCATGTGCTCACCTTTAACCACACTATTTATAGCTACAGGCACTGCTGCACGATGAATATCTGCCAGTAATTGGCTAGAAAGCTCAAGGGATTCAAGTAAAACAGGTGTTAATTCTTTTTCCACATTACTTATAGGATTTTCAGAGCTGGCAGGTAAAAAATGAGTATTTAGTTCGAGGTTTTCAATACCAAAAACAGCTGCGTACCGTGAATGCATAACGACTCGATGAAATTAGTAAGTAAGGTAATATAAGAATTAATAAATACGATGTAAAGAAGAAATGGCAGGGGCGGAGAGATTCGAACTCCCAACCGTCGGTTTTGGAGACCGCTGTTCTACCAATTGGAACTACGCCCCTGCAATGACGACGAATTATAGAGAAGTTTCGCTAAAGGTAAAGAGAAAAATCACACATTTAGTTTAACTGCTTTTTAAATAAACAAAACGGCGAATTAGCATGCTAATTCGCCGTTTTTTATCACTTTAATTTACATAACTAAATGCAGGGTAAATTATTCCCACTCAATAGTTGCCGGTGGCTTACCAGAAATATCGTAAACAACGCGTGAAATACCATCAATTTCGTTAATGATACGGTTAGAAACCACACCCAAAAACTCATACGGTAAATGTGACCAACGCGCCGTCATAAAGTCGATAGTTTCAACACAACGAAGTGAAACAACCCAATCGTACTTACGTGCATCGCCCATAACACCTACCGATTTAACTGGTAAGAACACGGTAAACGCTTGGCTAACTTTATGGTAAAGCTCGGCTTTGTGCAGCTCTTCAATGAAAATAGCATCTGCGCGGCGAAGTAAATCACAGTACTCTTTTTTAATTTCACCCAGTACACGTACACCTAAACCTGGTCCAGGGAATGGGTGGCGGTAAAGCATGTCGTACGGTAAACCTAGCTCTAAACCAATTTTACGTACTTCATCTTTAAATAACTCACGTAGTGGCTCAACTAGGCCCATTTTCATGTCATCTGGTAATCCGCCCACATTGTGGTGAGATTTAATAACGTGTGCTTTACCTGTAGCAGATGCTGCAGACTCAATGACGTCTGGGTAAATGGTACCTTGACCTAACCATTTAGCGTTCTTAAGTTTTTTAGCTTGCTCATCAAATACATTAATGAACGTGTGGCCAATAGCTTTACGCTTATCTTCTGGATCTGACTTACCAGCAAGATCAGCTAAAAATTGATCTTCAGCATCAACCTTTACAATGTTTAAGCCAAACTTGTTACCAAACATGTCCATTACTTGCTGACCTTCGTTTAAACGAAGTAAACCATTATCAACAAATACACATGTTAATCTATCACCAATCGCACGATGAATAAGCATAGCAACAACCGATGAATCAACACCGCCTGATAGGCCTAAAATAACTTCGTCGTCGCCAACTGTTTCTTTAATGCGCTCAATGGCATCATCAATAATTTTTGCTGGAGTCCACAATTTTTCACAACCACAAATATCAATAGCAAAGCGCTCTAATAAACGCTGACCTTGGTGAGTGTGCGTTACTTCTGGGTGAAACTGTACACCGTAAAAACGTTTTTCTTCGTTAGACATAGCAGCATGCGGACACGTTGGTGTTTTAGCTGTTGTGCTAAAGCTTGCTGGTACTTCCATTACTTTATCGCCGTGACTCATCCATACGTCTAAAACGCCGTTGCCGCCATCGGTAATATGATCTTCAATTGCATCAAACAATGCACAGTTGCCTACCTTTTCAACTTGCGCGTAACCAAACTCTTTTTTATCAGAGCTGTGAACACTACCACCAAGCTGAGTAGCCATTGTTTGCATACCATAACAAATGCCTAATACAGGAACGCCTGCATTAAACACATACTCAGGAGCGCGCGGGCTGTTTTCAAGTGTTGTTGACTCTGGGCCACCAGAAAGAATAATACCTTGTGGGTTAAACTCGCGAATTTGCTCTTCAGTCACATCCCATGCCCACAGCTCACAGTAAACACCAATTTCGCGTATACGGCGAGCGATTAGCTGAGTGTATTGTGAACCAAAGTCTAAAATGAGAATTCGTGAATCGTGAATATCTTTGCTCATGGAGTATCTCGTAAAGTAGATGCTAAATTCCACTAATTTGCTTAGTGGCTATTAAAGAGGGCTGGTAAAAGCCAGCCCCGTAATTTCAAGTCGTTGTTTAACCTAAGCGGTAATTTGGTGCTTCTTTGGTAATTTGCACATCATGAACATGCGACTCACCCATACCTGCAGATGTAACACGTACAAACTGAGGCTTAGTGTTTAGCTCTTCAATTGTTGCACAACCCGTTAAGCCCATTGCGCTGCGAAGGCCACCTACCTGCTGGTGAATAATAGTCGCTATTGGCCCTTTATACGCTACGCGACCTTCAATACCTTCAGGGACTAACTTGTCAGCTTCGTTTGATTTTTGGAAGTAGCGATCTGATGAACCTTCTTTTTGATCCATCGCGCCTAAGCTGCCCATACCACGGTATGATTTGTAGTAACGGCCTTGATATAGTTCTACTTCGCCTGGTGCTTCTTCGGTACCTGCGAGCATTGAGCCCACCATTACACACGATGCACCCGCAACAAGTGCTTTCACAATGTCGCCTGAAAAACGAATACCACCATCGGCAATCACTGGAATATCGCGACCTTTTAAGCCATCAACTGCATCTGAAATAGCCGTGATTTGTGGAACACCACAACCGGTAACAATACGGGTTGTACAAATAGAACCAGGGCCGATCCCTACTTTTACTGCATCAACACCTGCATCAGCTAGCGCTATTGCTCCCTCGGCAGTTGCAACGTTACCCGCTACAATTTGAAGATCTGGATAAGCCTGACGAGTTGCAGATACACGGTCAATTACACCTTGAGAGTGACCATGAGAAGTATCGATAAGTAGAACATCAACACCCGCTTCAACTAGTGCAGCAATACGCTCATCAGTACCCGCACCAACACCTACCGCAGCACCTACACGTAAACGACCTAACTCGTCTTTACATGCATGTGGTTTATCTTGCGCTTTTTGGTAATCTTTTACGGTGATCATGCCTTTAAGTTTAAACGCATCATCAACAACTAAAATCTTCTCAATGCGGTGTTCGTGCATTAAACCTAAAATTTCTTCGCGAGCTGCGCCTTCCTTAACGGTAACTAGCTTTTCTTTTTTAGTCATAACAGTCGAAATTGGCTGTTCAAGTTTTGTCTCAAAACGCATATCGCGGCTTGTAACAATACCTAATAAGGTATTTTCTGGGTCGGTAACTGGAAAGCCTGAGAACCCTTTTTCTTCAGCAAGGTCCATAGCATCTGCAATTGTTAAATCAGCAGTCACTGTTACAGGGTAAGACACAATACCCGCTTCGTAGGTTTTAACTTTACGTACGTTTTTCGCTTGTTCTTCAATAGTCATGTTTTTATGAATAAAACCAAGACCACCTTCTTGCGCAAGGGCAATAGCTAAACGAGCTTCTGTAACAGTATCCATAGATGCTGAAATAAGCGGCAAGTTAAGTTTGATACCACGCGTTAAGCGAGTTGAAATATTTGCCGTGTGTGGCAAAACAGTAGAATGACCTGGTACTAAAAGTACGTCATCAAAGGTAAGAGCTTCTTTAGCAATTCTAAGCATTTTGGCAACTTCTCACATGTGGATCTAAGATAAGGAATTGCGGTCAAATTTTAACAGCGTTATAGGCATTCGTAAATAATATTTCGCAAATATTTATGATAAACTTCCCTTATAACTTGCCTCATAAATAGTTTTAGGTTGTTTTTATGTTTTCAAAGCCTTCGCAAACGGTTTATACCGTCTCGCGCCTTAATAGAGAGATCAGAACATTACTAGAGCAAGGCTTTGCTTCATTAGTGCTTACTGGTGAAATTTCTAATTTCATTGCGCCAGCTTCTGGGCATTGGTATTTTTCGTTAAAAGATGACAAAGCACAAATTAAAGCGGCTATGTGGCGAGGTAATAACCGAAGCCAAAGTTACCGCCCAGAAAACGGCGCACAAGTAACAGTAAAAGCACGCGTATCACTTTATGAGCCTCGCGGCGATTACCAGCTTATTGTTGAACATATGGAACCGGCAGGCGAAGGCCAACTCAAGCAAGAGTTTGATGCGCTAAAAATGCGCCTTGCTGCTGAAGGACTGTTTAGCTCTGCATACAAAAATCCACTGCCGCAAAATATAAACCGGATTGGTGTAATCACCTCTGCAACGGGCGCAGCTATAAAAGATATATTAACCGTACTTAAACGCCGCGCACCGCAATTAGAAGTCATTATTTACCCAGCCATGGTGCAAGGTAAAGAAGCCTACATACATTTAATTAACCAAATAGAGTTAGCCAATGCACGCAACGAAGTAGACATACTTATTTTAGGGCGCGGCGGTGGTTCACTTGAAGATCTGTGGTGCTTTAACCACGAACAACTCGCCCGCGCTATTCATAACAGTGATTTACCTATTATAAGTGCCGTAGGCCATGAAATAGACACCACAATCAGTGATTATGTTGCCGATATGCGGGCCCCTACCCCCTCTGCAGCGGCTGAGCTTGTAAGTCCTAACACGCAAGAGTTGCATAGCAAAGTAACCCAGCTTATTAACCGCTTAAATAATGCATTTAAACATAGCATTGCAGATAAGCGTGCGCTCGCAACCCAATTACAACATCGTTTAAATCTATGCCACCCGCGCAATCAGCTCAATCAAAAAGCGCAGCGATTAGATGAGTTAAGTATTGCCTTACAACAAGCTATGCAAAGCCGGTTGTACCAACAAGAGCGCACGCTTAATAATTTAACGCCACGTTTAATGCGTCAATCTCCAGACAAAAAGCTAGCACAAGCTTCTCATCAGCTGTCGCAATTACAAGCAAGATTAAACCAAGCTATACAACAACAATTACAACAAGCCAATAATAGCCTGGCATTACAAGCAAGTAAGCTAGATTCGGTAAGCCCGCTTAATGTTTTAGCACGCGGTTATAGCATCACTAAAACACAACAAGGGAAAGTGGTTAAATCTGTGGGTCAAATTAAAGCCGGTGATGTTTTAGTTACAGAGCTGGTCGATGGCTCTGTAAAGTCAACAGCGCTTTAAAGCTCTGTTGCCATTAGTAACGTAAGTTCGGTGTCGCTTGAAGTCGAGGTTGTTCTTTTAAATTGCAACCAAAGCTCTTGCTTCATTAATTTATCATTTAGCTCTCGCCATTGGGTATGATCGAATGAATCGTTATCCGTTGGCGCTGCAAGTTTAAATTTACAAACCGTTGACTTACATTCTGCGCTGACAATATCAGGCGTTGAGGCTAAATCTGCGGTAAGTAAAAAATCCTGCAAGGCGGTTTCAGTTTGATAAGCCCACTCTTCATCACGTTGTTGCTCATTAAACTGTGCCTGTAAAGCGGCTTCAACATCATTTGGGGCACGCAGCTGCTTCACCACACTTTCCATTAACGACTTTTGCTTAGCTAATTCCTGCTTAAGTTGCACAACTTGCTCTTCTAGAGGAAGCTCATCAATCTCTTGAGGTTCAAAAGCGGTGGAGGCGGAAGTTTCACTTTGCTCTAAGCTAACGGCTTGTTGAGTTACAGCTGGTACAGTATTGTTTGCTGTTACTTCGTGACTTGTTGGTTGTGGAGCATGAGTTTTCTGCAAAAGAGTATTACTTTGCTGCAACTTATCTGGCTCTAAATCATTTGAAGCCAAATTAAAATATCCCCAAGTTAAACCCACACCTGCAATAAACCCAATTCCAAGGATTAAAACGTTATTTTTGTTCATATTAATTCCTTTTAAAGTTTATTTTTCTTATATGTTAAAGCATAGCGCTGGTATGCGATTCGTTTTCAGGCTCTGGTGTAGCTAAAAAGTTTTGGTTCATACTTTGCGCAGGACACGGGCATTCAGGTCTGCCAATAATTTTAGCTGGTACGCCAACGGCCGTTGTATGAGGTGGCACAGCCGTTAATACCACCGACCCTGCACCAATACGTGCGCCCTCACCCACTTCAATGTTACCCAGCACTTTTGCGCCTGCACCAATTAACACACCCTCTCTGATTTTAGGGTGGCGATCGCCCTGCTCATTACCTGTACCACCTAGCGTAACCGATTGCAGTATTGATACGTTATCTTCAATGACTGCCGTTTCACCAATAACAATGCCCGTTGCGTGGTCAAACATTATACCTTTACCAACCTGACACGCAGGGTGAATATCTACGCCAAACACCTCAGAGGTACGGCTTTGAATAAAACGCGCCAGTTCTTTACGGTTTTGTTGCCATAGGCAATTAGCTAAACGGTGAGCTTGAATAGCATGAAACCCCTTTAAATTTAAAATAACAGTCAGGTAGGTTTCTGCGGCTGGATCTCTATCTTTTACGGCTTTAATATCTTCTGCGACAAAAGACAGCATACGATCGCATTTTACAAATGATTGATCGAATAATTCACGAATAGTAAATGCAGATACAACAGCATCGGCCAATTTGTTAGCAACAATAAAGCTTAATGCCGAACCCAAACACTCATGGTTCAAAATACATGAATACACATGACTTGCTAAAAGTGGTTCGCGAGTGACGACTTCATTTGCTTCACTTCGAAGCTGTTGCCAAATTTCATGACGCATAATACTGAACTGCCTTAAATTGATATAAAAAAGAGCCTTTTGCTAAGTCTAACGGATTTAAAGCTCAAGGTGTTAACGCCTTAGTTATTTGTTCTGGTTATTAGGTATAACAAAGCACATTTAACAACTAAGTATTTAAAATTTAGTCAACCACGGTTAAATCGGCTGCACATACTAAATTTTTACCCGCAGTTTTTGCTTTGTATAATAAGTCATCGACTTCTTTGACCATATTTTGTATTGTATAACTATTACAAGGAATAACACTTGCCAGCCCAACACTAACAGTAAGCGTTTTACTTGGTAAAGACAGCTCATTACAAATATTAAGCTGCTTTAGCTGTTCTACAATAGCATTAATAATTATTGTTGCTTGCTCAGAGTTTGTGTTGCCATAAACAAGTACAAACTCCTCCCCGCCAAAACGTGCGCAAATATCACTGGGTCTTTTTGTATATTGCTTAAGGACTGCCGCAACTTGTTTTAAACACTCATCACCTTGTTGATGACCATAAGTGTCGTTAAGTAGCTTAAAGTCATCTAAATCAATTAATGCCAATGAAAGAGGCATGTTTAAACGCTTGCACCTATTCCATTCTTGCTCTAAAAAGCTATCAAAATAACCACGATTAAATATATCAGTTAGCCCATCAATACTTGCCAGTTTCTGGACTTCTTCTTCAGCGAGCTTTCGCTCTGTAATATTTTGATGCGTAATTACATAATAAAAATCAGTACTGTACTTAAATGGTACTACGCGCATCATAAACCAGCGTTTTTCATCATCACTATGGCATGGGTATTCTAAATAAAACGCTTCTTGCTCTGCATTAATAACAGCATTAATTCCCTTCAATGCTCTTTCGCCTATTTCGTCACCATTGTCTGCTGCTTTTTTACAGGTAAATAAATAATTTTCTTTTTCCCAAGCACCGCATGAGCAGTCATTTTCTTCACCAAAGTTTTGCCATCCTTTATTTATAAAAACCATTTCTCCTTCTTTATTAATTACAACAACCTGCTCTGGCATAGTGTCCAAAACTAACTTTAAAAATAATTTATCATCTAGCACGCTTACCTTCAGACTTATAAGAATAATTGTCTGAAAGTATATGTACTTAGCGTTTTTTTGACAAAAATAAATGCGTACTTTTCTTTAAATTTATTATTTACTCAATCAAAGAATAAAAATGATACGACAGCAACACTCATTTTAAACCTGAACGAAAATTAAATAAAACACATTAAAATCAGTAATTAAACACACATGACATACACAGTGTCATATGCCAAACTGCTCACTGGCATACTCATGACGGCGTAAAAAATAATAATAAACGCTAAATTAGCATCATCAACTCAACAAGGATAACGATGATGAAAAACGACATATTAAATACTAAAAAACTCGGCTATAAATTTTATTTTCAAGATGGCGACAATCAAATAGCCTGTTTTGGAAGTTACTTTACTGGTAAAGAAGAGGTGTACCTAAACGATGATTTATTTAGTAAAAAGCGCAATGTAAATTGCACAAGCACCCACTCTTTTGATTTTGAGAGCTCACAGTACCAAGTAAAGTTTGACATGCTAAACATACTCACAGGGCGAATGGAGTGCACACTTTATAAAGATACAAAAGTCGTTGCCAAACAAATTCAATGCAGTCTTCCTGACGATCCTAAAAAGGCTTTCTTTTTTATTGCTGGTTGCGCATTAGGCGGTGCAGTGTTTGGCTATGCAACTGCAACCATTGTTGAACTATTTGTAGGGAAGCTTTAACGTGCAATTAAATCCTACAACTGTTAAATCACTCAGAGGCCAGTTAAATTGGACCCAGCAGCAACTTGCTGACGCCTGCGATGTTAGTTTACGAACAATTCAACGGGTAGAGAAAGAAGGTGCAGCATCAAAAGAAACAACAATGGCTTTATGTGCTGTATTGGAAGTACGCCAAGGTGAATTAATTAAACTTGAAGATAACACTAACTCTTGCGATGTTAGTCCAGTTTTAAACACGCGTAATATAACCTCAATTTTAGCACTATCGTCAGTAGTCAGCTTTATATTGGGGATGATCACTGTATTTTTTATAATGAGTTGAGGCAATAAAAAATGTCAAAACGTAAAGAAAAAGAACGACGAGGCCATATCACATTAATAGCTATAATCAGCGCAGTAATAATTTTAGGGTTAGGGATAAAGGTTGGCTCAATGCTATAAAAAAGCCCCAAACGTGGGGCTTTTCATTATCTACAAGTCGTTTTGTTTAAGGTTTATTTAAAAACACTATCAACTTTCACTACTTCAATATTGTTAGCCGGAATAGCTAATGCGTAATCGGCAATAACTTTATCCTCTGCAACAAGCGCTGCTGGTTTTTCTGTGTTGTAAACCATTGGCGATGTTTGCTCTAACACTAAACGTTTTTTCATGTCTTCACCGTCACCGGTAATAAACACGTACTGCACGTTATCGGTTTGTAGATTATCTTTAATCACACGATTCACATCAGCAAGCGTTAGCTTTTCAAGTTTACTTGTTACATATTTTACAAACGATTCTGTGTTATAAAATTCGCTATCAAGTGCATAACCTAACTGGCGGTTTTGACTTGCTACAAGCTGCGGCACGTAGTTAATTAAAAAGTTACGTGTTGCCTCAAAGTCTTTTTCGGTTAAGCCGTTTTTAATAAGCTTATCCAGCTCAAATAATGCGGTACGCGTTGCAAAGTGCGCGTCGTTGTTAGAGCGAAGTGGGCGCAACCATACTTGGAATATTTGCTCAGAACGCCCTAAATTTGCATCAGGCTTAGTTTGAAACATACCACGTGGGAAGTATTCAATATATGCGTAATCGCCGTAGTTCATACCGCGCGTTTGACGAATTCGCTCATATAAGTATGAGTTAGAACTACGATGCTCACCAAAGTACGAACGCACAAGCCAAAGTGCAGTCCAATCTTCACTGCTGCGAATTGTATCAATCGGGAAGCCAAACGATACTGCCGTCGATTGCGCTGATTTTTCTACAATCGTTGCATGATGGCCTTTAAGTACTGGTGCATCAGGAATACTTAAACGGCTTTTCTCACCTTTAGGTAAGGTTGCTAAATCGCTCATCATTTCAGCTTTAAGCGCGTTAGGCACAGCGCCAATTAAACCCAGTGTTAGTTTAGATTGAGTAAGCTCTGAATTGTAAAATGCTTTTACATCATCAAGCGTTAATCCTTCTAAATCAGAAATATCACCGTAGTTGTAGCTTTCATATGGGTGGCCTTTGTAAAGCGTGCTGTAGAGTACTTCTTTACCTAGCTCTTCATCGTTAGACGCTTTTAATCCCGACTTAATACCGTCGATCATTTCTTTTTTAAGGCGTTGAAAGTCATCGTCTCTAAAGCCTGGATTCAGTAATTGTTCGCTTACAAGTGCATACCAAGTTTCAGCGTTATCTTTATGAATACGCCCTTGGAACGACAGCATTTCTTTGTCAATCTGGTAACCAAAACTACCTGCAAGCGGATAAAGCGCTTTTTGAATTTCTTTGTAGCTGGTGCTTTGCGACCCACCTTGAGCAAGCATTGCGGCGGTAAGCGCAGCTACACCTTTTTTACCTTGAGGATCAGCAGCTGCCCCTGTATTAAATAAAAAGTTTACATCAATCAGCGGCGAGCTATTGGTTTTATCAAGCACTTTAAATACAGGTGCCTCTGGGGCTTGTTCAAGTTTTGCAACTACTGCACTTAAACTCGCCTCTTCTGCAAACCCCGGTGCTTTATCAAGTGCCGACATAGTCACGGTAGTACGCGTGTTATCTACAAAGTATTTATTGGCAACCGCTTTAATATCTTCTGCTGTGATGTTGTCGGCTGATTTATAAAGCTGGTTAATAACCTCAGGATCGCGTTCAAAATGCATGTAACTTGCAAGCGTTGATGCAATTGCTTGCGAAGAATCTAAACCATTAATAAAGCCATATTTAAGATTAGATTTTAAGTCACTTAATTTTTGTGCATCGACCAATTCTGTTCTGGCTTTTGCATAAGTGCGGTTAATTGCGTCACGCGCTTTTGCTAAATCATCAGCGTTTTCTACTTTTACAAATACATGCAGTAAGCCTGGATCTTTGGTTTCTGGATTATAAGTAAACATTTGACTCGCTATTTGTTTATCAACAACGAGCTCTTGATATAAATCTGAGTTACTTGAAAAATAAAGCTGCGAGATTAAATCAAGTGCTGCTCTGTCTTTTTTAGCGGGTTCCCACGCAGCACCTTTATACGATACCAATAGCCAATGCCCCGGCAAGGCTTTATTTTGTTCATGCAAATATTTAGGAGCTTGCTGTTTTGGCTCAGCTTTAATATCGGCAACGTAATTACCTTTTTCCCAACCACTCCAGTGCTTTTTAACCATTGCCATAGTCGCTTTTGGGTCAACATCACCCACAATAACTAGCGATACATATTCTGGCTTATAAAACTTATCAAAAAACTCTTTACCGTAAGCCATTTGGTCTGGCATGGCTTCTATGTCTTCAAAAAAGCCCATTGTGGTGTGTTTATAAGTGTGTTTTTCAAAAGCCTCTGCACGCACAGCACTTAACAACTTACGAATTGGGCTAGCGTTATTTTTTAAGTACTCACCTTTAACCGTGAGTGCTTCGGTTCTAAATTGCTCTTCGGTATAAGTTAAGTTTTGAAAAATATCAGCTTCAATTTCAAGTACCTTATCAAGGTGCTGCTTTGAAAAGTTTAAATGGTAGTTAGTGTAATCGTTTGTTGTGTATGCGCGGTTATCAACCCCTGCATTTTTAAATATGGCGGTGTATTCGTCTTGCGGAAATTTTTTAGAGCCTTTAAATACCATATGTTCAAAAAAATGAGCAAAACCAGTTTTGCCCGCTTCTACCTCATTACGCGAGCCAACAGAAACGGGTATTTGCAACGAAACAACATCAGGGTAATCCGTTTTTACAACCATTACACGTAAGCCATTCTCAAGCTCTTCAATTAAGTAATCTTGTGAAAAAACACGGTCGTCAGTTTTTTTTATTTGTTCTTGTTTTGCTGCTTGTGTTGTTTCATTTTTTTGCATTGCACAGCCAGTTAAAGCGAGTGATACCGCAAGGCTTGTTGCTAATAATTTAAATTTCATAATTGTCCTTTAGTAAATTGAGCAAAGTTGTTGTCAAAATATTTACAATTTCACTACTAATTATGCCCCAAAGCCAATGAATATAAGAGCCCTCAGTCGCTTTATTATGTAAACAACTGTGTCATGCACTTAATTTAAGGACTCCTTTGTATGAATAATCCTCACGTTGCTTGAAAAACTTTCACTTAAAAAATCTATCTAGACGTCTAAATGGCTGCTATATTAAATCTATCAACCATTGAGCTGGAATGAGGATTATGGCTTTATCACTTCAAGAGAAAATTGAGGACACTAATCAAGGTGTTTATCTTATTGGCACAACGCCACCCAAAATAGGCACTGATAAAGCGCAGTTAAAAACCATTGCAGAAAAACTATTAGGCCGCTTACACGAAATCGAATACGACGGTGTTGTAATTTACGATATTCAAGATGAGAGCAGCCGTACTAATCAGGCTCGTCCGTTTCCATTTAAACAAACGGTTGATCCGCGTGAGTACAGTAAGTTGCTAAAAGACTTATCACGCCTAGATGTAATTACCTACAAAAGCGTAGCGCAACGCGGTGAGGCTGAATTTAAAGAGTGGCTAGATGAAACTAAAAACGAGTTTGATTTAAAAAATGTCGTTTTAGTGGGTAGCCCATCGTCGGAAGGTGATATTAAACTAAGCCTACCTGACGCTTATAAAACATTAGCTGAGCAAAGTGATGACTTCTTTTTAGGAGGCGTAACCATTGCGGAGCGACATGCAAGCAAGCGCAATGAACACGAGCGCTTAATAGAAAAAACAACACAAGGTTGCCAATTTTTTATATCGCAAGCGGTTTATAATGCTCAAGCTACTATTGATTTAATAACAAGTTACGCGCGTACTTGCAAAGCACAAAGCGTTGCACCAAAACGTATTATACTAACATTTACGCCGTGTGGCGGAGAAAAAACCTTAGAGTTTATGCAGTGGTTGGGGATTTCTGTTCCTGAGGCGACCAAATGGCGCATGCTTGACGCCGACAACACCTTGAGTGAATCGGTGCGTATTTGCCGCGAAAATCTCGATTCAATTCTAAAAAGCTGTGCGCACTTAGACGTGCCACTGGGTTTAAACATTGAAAGCTTAACAAACCGTAAAGAAGAAATTGACGCATCAATTAACCTATACCGTTTATTAAAAGCAACTATGGAGCTCAACCTAGCTGAGAAACAAATAGCGTAAAGTTAAACTAATTTACACCCTTCTTGGCAAGCTAATGCTTGCCTTTTTTGTCTCACTAACTTATTTAGTAAACAACTCAAAAACAAAAATCTAAATACACACCCACTTTGCTATTACTTCAAACATACTTTCAACCTTAATGGGCTTTGAAATATAGCCATTCATACCGCAATCTTGCGCCTTTAATAAATCGGTTTCTCTTGTATTAGCAGTCATTGCAATAATGGGTAAATTTTTAAACTTTGCTTGTTTTTTTATTTCTATGGCTGCCGTATAACCATCCATTCTAGGCATTTGGCAGTCCATGAACACACCATCGTAAGTTTTATGCTTTAGCGCATCTAATGCCTCAAGGCCATCGTTAGCAATATCAACAATTAAGCCATTTTTACGCAGTATTTGTGTTGCTACTTGTTGATTGAGCGGGTTATCTTCAACCAATAAAATATGAATGCCTTGCAGTTTTTGTAGTGTGTTTTGTGTATTTAAGCTCTCTTGTGATTCTGGTTTTTTTAGTGTTTTTATATGCATAATTTGTAAAAGTACGTTATGCAAAGTACTTTTAATTATTGGTTTTATGAGTACTTTATAAGTGTTATTACCAAACCCTAGTAGGCTTTCGTTTAGCGCTTTATTTTCACAAGGCGCTATTACAATTAGCTTTTTTGCATTTAATTTAAGCTTATTGCGCAAAGACTGCGCAGCACTATCATGATTTAAATTTAAAGTTCGCCAATCTATAAATATAAAATCGTAATCATGTAGCATGCCTAGCCGGTCTAATACTTGGTTGATATTATTTACAGTGTCAAATTTTACTTCAAAACCTAAAAGCAGCGTTTGTAATGATGTTAACTGACTATCTGAACTCTCAATAACAAGTGCTCGCTTGGCTCTAATTTGTGATATTTCAAACTCATTTTGCTTAGTCGAATAATTGAGTGAAATAGTAAAACTAAAGCAGCTTCCCTTATTTAATTTGCTGTTTACTGTAATATCGCCCTGCATTAGTTCGACCAATGTTTTGCTTATTACCAAACCAAGCCCCGTTCCACCAAACTTTCGGGTTGTCGATACGTCAGCCTGAGTAAAAGGTTTAAATAGTGAGTCAACTTGTGCTTGGGTCATCCCAATGCCGTTATCTGAAATAGAGAAAGCAACACTGCAATAACTATCTACTTTCTGAACTAGTTTTACAGCTAATATAACCTTACCCCGTGTTGAAAATTTAAGTGCATTATTTAACAGATTTAATAGTACTTGGTTGAGTCTTAATGCATCACCAATAAAAAAGTCAGGCAGTAAGGGGTCAATATCAAACACCACTTCAATTTTTCTTTGTGATGCTAGCGTGCTAATAATATTTACAAGATTTTCTAGGAAGGTATTAAAATTGAATTCTTTTTGTTCTAGCTCTATTTTACCCGCTTCAACCTTTGAAAAGTCTAAAATATCATTAATTATTCCTAATAAAGACTCTGCCGAATAATGAATTTTTTCAACATAATCACGCTGTTTTTCCGAAAGCTCAGTATCTAAAGCCAAATAAGCCATGCCTATTATGGCGTTCATTGGGGTGCGAATCTCATGGCTCATGTTTGCTAAAAAGTCTGATTTAGCCTCATTCGCAGCTTCTGCATCTTGTTTAGCCAGTTCAAGGTCGTGAGTTCTATTAGCAACCTCTTGCTCCAAATTTTCAGCCGCACCTTTGAGTACCTTATTGGCTTCGTAAAGCTGTAACGATTTGGCTTCAAGTAGTTTTTCAGCTTCTTTTCGTGCCAAACGCTCTCGTTCTAATCTGCGCTGTAAAAGAGCTATATCCATATTTAACCTACCAGAGTTAAGTTAAATGTAGCAACTTGATGATCGTCACTGATATCGCTGCGTATGCTGATATTTTCCTTAAAATGCTCGGCTGCACCTTCTATTAACCCCTCAGCGAGCACTGCAAAGGGATTACTCGAATGGTAAACCATCTGCATTTGAGTATCACTTAATCGCTTGGTTTGAAAACTAGGTAACTCAACGTCGGTATACAATTTTTCAACTTCTACATGTACGTGCCTATCTATGGTATCTAAAAAATCAAACGTGGTAGTGAGGTTTTCAAAAAACTGTGGATAGTAAACCAAGAAGCGCGTTAACAGATATTTTCCGTACTCTTTAACCAGTACATCTACTGGAACATCGACGATGTTGCTCAACGAAGTCACTAATTTTAAAAGCTCTTGCTTGTTATAGTTACCAACGCTGGTGTAAATCCCATTGGAATCCAGTTCGTTTTGTACAATAATTTGATCGGCAACGGCAGGTGAAAATGTGCTTTCGACCATTTCTAAAAATTCAGTAAAAATAATACCTTTCATCGCTCTACCAACCTATTAGTCGTAGATTAAGTATAGATTTAAACTGTAATAATGCACATTTGTAAGAAGAAAAAACACTTACAAAGTATTGCTATTTAAAGGGGTGGTATTTATTTAGCCGCTTTATGTAAAAGAGACCATTAAAATAAGCGCAGCGGATGTGTATAAAATTGCTAAATACTATTTAAAACTCATTTTTTATCACTAAATGGGGCATTAACTGCCCCATGCTATTGGCTATTATTTACGGCGCCTGCTTGGAGCCCTTTTACCTGTAATACGCTTTTTGTCACGATCTTTACGCGCTTTATTGGTGTTTTTTCGGTTATCTTTAGGGGCTTTGTTTAAGTCAGGCTCATAACCTTCTAACCATTGTGGTGCTAAACGCGTATCAAGCAGTACTTCAATTTCTTCAAGTAACCATTGCTCGTCAATACTTACAAGCGACATTGCAAGGCCTTGCTCGCCTGCGCGCCCCGTACGGCCTATGCGGTGTACGTAGTCTTCAGCTATGTATGGCAATTCAAAGTTAATTACGTATTTAAGCGCCGGAATATCTAAACCACGGGCAGCTACATCAGTGGCAACTAATACGCGTGTAGTGCCTTCTTTAAAGTTTTGTAGTGCACGGTCTCGCGCACCTTGCGATTTATCGCCATGAATGGATTCTGTTTTTAAACCGTCTTTACACATTTCTTTGGCAAGCTTATCGGCCATTTGTTTGGTGCGCGTAAATATAAGTACTTGGCGCCAATTTTTCATGCCGATCATATGCGATACAAGTTCACGCTTACGCTCTTCATCAACTGCGTAAATAATTTGCTCTACTTCAACGGCGGCTGAGTTACGTTTATCAACTTCAATCAGCTCGGGATTTTTAAGTAGTTTTTTACTTAGCTCAAACACGCTGTCATCGAATGTGGCTGAGAACAATAAGGTTTGGCGATCGCCTGGAATGTGGCGCAAAATACGTTTTATTTCATCAATAAAGCCCATGTCGAGCATGCGGTCGGCTTCATCAAATACTAATGAATCAACACTAGAAAGCACCACACTGCCTTTAACGATATGATCGAGCAAACGACCTGGTGTGGCCACTATCACTTGCGCCGTTTTAAGTGCTTTAATTTGCGGGCCAATACTTGCACCGCCATACGCTAAAGCACCCTGAATATTGCTGCCTTGAGCGTATTTTTCAAAGCTTGCAAACACTTGCTGAGCAAGCTCACGCGTAGGCGTTAAAATGACCACTCGGGCAATGCCTGGCTCATCTTTTTTAGGTGTATTTAAAAGCTTATGTAGTAATGGCAATACAAAGGCAGCTGTTTTACCTGTGCCAGTTTGCGCGCTACCCATTACATCGTTGCCCGCGAGAATTGGCGGAATAGTTTTAATCTGAATTGCGGTTGGCGTAGTGTAATTATTTTGCTCAATCGCTGTTAATAATAACGGGTCGAGATTAAGTGATGAAAATGATGTAGCGGACATAGGCTTAGCTTTAAAATAACAAAGAGCGCCATTATACCTGAGCTTTAGCAATAAAAAAGGCGCTATCAATAGCGCCTCATTTAAATGCTGATTTTAAACTGGTTTTAAGGTCGCTTTTCGCTCATTATAAAATGCGATTAAGTCATCAACCGTTGCTTGGCAGTATTCACGAATACCCGACACCACCATGTGCTTTTCACCAAAACCAACTTTTTCGCCGTTTTCTAATAGGTTAAAGCGCAGGGTAATTTTGCCGCGTTTACCTGTATATTCAAAGCTCGGCTCAGCAAACTCAAGCGTTGGTGCTTGAATATTAATGTCATCAAGATTAATAATCATCGACTCGTAAATAACCATAGGGCGCGCTGGGTTAATCATCACCTCTTGCTTGCCCATTAACGGAATAATGACATGTGGGAATGCCGCACCAGAAAACTCAACATAGTTTTTTATTAGGCTATTTGTAAGTGTTGGGCATTTGCTGGTTTTGCCTTCGCGTTTTACCTTTAAAATTACCTTATCGCCGTTGGTTACATCAAACTCATCATCCCCTTGTGGAAAATTAAGTTTGGTATTTTCGTCAACCATGCCAGCAAAGGTAAACTCCATTCGCTCACTTATACCGTAGCGGTCTAACACTAAAGAAAAAAGTAAGTCTCCTGGCGCGCAAAACTTTTTGGCATCTTTATCATGAAGTGGATTGTAATCATCTGCAACGCACTTTGCGAAACGACACCCTTGCTCACGAGAGATAGAAACATAATCAGCGTGCTGCTGAAAGTAAGGACTTAACATAGTTTGTTCACTGCTTAAACTGCTTATAACTTACCCATACTACCAGAAAAAATTTAAAGAGAGGTCGAATCACTTACAAAATGATACAACTTACTTTTGTTTTTGTTTTGCTTGCTTTTGTTTTTATTGATAATTTGTTCTTAAGCCAACAATAACTAAGGGATTAATCATTATGCTGCGTATTTTTGCTGTAACCTGTGCGCTAACTGCACTAACTGGGTGTTCTGGCGTTACTTACCATACCAATATAAACAACGATGTTTTAGGTGATGAAATTGGTACTTATGTAAATAAAAGAGATCTGCATCAATTTTATAGTGACCAACAAGCCCATGAAAGCGGTGCTTCATTATTAGGCCGAATTGAAGGCGAGAGCTGTAATGGAGATGGCCGTGGTGAAAACAATAACGTTAGTTACAATCGCGCCAAATCAAGTGCCATAGATTCACTTAAAGCGGATGCAATGCGCAGAGGCGGTAATGCCTTTACTATTAATTCTTGTAGAGAAACTCCTCAATCTTATTGCGACATTTCGGTTACTTGTACGGGTCAAGCTTACGACTTGAAATAAATGCAGTAATACCAGAACTAATTAACACTGGCTCCCTAAAACAAAAAAACCGAGCTTACTTAATAAGCTCGGCTTTTTATAAAGTATGACTAAAGATTATGCGCTTGGGTATGTGCGGTACGCACGCTCAATATTTTTAGCCTGCTTTTTAGAAATACCTAAATGAGCAAGTGCTACACGTAAACGCGCACGTGATAGGTCAGAGCCTAAAATTTCCATTGCATCAAGTACCGACGTCGATGACGTTTTACCTGTGATTGCTACAAATATTGGCTCTAAAAAGTCTTTAATTTTTAGCTCGTGGAATGTGGCAACCTCTTTTGCAATGGCAAAAATAGCTGGCTTATCAAAACTACGTAAGCCTTCTAATTGCCATACAAAAAATTGTAGCGCTTGGCGTATTACATTTTCGTCGGCTTTGCCCGCCGTTAACAATGCTGGGTCGTAAGTTGGAATGCCACCTACAAAATGACCTGCTAAATCAACCATATCCGAAAGCGTATTAATACGCGTTTTAGCTTCTGGTAATACTTTAGCTAGCATTTCGCCGTTAAACTTCCAATCAACAAAGCGCTGTACAAGCTCTTCGTCAGTCAAGTTTTCGCGGATCCACGTACCGTTTAACCAGCTTAACTTATCTACGTCAAATACTGGGCCACCAAGCGATACACGCTTCATGTCAAAGTGTTCAATCATTTCATCAAGTGTGAACTTTTCACGCTCGTCTGGCATTGACCAGCCCATGCGGCCTAAGTAGTTAAGTACCGCTTCTGGTAGGTAACCCATTTCTTTGTAGTAATTGATACTTGTAGGGTTTTTACGCTTAGAAAGCTTTGACTTATCTGGGTTACGTAATAGTGGCAGGTGCCCAAGTACTGGCGCTTCCCAACCAAAATCTTCGTAAAGCTTTAATAGTTTAGGTGCTGAGTTAATCCACTCTTCACCTCGGAAAATATGGCTAATTTGCATGTGGTGATCGTCTACCACATTTGCTAAAAAATACGTTGGGAAGCCATCGGCTTTTAATAGCACTTGCATGTCTACGTTTTCCCACGGGATCTCAATCTCGTCGCGTAGGTAGTCGTTGAACTTGAAGGTGCCTTCACTTGGAATTTTCATACGTATAACGTAAGGCTTACCTGCAGCTAGGTTAGCTTTAATTTCGTCTTCTGTGTGGTTTAAACCACGACCGTCGTATTTAGGACGCAGACCTTCGGCCATTTGTTCTTCGCGCATTTGGTCAAGCTCTTCGCTTGTTGCAAAACAGTAAAATGCTTTGCCTTGCTCAACGAGTTGGTGTGCGTATTTTTTATATAAATCGCTACGTTCAGACTGACGATAAGGGCCAAATTCACCGCCTACATCAGGGCCATGATCCCACTCAAGACCTAACCAACGTAGGCTATCCATTATCGCTTGTTCCGACTCAGGTGTGCTTCGTACTTGGTCTGTATCTTCGATACGAAGAACAAATTCGCCGCCTTGCTGTTTAGCAAAACAGTAGTTAAATAATGCAATATAAGCGGTGCCAAGATGCGGGTCACCAGTAGGTGACGGGGCAACACGAGTACGGATTGTCATGATAATGTCTCTTTAAATAAGTGAGATAAAAATTAAATGAATCGTTTAAGCAGCTACTTTATTTAAGTACGCAATAATATCGTTAGATTCGTACAGCCATTGAGTTTGGCCATTTTGCTCTATACGTAAACAAGGCACTTTAATTTTGCCACCTTGTTCTAGTAGCTCTTGACGATATTGCTCATTGTTTTTTGCATCGCATGTTTCTATGTTCAAGCCTTCGCGCTTAATAGCACGGCGTACTTTCACACAAAACGGGCATGCTTTAAATTGGTAAAGTTTAAAATGAGAGGTTTGCAGATCAAGCTTGGCTTGCTCTTCGCTTGCACGCTTTTTACTACGAGGAGTAAATATAAAATTAAAGAATAAAATTATACAACCTAAAAACCAACGAACGAATTTCATGCTTAATACTCTGACTACAACAATTTAAGGAGCCAGATTTTAGCACAAATTTACAATCAAAAAAGCTCAATACTATTGAGAAATCCTGACTTCTTTACTGAGCGTAAGTTCGTGACATGATGTCACCTTATTCCGTCCTGTTTTTTTTGAGTGATATAACGCCATGTCGGCTTGGTTTACTATGCTTGAAACGGTATCAGCGCTCTGCAGCTCTAAAAAGCCAATACTGATTGTTAACTGCTGTATGTGCTCAAAATCATGACTGGCTACTCGCTGTCGTAAACGAGTTAGTGCATTAAGTGCATCTGTATTTGTTTGCGACTGAAACACTATTGCAAACTCTTCCCCTCCGTATCTAAAAGCATAATCTTCAATTCTAAAATTATTTTTTATGAGTTTAGCAACTTGTGCAATCACACCGTCGCCAACTACATGGCCAAATGTATCGTTAACATTTTTAAATAAATCAATGTCAACAATGGCTAAATACCAACAGCGTTTTGTATCTGCTTGCTCTCGGGGTAATAAAAAACCATTACCGGTGACTATTTCCATTACCTTTTTGTCAAAGGTTTGGCGATTTAAAAGCCCCGTTAAAGGATCAAGCCGCGACTTATGCAAAATCCATAATTGATTCGCATATACATTTAAAATGTACATCGCTAATGCACTTATTCTATCGGTTATTAACTGCTTGGTTTTAATAATTAAAACACCCAGAATGGTATCGCTATGATTAACCGGGATGTATGTTGTTACATCATCAGTCGTATGAACAACCCTTGTTTTACTGGGCGTTGCTTTATTAAGGATTAATTGGGCTTGACTGGGCTCTAAGTATGTTAAGTTGCTGTGTGTGTTTATCAGTATTGGTGGGGCTTGCAAGGTAACGTGCTTGTTTATGTAAATCGCAAAATTATCGACGCTTAGTAAGTCACCTAGCACGTCTATTAAAGCCGAATCTAAATGGCTTTCGTCTTCCTGACAAGTGAGTTCGACTACCCACTCGTGGCCACATGAATTGGCTTGCATTGCCACACCCAATTTGAATAATTTTTAACCATTGTAGACGTAATCTATAACTTTACTAAATAATTAGACAGTTAATTAAAATACATGCTTTTTAGCTAAGCATTAAAGTAGTACCAAATCATCCCTATGCAATACTTCTGCCCCAGCGTCATAACTAAGTAACTGTGCAATATTTTTTGAATGTGCGCCTTTAATTTTATTAACCTCCGAGCGACTAAAGCGGGTTAAACCACGCGCAATTACTTGGTTATTTGTATCAATCAAATCTATTAAATCACCACGCTCAAAATCCCCAAAGGCACAAGTGACTCCTTTGGCCAATAAACTTGCCCCATTATTTTGCAGCGCACGAATAGCGCCTGCGTCTATTGCTATTTGCCCATTGCTTTTAGGCCCGGCTAATAACCATTTTTTGCGACCATCTTTAGGCGCTGTTAACTTTAAAAAGCGAGTACCCGGTAATTGCTCGCTCATGCATTTTAAAATAACGTTGCTGCCAGCGCCTTTGGCAATAATAACTTCAACGCCTGCACGCCTTGCTATATCAGCCGCTTGCAGCTTTGTTGCCATACCGCCAGTGCCTAAGTTAGTACCACTGCCACCAGCAAGTTGACGCAGTTCATCGTTTATATGGGTTACTTCGTCAATAAGCTTTGCATCGGCATTGGTGCGCGGATCGCTGGTAAACAAGCCGTCTTGATCGGTAAGTAATAGCAATTTGTCTGCATTAGCTAATATAGCCACCAAGGCCGATAGGTTATCGTTATCACCCACTTTTATTTCGCTCGTCGCCACCGCATCGTTTTCATTTATAATAGGCACCACATCATAGCTAAGTAAGGCCGTTAATGTATCGCGTGCGTTTAAGTAGCGCTCCCTGTCATCAACATCAGCGCGTGTTAGCAGCATTTGCCCTACGTTTACACCATACAAGGCAAACAAACTTTGCCATATATGAATAAGTTGACCCTGCCCAATGGCGGCTAACATTTGTTTATCCACTAAGCTCGTACCACAAGGTTTTAATAGCTGCTCACGGCCTGCAGCTACGGCGCCGCTCGATACCATAACAACCTGATGCCCCTGCTTTTTAAGCTCGCAGCATTGGCGAACTAACTCAACCATATGGGCTTTATCTAGTTTATCGGTGCCACCAGTTAGTACGCTTGTACCTAACTTTACAACTATTATCTGTTCCCTTTGCATTGTTTTTAGCTATTAAAATTTTATTATGATTTAACTTATACCAGCTCGGTATTTTTGAACAAGTTAAAAATTTTCATGCTAGGATCGCGCTATATTTTATAGTTTAAATAAGTCTTATGCCTGCTAGTTTATGTTTAATTATTGCCACTTTTTTATGGGGCAGTTCGTTTATAGCGCTTAAATACGCCATTGCCATTTACGATCCAGCATTGGTGATATTTTTACGTATGCTTACTACGCTCGTTATTTCATTGTGTTTATGGCGTTATGTTATTCGTTTTGAATACCTAAAAGGTGATTGGAAATATTTAGTAGGCATGTCGCTTGCTGAGCCTTGTTTATACTTTTTGTTTGAAGGCCATGCAATGGAGTATACGTCTGCATCTCAGGCGGGTGTTATTGTGTCTTGCTTACCAATTATAGTGGCGTTTTTAGCTTTTTTTATGCTTAAAGAATACATAAGTAAAGCCATTGTGGTGGGCTTTACCCTATGTATTGGCGGCAGTATTTTACTTACGCTGCTCTCACCAAGTTCAGAACAAGCGCCTAATCCTATTTTGGGTAACTTTCTAGAGTTAATGGCTATGGTGTGCGCTGCATTTTATACTGTTAGTATTAAGCACTTAGCAAACCGGTATTCACCACTGACTTTAATTGCATTACAAGGCATTAGCGGGAGTTTGTTTTTTGCCCCCTTTTTATTTTTTATTGACCTACCCAGCGAAAATCAACACGACCTAACGGCACTTATGAGTATTTTATATTTAGGCTCTTGCGTTACTTTAGGCGGCTACGGTATGTACAACTATGCAATTAGCAAGGTATCGGTGCTTACTGCGGCGGCGTATTCAAATTTAATTCCTATTTTTACACTTATCTTATCGGCCATTATTTTGGGAGAAGTACTTACACTTTGGCAGTGGCTTAGTATTTTTGTGGTATTTATTGGCGTTATGGTTAGTCAGCGCCATCAAGAGCTTGTTGTTGATATACCACTTAGTGAATCTGGTGAAGATATTTCTGCCGATACCAATAACCTCAAATCGGTGCCCGACGCTAATGCATCAAAGGGATAACAGGTAAGTAAATAAAGCCCCGGTGTGCGTAAAAAGTCATGCTGCGATTGATGAATTATATCAACCGCCGTGACTTTATACTGTTGTAACTCCCCGCTTTGTAACTGCATAGTAAACTGATCCCCCATTTTGACGTGCTGTAAAAACGCAAAGTGGGTGTCGTTATGACCTGCTATTAACGCTCCCTTCTGGCGATTGCCCAATTCCCCCGCGGACAAAAAATGGCTTGGTGCAAATGCTAAATTTCGACCACTCGCACCACCGAGCACACTTAACGTTTTATTATGCGATGGAAAATAAAGCTGCGCGGTTACAAAACTGTCAGCATAAAACCACGGTTTTACTTTTTTACCCGGCTCTGCAAGCGCTTGCTGCCACGCATGCTCAATAAGCACTTGTGCAAGCCATGCCTTTGCTTGCATATACAAACCGTGGCCAAACAAGCTGAGCCCTATAATTAATAGCCCTGCACTTAACCACTTTTTCATGTTTTAGTTCGTCTTTTTGATTTAAGTACACCAAACACCATAAGTAATATACAACCTAGCATTATATGCAGCCTACTTTGCCCATCGGTTTGCGGCAAACGCATTTCCATCCCTTGCGGTACTTGGTTAGCGGCTTGCGCTGTTTGATCTGCAACGTCTTTAATTCGAGTGTGTTCAATGGCAATAAACGCAGTAAATGGACTTAAAAGCTGATGCGTTAAAGCTAATTTTTGCACCTCGTCTTTAACACTACTTTGCTCGTTATATAAAAGTAACGATTTAATTTTTTGACGCGCCCACAGTTTTGCTATGCCTTTGGCTTGAGAGCTATTTTGTGTGCTTAATTTAATACTTAAAGGCCCTTGTGCTGTTTGCCCTGTCAGTATCACACTTTTAGCATCATTAAGTTTTATAGCAACCATAACTGGCTCACCAAAATATAAATCAGGCAGTGGTGACGGCCAAAAATCTAAGCTGTTACCGTTTTCATCGCTTAAAGCGAGGTCTGTAATGGCTGGGTGGGCGAGCTTATCAAATAACTGCTGCATTTTAGGCTGTACTTCTTGTGTGCTGCCGATAAAAGTAAATGTGCCTTTGCCTATATCGGCTGCACGGCGCATAAAAAAGCTATTAGGAGCACTACCAATTCCTACCGTAAATAAACGGCTATCACCTAATTTAGCCTGAATATTTTTAAATAAAGTAGCTTCGTTACTTACACTGCCGTCTGTTAAAAACACTACTTGGCGTACAAAACCATCAAACGTACTGCCATCAAGTACCGCGTCAAGCGCGCCTTGTATTTCGGTGCCACCATCGGCTTCAAGGCTGTAAATAAAACGCTCTGCTCGGCGTAAGTTAAAATCACTGGCGATAAGAGGCCTATCACTCATGGCGGTGACATTATTATCAAAACCAATAATGTTAAAACTGTCGTCGCTTTCAAGTAACGACAGCGCATAAAATAATGCCTTTTTGGCCTGCTCAATAGACTGCCCATGCATTGAGCCCGATGTATCTACTACAAATACCATTTCTCGGGGTAAGCGCTGAGTTTGCGTAAAATGATCTCCAGGCGGCATTAACATAGCAAGGCCATAGCGGTCTGCGTTTTCAAACTGCTGGGTAAAAAAGGCAGCTTGCGCGTTTTCTTTTTGAAGCGGCTTAAACGCTAAAACAAAGTCACGATTAGCCCCATTTGTATCGTTCAGTGCTATTTTATATTGCCCAAACGCAGGATTATTAACATTAATACGGTGATGTTTAGAGGTTATATCAACAAGCTCTAACCCCACATCTATATCTATGTTTAAAGTAAACTCACTGATAGGTGCATCATTATTTTTTTGAACGTTATAAACCGGGCTTAGCCAACCACTGGGCGCTACGTTTTGATCCATAAGGCTTGAACTAGGCTGCTCTAATGTGCCATTTATTGCATGGTAGCGCGGCGTAATTGTGGTAGGGAAACGAATGGTAAAAGTGCCACTGCGGTAATTAATAATTTCTTGATACTCAAGTTCAATAGCCACCTGTTCACCAGGACCAATATTTGCCACATTAGTGACGAACATATTTGCCCGTTGTTGACGCACCAGTGCAGCCTGCTTTCCTGCCTTTTGAGCTTGTGCGTATTTTTTTTCGGCCTCTATTTTTTTATCAATGTGCCCTTTAATAACACGCTCACCAATGCGCATTGTCATGGCGTGCACTGCACTTTCGTCGGGTAGTGGAAACACATAACGCGCATTCACCGCAAATGGGTTTTCGTTTTGATAAGTTTGCTTAACTACAACATGGTTAATTAACCCTGTTACTGTCATATGAGCGTCACTTTTTAATATTATGGCAGGGCTAACGGGCTTACCTAAGGTATCGGTTAGTTCAAGCTTTGGCGATTGCGCATAGCTGCTATTACTTGCTAATAGCGCTATTGCCGTGAATATAAAAATGCTTGCCTTAACAAGCATTTTGGTTGGGTTACTCAACATAAAATCACTCCATCGAATGCTAAAATTAGTTACTCGCCGTTTGGCCATTTACAGGCGCTAGTGAACGGGTAGTCAGCGTTACTCGACGGTCAAAAAAGTTATCTTCTATTGTATTGTTATTTGCCAATGTGTGTTGTTCACCAAAGGCTTGGGTACTTAAACGTTTGTGGCTAACGCCGTGTTTTATTAAATAACTTTGCACTGCATTTACACGTTTTTTAGACAGTAAAAAATTAGCCTGCTCATCGCCTCGTTGGTCGGCAAAGCCACTTAAATCGAGGGCCAATTGAGGTTGGTTGTTTAAAAGTACTACTAACTGGTCGAGCTGCTTAGCAAAGTGAGGCGCTATAGTGCTTGAACCCGTTTTAAATTGAACGGTCATTGCAAGTAGGTTATTAATTTGAGATTGTGTTAACTGCTCGTTTTGCTGTGCTAGCACCTCTAATTGCTGCTCTAACAGATTGTTATGATTAAGTACGTGTTGATAGTCGTTGGTTTTTTGTTTCATTACGGCCAAGGCGCGTTGTTGTTCGTCAATTTTGTTGTCGGCGACCTTTGCATCCCCAATTAAGCCACCAGCAAATGCGCCTATAAACGCGCCAATTGGTCCACCAACCACACCACCAATAATAGCGCCTGTCCCTAAACCTATTGCGGTTTCTTGAGTTGCTTCTTTTGAGGGCGAATGTTCAGAAGCCGATGAAAATGTCGGAGCAGAAAAACTAGCAACAAGCGTTAGCGCGATTAATGTCTTCTTCATAATATGATCCTTAAAATTGATTTAACTTTGTGATGTTTTGTTTCGATAGGTGCATTAAAACAACACCAAGTGGCAACAAAGGGGAGCAAAAATGGCAAACCGCTGAGCAATTGTGGCAAAAAAATGGCAATTGCCTTTTTAACCGTACATAGCTGAAAAACTTCGATATAGTGCGTTTTAAAATAAATAAGGGTGTGTAGAATGAAAAAAATAGCCATCATTGAAGATGAAACCGCCATTCGCGAAAACTACATGGAAATGTTAGGCGCACAAGGCTACCAAGTGAGTGGTTACAGCGACCGCATAACGGCAGAAAATGCATTTAAAGACGCACTCCCCGATTTAGCCATTGTTGATATAGGCCTTGGCCACGAAATTGATGGCGGCTTTTTACTGTGCCAAACCCTGCGTACCTTATCTAAAACGCTCCCTATTATTTTTTTAACCGCACGCGATAGCGAAATAGACACGGTTTGCGGCCTACGTATGGGCGCTGACGACTACTTAACAAAAGACATTAGCTTGGCACATTTAGCAGCCCGAATAGGCGCATTATTTCGCAGAATGGAAGCCCTTGAACACCCTGCCGATGCCAATGCACTTATAACACGCGGGCAGTTAACGCTCGACACACAGCGCATGCAGGTATTTTGGCAACAGCAATTAGTGGATTTAACCGTGACCGAATTTTGGATGCTACATTCACTGGCGCAGCGCCCAGGCCATGTAAAAAGCCGTAACGATTTAATGAGCGATGCAAAAATATATGTGGACGACAGCACCATCACCTCTCACGTTAAACGCATTCGCAAAAAGTTTATAGCCCTCGACTCACAATTTGATTGTATCGATACCGTGTATGGTATGGGTTATAGGTGGGAGCAGCATTAATGCTTAGATTTGGCCTGCGTAGTAAGTTTATTGTGCTTTCTTGTTTTTTATTTTTACTGCCGTGGCTAGGCTACGAGTACGTATGGGAAATGGAAAAGTTTTTACGCCAAGGCCAAGAAAAAACTCTCGTAGGCACAACGCGTGCACTTGCCACTGCTCTGCACGAACGCCCTGCTTTATTTGACGAGCAAACCAACTTTTTAGACCAAGTAATAAAAGGCCGCGATTTATACGCCTACAACTTAAAAAACCCTATTCAGCTCGACGGCAAACTAACCGACTGGGAACCCTATAAACCGTTATTTTGGCATTACGATAAACGCTATTTACAAAAAACTAATAAAGATCACCAAGCCAGCAATTTATCGTTCGACCACATGGTAGGCAAATTTGATAACTACTTATATGCCGTTTTTAATGTTACCGATAACACACTTATTTATCGTGCTAAAAACAGCTTAAGCATTACTAATAACGACCATTTAAAAATTGGTTTAAAAGCCCCTGATGGCCAGTTTAATACCTATATCATTGCTCCAAGGCAAGACGGCTGGGTTAATGCATTTAATGCTGACACCAAAGCACCTTTTACAAAAATTCAGGGCTATTTTAAACGCACCCAAACAGGCTACACCGTTGAACTACGCTTTCCGTTAGCCATGCTAGGAAACAAACTGGGTTTTGCTATTGTAGATACCGATAGCTTAAGCGAGCTACCAAACGCTAACGTTATGTCGACCTCTAATTTGAATAACCCAAGCGATTTAGGATCGGTGCTAGTGCCTTCACCAGAAATTAGCCGAATTTTAAAAGGAATGGGCCACAGTGGCAGCCGTATATGGGTGGTAGACAATCATCACCGCGTACTTGCGCAATCGGGCACGATTCAAAACGCTGATGGAGTATGGGCAGATGGCCTTAAAAATCAGCCACCCAAAAATGCATGGCAGCGCTTTGAACAAACCTATTTGCACCCACTTTATTATAAAATTTTAACCCGCCCTGAAAACGAATTTATAGATACCCTACACGACGTAGCATCTATGCAAGGCAGTCATTTAGCCAATGCATTAAAAGGCCAACCTGCATCGTCTTGGCGGCTCACCCCCGATAGCAAAGCCGTTATTTTATCTGCCGCCTACCCTATTTGGATTGAAGACAAAGTCATTGGTGCAGTAATAGCTGAAGAAACTACAAATGGTGTGCGTACGCTTCGTAATAAATCGCTCGAAAAGTTATTTAACGTTATTTTAGCCGTTATGCTGATTGGTACCGTGACTCTATTCTTTTTTGCATCACGAATATCGAGCCGTATTAGGCGCCTTCGCGATACCGCAGAGCAAGCAATAGATGCACAAGGGCGTGTTACCGGCAGTATTAGTTACAGTGATTCTAATGATGAAATTGGCGACCTGTCGCGTAGCTTTGCAAATATTGTGAGCCGATTGGGCGGCTATACCGACTATTTAGAAAACATGTCGTCGCGTTTATCTCACGAACTACGCACGCCTGTTGCCGTGGTGCGATCATCACTTGAAAACTTACAAAGTTTGGAACAAACCGAACTTAGCCAAAAATACCTCGATCGCGCCAGTGAAGGCGTAGAGCGCCTAGGTAAAATAATTACCACCATGAGTGAGGCTACTCACCTTGAGCAAAGTATTCAAAGTAACGAGCCTGAGCCTTTTGATTTACAAAAAGTAATAAATGGTTGCATGCAAGGCTATCAGCTTACTTACCCTAAGCAATTATTTACGCTTGATGTATGCCAAAACAAATTACCTATGCAAGGCGCACCTGAGTTTATAGCGCAGCTGCTTGATAAGCTCATTAATAACGCACTAGAGTTTAGCCAAGCTAATACCGCAATTAACGTAACGTTACAAAGCAAAGATTCACAAGCAGTTCTAAGCGTAAGTAATACAGGCCCATTATTACCCGAAGGGCTAAGCGAGCACATATTTGATTCTATGGTGTCGGTGCGCAGCCAGCACATGCAGCAACAACCGCATTTAGGATTAGGCCTTTATATTGTAAGGCTGGTGTGCGATTACCATAAAGGCAGTGTAACTGCGCAAAATAACACACAACATAATGGGGTCACTTTTACAGTGAGTTTGCCGTTAGCAAATTAGTTGAAAATTATTTAGTTTTAAGTCGTTTTTAGCCTTACCTAATGGGGCTAGCTGAAAGTTCTAATTAAATGCAAGAAACAAAAAAGTGTAATTGGCGGGAAAAATTAGCTGCTTATTAAGTGAAATCATGTCCACCCAAGCTCTGCATATGTTTTTTGTCGTATTCAGGGAATTCAGTATTGTACTCTCCCCAACCCATATATTTGTAATACTTGGTCATTGCCTCAAAATGAGATGAAGCTTCACACGTCCAAATAAGTTTAGCCTCAGTTCCTAGAAGAGCTCGAACCTCATCTCCTTGTGGACCAGACAAACAAAATGTTTGCTTATCATTACTTTCTACCCAGAGCTCATGCTTCATAAGTAGTGGTATTTAAATAATCAACAACGTGCTCGGTAACGCTCAACACAAGAGTAAAACTTTCATAAGCGTATACACCCCAACGAACAAAAAATGTGTTTGTTAACAAACTAGCTGCCATTACCGAAACTACCTTCGTAAACATTAGCGCTAAATATGAACCATGAGTTATCGATTTGGTGGCAAATATAAAGTGTACGAAAATCTATATTTGAGCCTTTATTATAAAGCCGCCACCCAATGGTAACAGCGGTTTTATCTTTACCCAGTTGCTGTTTTTCAAGCACGTTAAATTCAGTATTCTGGTAACCTAAACTGCGCATAGTTTCACAATTAAAAGTAAACTTTTTAACGAGAGCATCTTTATCTGTAAATGTTTGTACACCGTCGCCGTCTGCAATAGCGCAAGGTAAACGGTAAAGGTTAGCTATTGCTTGTGGGTTGAATGCATCAAAAGCCGCCGCATATTTTCTAAAAAGTTCGTCCATGTTTTCCCGAGCCTCCTGACGACATAGCGATACCAATTTAATGGTGGATTAAAGTGAGCGTAAAACGTTATTTCACTAAAGTTTAATTACAGTACTAGTTGCTAACTTTTAAAGTTAAGTAAATATAACCAATATATAAAATTACAAACACATACCCTATAGATATCAAACTATTAATGCCCCATACACCGTACCAAAACTTACCATAAAAATAAGTGTTCGCTCTTAACTTAGCATTAAATAGTGCGATAGATGAAGGAATTAACAACAAGGCTGAAAAACCAAAAAGTGGTGCTACAAAAAACATTAAAAACAAGCCAATAGCACCTTCTACTGAAGCGCTACTGTCAGGCGAAAGCGGAGCTAAAGCCCAAAACAAACACAAAAATGACACTATTGATGTCAATAAACCTAAAAATTGAATTGAACGCATATCTTTCTTGTTATTACACTTTAATCAATCTTATGTCTTTAATCATATTCACGGACATTTTTGCCCACAAAAGAATACCAATAAAACCTAAACCAAGTAAAAAGTAGTGCTTGATGTTGCTTAACCCATCAGCATACATAAAGATAATAAAGCTGTACCCAAATAAAAATACCGCAAATAATGGGATGGTAATTATTGCAGCAAATATTTTAAATTTACGTGATTGACGAACCATTGTAGGTACTCCTCTTTATATGTAAGACCATCAAAGTCGACTTAAAATGGTTGGCTTAAATGAAGTGAACAGCCCGCTAATATTTAACCCTTGTTAACTGCTTTTTAGTTTACGTTCTAAGAATACAACTCTCGTTTTACCCAACTTTGCCGTTTTAAACTCAGAATAACCACGACGTTTATACATCGCTAAATTACGAGCACTAAACTCCCCAGTAAAAAGCTCGACACGATTAGCTTCTGGAAATACAGTTTCAAGTGAAGAAAGCAACTTAGATCCAACACCCTTGCCATGTAGGTCAGGCCATACCGCCATGCGTCCAATATGACAACTACCAGCTTCTAAGCGAGCTTGACCGCTTGCCAATAACTTACCGTTATCAACAACTTTCAAAATGGTTTTCTTCTCAAAGTCTGCTTTCAGTTCATCAAGCGTTTGAGTTAAAGGCGGGATATTATAGTCATTATGCAGTTCAGCTTCTGATTGATACGCAACGCGTTGAAGCTCTAGTAAACTTTCTGCATCTTCTATTGTGGCGTGAAATATTTCCATATACTGAATTCCTTTTGGCAGCTAACAACTTTGTATCCGACATGTGTCGCTTTATAAACCGGCATATGTCCAAATATTACAATTAATCTAATGTAGCCAGCTAATAAGCGTATGTAAACAAATAGTTATGTAGCATTTAAATATTCTAAATGTAAAAGTACCCCAAAATGGTAGAGTTCAGTAATATTAGAAAGAAAAGAAATGTGCCAATAAACAGTGAGGAAATAAACAGTCACCTTCCTTTGTAACTATTCACCTTTAATTCAGTCGCGTTCACATACTCTGGAACTATATTAACGCATTAAGCAGTAGGATTTGCCGTGACCCCATCACTTGAACGAGAAGAGCTCGACTTTATTTTTAGTTTATATAAATCTGATAAAAACGCTGAGCCAGAGGCAAATAAACTACAGCATACGCAAATAAACGACCTTCAAAAAGTACCGCGCCGTGATCAACAAGGCGTATCTCAATACTTGACTTAATTTACACTAGTTAGCTTGTTGTACTTGGCTCATCACTTAAAAACGCTTTGATACAGTTTATTTCTGCCAGCTTTACTGCCTCGCCTATTTCGGGGCCTTTTTTGCCACTTTTAAGCGCCTCTTGTACTATGTGCTTTTTATCCATTTGCTGTAATTTACTATGAATGGCGCGCAACTTAATTGCCTGCGGGTAAGGCTTATTAACCAGTGTTTCTCCGCGACCTTGCGCGTCACATTGGCAGGCTTGAGTAAATGCTAAAAAGCGCTCAGGGTGCACCAAACCATTTAAATTAGTGACAATTAATTTATGAATAGTTTGCGGCCTAAGCTGATCAATCGTATGGCATAAAGTGTGATTATCGCTGGTAAGCACGCCAATATCACGAAAACGATTAGGCACTTTTAAACGATTACAAAATGACTCTACCACCGCTACACCTTCGCGTTCGTGACCGCGTAAATTGCCGCGTATTTTATAGCTAAGGGCTTTGCCAAAATCGTGGGTAAGCGCAGCAAAGCGGGTTTCTAAATTAAAATTTAAGTCGGCTGCACGCCTGAGTACCAACATTGTATGCACAAATACATCGCCTTCAGGGTGATGATTGGCAGGTTGTGGTACGTTTTTCATTTGTTCTATTTCAGGAAAAATGCCCAGCCCATCTAATGCTTGAAAGTAAAGCTCGGGGTGTTTTTCGCCAAGCGCTTTTTCGGTTTCTAACCATACACGTTCAGGCACTAAGTGGTTAAGCTCGCCTTTATTTTTAAGCTCTCGCATTAACGCATAAGTGCTGGGATGGATTTGCCAATCGCTGCCGTAACGCGCTAAAAACCGTGCAATACGCAGCACTCGCACAGGGTCTTCTACAAAGGCGTGTGTGGTGTGGCGCAGTATTTTGTTTTGTAAATCGTGTTGACCATTAAAAGGGTCAATAATTTTACCGTTTTCGTCAAGCGCCATAGAGTTTATGGTTAAGTCGCGCCTAGCGAGGTCTTCTTCAAGTGTTACGCTAGGGCTGGCGTCAACCACAAAGCCTGTATAACCCTTACCGCTTTTTCGTTCGGTACGCCCTAGTGCGTATTCTTCTTTTGTTTTTGGGTGCAAATAAACAGGAAAGTCGCTACCTATTGGTAAAAAGCCAAGCGACTCCATGGTACTGGGCGTTTCGCCAATAACCACATAATCGTTATCTTTTGATGCAATGTTTAGCAGTTTATCGCGTACTGCTCCACCGACTAGGTAAACGTTTTTTAAGCTACTTTCCACGTTGTTTCCACACTCATTTACAAACTTCATTTATAGCAATCATATCATTAAAAGCGTTGTGGTTTGCCAAGCATATGTAAGCTCATTACAATAGCGCATCATTTTTTGTTTAAGCTGTTATTCAATGAAAAATCATTCATCAAAAAAAGAGCTCATGCTGTTGCCAATTTTACTCGTTGTTATTGTTATGTGTGTGGCGGGGCACTTTTTATTGCAAGCTAATTTTCAAGATAGCAACATAGTTGAATACATGTTAGCAGCTCTGCCGTTCGCTATGTTTGGCTTAGTTATTGTGGCTTTTAAGCTGGCATCAAACAGTGAAAAAAATGAGCAAGAAAAATAGCGGTTTGAGATAGCTTTATTATTCAGTGCTCAGATTACTTAACTTATAAAACATGGTAACCAAACCAATCCGGTTTTATAGGTTGTGAAAGCCCACTTGGGCTAAGTTTTATTGTTAATTGACTGTCGAGTAAATCAATTGCAAAGCAATCGTCTACGTCGTGTAAGTCGTCTTTATGAATATGGCTCAGGCCTGCTAATAAATCATGTTTAGCTCGCTGCTTTGCCTCTTCACTGCTGCTTGCTACATATAATGCAAAGTCGTGTTGCTCTGCCATTGAGTCGCTTCTGTAAGCGCCTAAGTTTACAAAATAAAGCTGTTTATTTTGTTCAACATAATCGTCTACCACTTCTACTTTGTAGCCATCAATATTGTTAACAGCCATAAAACTATCCATGTGTACGCTGTTTTTGTCGCCAACCCATTGGCTTTTTAATTTGGTGTAGGTTTGCTCTATGTTTTGCCCAACTACAAAGCGAATGTCGTGCATTTCTATGTGGCAGCCTTGAATTCGCCCGCCTAAATACACCATAAATAACTGCATGAGGATTCCTTTAATTTTTTACGCCAAACTATCAACGTCAATATTGTGTTTTTTAATGAGTTTATAAAAGTCTGAACGATTACGCTTAGCAAGCTTGGCGCCTTCTGCTACGTTGCCGCCTGCCATTTTTAGCGTATTAATAACGTAATCACGTTCAAACTCTTTTTTAGCGTCGTTTAATGAGAGTGGCTCTACACTTTTTTCGTTGCTATCGAGTGCTGCTAACACTAAATGCGCTGAAATAAACTCGCCCGGTGTTAAGGCTACCACTTGTTCAACAACATTTTGTAACTGACGAATATTTCCCGGCCAATCATAACGTACCAATGCGTGCATGGCATCATTGGCAAAGTGTTTTTCATTTTGGTTCATTCGTTTAGCGATACTTGCGCTAAAGTATTGGGCTAGTAGGCTTATGTCTTCACGGCGTTCACACAGTGGTGGTAATTTTAAATTAACTACATTTAGGCGGTAGTATAAATCTTCTCTAAACTGCTGGTTTTTAATGGCTTCGGGCAAGTTTTTGTGAGTTGCCGATACAATACGCACATCAATTGAGATCTCTTCTTGAAAACCCACTGGGCGAATGGTTTTTTCTTGCAGTACACGCAGTAACTTTACTTGTAAGTTAAGGGGCATATCGCCAATTTCATCTAAAAATAATGTACCGCCCTGCGCTTGCTGAAATAAACCTTGATGATCTTTTACAGCACCAGTAAACGCTCCTTTTTTATGGCCAAATAATTCAGACTCTAAAAGCTCCCCTGGTACAGCACCACAGTTTATAGCCACAAAGGGCCCGTTACTTACTTGGCTATGCTGATGAATAGCCTGCGCTAATAACTCCTTACCCGTTCCACTAGCCCCCGAAATAAGCACATTAACGTGAGTAGGCCCAAGTAACTTAACTTGTTCAAGCAAGTGCAACATGGCACCACTGCGCGTTACTATATTACTTTTTGATGGAGCTTCATCGGTATTTACACCATGAATGTCTATTGCATTTGCAAGGCTATCGAATAGCTCGTCTTTATCGACCGGTTTAGTAATAAAAGCAAAAATACCTTGTTTGGTGGCTTCAACCGCATCAGGAATAGAGCCATGCGCCGTCATCATAATTACTGGTAATGCAGGGTATCGACTTTGCAGTTGACGATGCAGCGCCATGCCGTCCATTTCATCCATTCGTAAGTCGGTAATGACGGCATCAAACACGTGGCTTTTTAAAATTTGTAGCGCTGCTAAGCCACTTTCACAAGTTGTTACTTGATAGCCTTTTGATTCAATACGAATAGCAAGTAACTTTAATAAACTTGCATCGTCATCAACTAATAACACTTTTGCTTTGTGCGAACTATTTGTGGCCATGGTTACTGCTCCTTAGTATCTTCGCGAAGTAATAACTGCTGCTCTATATCTGCCAGCGACGACAGGGTTTTCTGCATTTGGTTATTAAGGGCTTGTTGCTCTTTTTGCGCGTTTATTTGTAAGGTAATCTGCTGTTTTTGCAGCCATAAATACTGTTTTATATCGTCAGGCCAAAAATAGGCTAGGTCGAGTTTAAGTAACTTGGTCATTACTGTATTTGGGTCGGTACTTACTTTTAAGCACATAAATTTAAAAAATGCTTTTAGCTCATTTTCACCTTTAAATGACCGCTTTGTTGGTGGCAATGTAAACCCACCACATTGATTTGCATGAAGCGCTATAACCCGCTCAGCAGAGGGATAAACAGGGGCTAATTTAGGCATTGCCTTGGGACTAGGAGATACGTTTTTAGTATTTGATGTTTTATTACTGCCCAGCGCTTGCGTGCCATTATTAAGCTCACACCCCGATACAATTAAGCTACCTGCAAGCACACATAAAATAGTGAGTATGCGCATTGTTAATTAACTCCTAAATTTTTACTGATTGGTATTTTTATTAAAAAACGGCAACCGTGTGGTTTATTTTTCTCAACACTTAATGTGCCTTGTAGCTGCTCAACCGTTTCTTTTACAATTGTTAGGCCCAAACCACTGCCTTGTAAGGTAATGCTTTGGTCATGTTTACCTTGATAAAACGCACTAAAAATATGCTTTATTTCGTGCTCTTTAATGCCACAGCCATTATCGGCCACAACCAAACACAGCTGATGTTGCTCGCATTTTAAATTTACAGTCACACCTTGGTTATCATCAGAAAATTTTAAGCTATTTGAAATTAACTGAATTAGCATCATTTCTATTAGTTCATTAGGAAGCGCAAGGACAGTGCTTGAAACAGAGTTTTGCCACTGAATACGTTGCTTTCGTGCCGTTAGACGATGCTCAAAATGACCATTAATTTTTTTAATTAAATGATCAATATTAACCTCGCTTGAGCTGTTTATCGTTGCTCTAATAGCGTTATAGCTGAGTAGGCTGTCTATCATCATGCGAAGGCGCACCGTAGATTGAGTGATCAGAGCAAGCACCGCTTTTTGTTCGTTATTAATAGGGCCAACAATTTCATCGGTTAGTAAATCGGTTCCTTCAACCATAGAGGCAAGTGGTGTTTTAAGTTCGTGTGTTACGTGGCGTAAAAACGTATCCTTTTGTTGCTCAAGCATATACAGCTGAGTTTGTACCCACTGTAGTTTTTCTCCGAGTTCGACTAACTCTGACGAGCCTTTTACGGCTATTTTTTGCTGCCAGTCACCCTGCCCTAGCTTATCAATAACCCTAGTAAGCCCTTTTAAGCGCAAACTTATACGCCATAAAAAGCCGCCGCCAACCAATAAAGTAAGAGGAATAAGTGCCACTAGCCAATTTATAAACGACGCTTGTAGCCTGGCTAGCTCGTTTTGGTTATGGGTTATTTGCGCTTCGTTTTTATTTTTGAGCCACACTGTGAGCTCTGTAATTGACTCGCTTATGGGTAAGAAGAGCTCTGCTTTTTGCTGTTTTTTCTCAACGAGCTGGTGTTGTGCTGTTTGCAAAATAGTTAAAAGCTGTGTCCATTGGTTTATGTAGTCTGGGTTTGCATTAATGTGTTTGAGTTCATTTATGCTCTGCACAGACGATTCCCATTTATCAACAATGAGGGTGTTGAGCGCATCACTTTTTAACACCCAATTTTGCCTTGTTGCGCGCTCAACGCTATTAAGGTCTTGCTTTAAATTAGCGAACGATTTTGTGAGCTGGTAATGGTTACTCACAATTTGCTGGGTGGTTGCTAGCTGTTTATTTAACGCATTTAAAAAAACAATAACCACAATAGAAAGTGGCAATAACGACAGCAGCATGCTTAACGCAAACTGCCCTATTAAATTAGGGCGCCAATTAAGCATTGCATTGTAATGTTTAGCAAACGTTGCAGCCATTGCAGTAAACTCTGTAAGTAAATAACGCGCCTATTATTATCAATACCGCCTATACACATGCTGAACCATATTCATTTTAAATCGCCATTTTGTTGCTAAACAGCAACAGCACAACTGATTGATTTAACTAAGATCACAAAAAATACCTTCAACCCTGTTGCTGTATTTACACAAAATTACACACAGTCAGTGTAATTTTTACCTACAACCCCAAACCAAAAAAACATAACTCATTGAAAGTAAATAAAAATAAAATTTGGCACCCTTTTTGTAATGGGTGTAATAAATAAATTTAATAGGGAAATACACATGAACATTAACACTTTGGTTTTTTCAACATTACTTGCGTTGGGTTTAGTGAATACAGGCGCATACGCTATGGACGTTGACGCTACGTTTAATGAACTCGATAAGGACAGCAACGGCCTGTTAAGCGAAGCCGAGGCAAAAATGGACGCCGTGCTTAAGGAAAACTTTGCACAAATAGACACAGACCAAAATGGTCAGTTGTCGCTAAATGAATTCAGAAAATTTATCCAATAAATTAACTTCAAAAGGAATGAAATTATGAAACAACTTATTGCTGCTTTTTTATTATTATTTTTAGCTATCAGTGCAACGGTATTAGCTTCTCCTTCGGCCGTGCGATTTGCACACTTAGATACAAACATGGACGGAAGTATCTCGTTTGTTGAAGCCAAGCAGGATAAAGAGCTACTTAGGCAGTTTACCGATTTAGACGAAGACAACGACGAGATGATCTCTAAAGCTGAGTTTGAAAACTTTAAGCCATAACAGATTAAGTTTTGCTTAAGCTTTTAACTTGTAAAGTGTACTAAAGCATTTGCCATAATCCCTGAGGGAATGTGTAAAAGGATTTAATGTTGGGAGTTAAATTATGGCAAGTGCTTTATCTCATTAAGCGTAATACCTCACTATTCAATACAACTTAATTACCCTTTTGGAAGGACTACCATGAAGATACGTTACTTTGTAACCACCATAGCGTTGATTTTAAGTTTTAATGCCTTAGCACTTGATGTAAAACAGCGCTTTGATCACCTTGATACAGATAAAAGCGGTTACCTTACTCATAACGAATTAGAACGCCAGCCCCAGTTACTTAGCACGTTTATAATGTGGGATAAAAACCAAGATAAACAAATTTCATTAATTGAATTTAAAAACTACCTTACTAACAATCTTTACTGAGTATTTTAATGAATCCCATACACTTTTTTATTTTATGCACTCTAACCGTATTTAGTGCATCAAGCTTTGCCGCAAGTGACACTATTAACAACCAGTTTAAAAAAATAGATAGAAATAAAGACGGATTTTTAACGCGTTCTGAAGCCTTAATAGACCCCGCCTTGTGGTCTAAGTTTATTCGTTACGACCAAGATAAAGACGGCCGGCTAACACTGAGCGAATACCATTTATATGCCAGTAAGTAGCCCTTACATAAGTAACCTTTCTGACTTAAGGTTTTAGGTAATTAATTTAACAGCTAAGCAACCAGCTTAGCTTTAACTGTCTATTTTACGAGCTTATCGCATCCTATTGGTATTCTAAAAAAGGGTTTGCTAGTGTTATTGCACTAAAAATAACAAAACAGTGCCCTATGTTACTCAAAAAAATACTTAAACCACTTGTGCTTGCCAGCCTTTTTACAGGCTCTAGCTTTGCGATTGCGCAAACCAAAGTTATTTATAATGCCAATGGTTATACCCCGCTTTATAAAGGCAAAATGCAAAAAGGCGAGCTTCAACAATTTAGCACTTTGGTTATAAAAGATGGCAAAGTTGTAAAAGTAGGCGGCGACACACTAAAAGAAAGCTTTCCAGATGCCAAATTAGTAAATGCAGAAGGCAACACATTACTGCCCGGCTTAATTGATGCCCACGGCCATGTTATTGGGCTAGGAGATAACTTATCGCAGTTAGATGTACGCGGCGCTAAGTCGGTTGATGACGTTACAAATAAACTAAAGCAATTTGCGCAAGGCAAACAAGGTTGGATCATCGGCCGAGGCTGGAACCAAGAGTTATGGCCAGATACGCGCTTTCCTACCGCTAAAGATTTAGACAAAGTAGTAAGCGATCGTCCGGTTGTTTTATCTCGTGTTGATAGCCATGCAATTTGGGTTAACTCAAAAGCGCTTGAGCTTGCGGGCATTAACGCTGATACAAAATCGCCAAAAGGCGGTGAAGTAATAAAAGATGAATTTGGTCACCCTACCGGTATTTTTGTTGATAAAGCTGAGTCGTTAATTGTTCAGCACATGCCAGCCCCTTCAAAACAAGATATTAGCAACTCGCTAGATGCCGCAGGTAAGCACTTATTAAGCCTAGGTATTACTTCTACTCATGACGCTGGCATAGATAAAGCCACATGGGAAGTGTACAAAGAGCGCGGTGATCAAGGCAATTTACCATTACGTATTGTGGCAATGCTAAGCGGTGCTAGCCCAGATTTACCAGCTATGCTAAAAGCCGGGCCATATCACGATAACTACGACTTTATGGAAATTCGTAGTGTAAAAGTATATGCCGATGGTGCATTAGGCTCGCGTGGCGCAGCCCTTATTGAAGATTATGCCGACCGTGCTGGCCATCATGGGTTAATGCTTGAAACCCAAGAGAAACTCGAAGCACTATTTACCCAAAGCTTTAAAAATGGCTTTACCGCCAACACCCATGCCATTGGTGACAAAGCCAATCGTGTGGTTTTAGACGCTTACGAAAATGTGTTTAAAAAAACAGGCGGTATTCTACTGCGCAACCGAATTGAGCACGCACAAATAGTAACGCCAGACGATATTCCTCGATTTAAAGCACTAAAAATTATTCCATCTATGCAACCTGTACATGCAACATCTGACATGCATATGGCAGAGCAGCGCCTGACTGAAAAGCAACTTAGCTTTGCGTACGCATGGCAAACATTTTTACAACAAGGTTCAGTGGTTGCTGCGGGTTCTGACTACCCTGTAGAGCTTGCAAATCCGTTTGATGGTTTATATTCAGCAATTACACGAATGGATCATAACAAACAGCCTGAAAACGGCTGGCGTCCAAGCGAAGTACTAAGTCGCGAAGATGCACTACGTGCCTTTACGCTGGGCGGAGCTTATGCCGCGCATCAAGAGTTTAAAATAGGGAGCTTAGAGCAAGGTAAATGGGCCGACTTTATTTTAGTGGATAAAGATTATTTTAAAGTACCCGTTGAAGATATTTATAAAACTCAAGTACTACAAACATGGATTGCCGGTATGAAGCGATTCGATAACAAAGAGAGCGTAGCTAAATAAACAAAAAAAGGGTTAACGCAAGTTAACCCTTTTTTAATACAAACCATGTCATTTAGCTTTTTGGCTGCTGTGCCTCGGGCTGATCAACTTTTGGCTGGCGATATAATTTTACAATGTGATACAAGTTAACCAATGCCAGTAGCGCGTTGGTAAAAACAACAGGAACAGCACCAATAGCTACGCCATAAGCCGTAAACACAATACACCCTAACATATTGTACCAACGAAGCTTTACTACATCGGTCATAGTGAGTGATGCAACCAATAATGCTGACGCAATATAGCCTAAATATTCCCAACTCAATTGTTCTCTCCTAGCCTTTGGGTTAGCATTACACTAATGCTAACTTATTACAGTTGTAAGTATTGCAAAGTAATAGCACTTTGCTTAATTATGAGCGTTATTTAGAGTTTGAAAATAATTGGCTAGTAAGAGAGTAGCTCTCTTATATTAATAATTAAGCGAAGTGACATACGTAAATAAAAAGCTAACTTACTTAAAAACCTGAAAAAGTTTGCCGGCAAAAAAACCAACAAATTCTTAAATCATTACACGGGAAATGAAGGTAAAATAATACCCATAGCAAAGCTAAAAGTATTAGTAGCAAGTTAGCGTAAATTCTTAATGTGTTAATGCTACCGTCATTAAAACATAATAAATAGGACAAATGTCCGAAGAGCATATTGATGTTTCAATACCATTTTTCTAGTTATCTAGTTGAACAGTTACTCACCTTTGCCGGTAGTAGTTATCAACAATCAAAAAAAGAAGTGCTGATCCATCAAGATCAGCCTTTAAGCAAGCTTGTGCTTGTGCGCAGCGGCACTGTGTCATTTAGTTATGACGTAGGAAACGGACGACGCCTGCTGCTAGGACAACTGGATTGTAATAATACCCTGATAGGCGAAATAGAAGCACTTAACAACAATCCGTGTATTTATACGGTAACGTGTTTTAGTGATGTGACTTACAACCTGATTGAATTAAGACACTGGCGTGCATTATTGCTCGAAAAACCAGAGCTTAGCTTATACACGGCACAAACTATTGCTGCTAAGTTTCAAGAAAACCAAAAAATCAACTTAGATAAGTTATTACTGCCACTTAGCTATAACATAGCCAAAGACTGCTTACTAAGAGCCGAGAACAACAACCCTACACTGCTTAGAGCCTACCCAACTGTCAACGCTGAGGCTGAACGCTTTGCAACCACTGAGCGAGCTTACAGGCGTGTTGTAACAGAATTAGTCGAAAAAGGCTTAGTGCAAAGAAGTACTAATGGTTTACAAGCGGTCGATATTCCAATGCTTAGTGAATATGTAGATAGCTTTGCACAGCTTTAAACACGCAATAAAAAAGGCCAATTAAGGCCTTTTTTTATTGCCCTAAAAACAAATAACACGTTCGTAAGGCTAAATATGCATTTGATGCACTCGTTGTATTAGTCTTCTAACAAAATATCGTGAATTTTCACTAAGTCAGATTTACCTTCAATAATTTCATCTGGTGTTAAACCCGACAATTCATGCGGGAATACTAACCATTCTTCAGACTCATGAATGTAGTAATCAGGCACGGTATCTACTTTTGAATTTTTTGGTTTGTAGTATGGGCAAGCAATTCGAATATCGCGCGGTAAATTTAAGCGCATTAGTTCTGAAAGCTTTTCTTTTAGTGCAACAATACTGCGCCCTGAGTCAAATACATCATCAACAATAAGCAAAGAATCACCCGCATTAGCGTTTTCTACAATGTAATGTAAACCATGTACTTTAATTTCTTTTGATTGCTGGCCAATACCGTAATAAGACGATGTACGCACTGCAATGTGGTCAGTTTCAATACCTTTGTAATCGTAATATTCTTGCACAGCAATACCAATTGGTGCACCACCTCGCCAAATACCTATAATAAAATCAGGACGAAAGCCGTCTTTGTATACTTGTGCCGCTACGCGGAATGAATCTTCAAGTAACTGTTGAGCTGTGATATAGCACTTATCTGACATAGTTAGAAACCCCAGTGGTGGATATAATATTTGAGTGTAGTTTAGAGTAAAACCAAATTAGTCACTCAAACAGGTATTGGCGTGGGATTTTACCGTAAATTAAATAAAATTGCTTGCTTGTGGATCAAAAAAGGCACCAAATGGTGCCTAATTTCTCTCAATAGCGTATTTTTTAGCGTTACGCTTTTTCAAGCAGCGTACGAGCAACTGTTCGCATACCTTGTGTTGTTGCGCCAGCAGCCCACTGACTTGTGCTACCCATATTAAATGCAGCCGCTAAGTCAATGTGTACCCAACCTTTGCCATCGTTTGGTACAAAGCGTGATAAGAAGCCAGCAGCATTTGATGCACCGCCATAGCCGCCACCTTTTTGCGCGCGGCTATTAGCCGTATCAGCATAAGGTGATGGACAGTTTTGTTGGTGCCACTTTTCAAGTGGTAATGGCCAAGCGGCTTCCATTTCTTGAGAAGCAAAGCCTTCAACTTCACGTGCCAGCTCTTTATCAAGTGCAAACAACGCATTGTATTCTTGGCCAACAGCAACCAACGCAGCGCCTGTTAATGTTGCTGCGTCAATAATTAAAGGTGCGCCCGTTTCGCCAGCAGCCATTAGACCATCGGCAAGCACTAAACGCCCTTCTGCATCCGTGTTTACAATTTCAACGGTTGTGCCATTTTTGTAAGTAAGAATGTCGCCTAATTTGTAAGCGTGGCCAGAAATTAAGTTCTCAGCACAGCATAAAAATAATTTAATACGCTTTTCAATACCGCGATTAATAGCAAGTGCTAAACCAGCCGTTACTGTTGCAGCACCACCCATATCACACTTCATCCCTAGCATGCCTTCGCTTGACTTAATTGAATAACCGCCCGAATCAAACGTAATACCTTTACCCACAAGGGCTGCACTGACTGGTGCGTTATCGTCGCCTGTAGGGTTGTAATCAAGCTCTAATAATACCGGTGGGCGAACACTCCCACGACCAACAGCATGAATACCAATCCATTGTTGCTCTAATAACGCATCGCCTTTAATTATTTGGTAGCTTACGTGCTCAGGAGCCAGTGATTGAATAAACTCAGCGGCTTTTTCTGCAAGGCTTTCAGGGTAAATATCGTCTGCAGTGCCGTTAACCATTTCACGCGCCCACGTTGCTGAGCTTTTTAAATGCGCAAGTTCTTGCAGATCAGATTGTGCGTTATCAACAAACTCAACACCGTTTAATAGTTTAGGTGTGACAAAACCTTGATAAAAAGCCCATTGGCTTTCTGTGCACCATGTATCGCCCGCAAGTTCAACGTGTTTAACGCCTTGATTGGCAATAGTACGCGCTGCTTTTTGAACATTTTTTAATGTTTCTTGCTCAGATAAATGAACGGTTGCACCACGTTCGTTAAATGACAACGTTGCGCTTTCGCCCCAATGACTCGGTGCTGCGTGTTCGCTTAGTTGAACAACAAATTTTTCACTCATGTTAGAATATCCTTGCACTTAAATGTGCTGTTGAGTCTACTATAGTGCGCCTAAGTTCCCAACAGCTTGAGATAAATAACCCTCATCACACTATTAACCACATTGGACATAACCATGAAGTACACACCAGCATTGCAATCGGCCACATTAATTAAACGCTACAAGCGGTTTTTGGCTGATTTAAAACTCGGTGATGGCGCTGAGTTTACCGCGCATTGTGCTAACACAGGAAAAATGACAGGCTGCGCAGAGCCAGGTTTTACTGCTTTTTATTCAACAAGCGATAACGTAAAACGAAAGTATCCACACTCATTAGAGCTGACCAAAAATAATTTAGGACACCTTATATGTGTTAATACAGCGGTCGCTAATAAGGTGGTAGAAGAAGCAATTAATCATAATGTAATTAATGAACTAACTGGCTATGAGCAACTTCAAAGTGAAGTTAAATATGGCAGTGAAAACAGTCGCATCGACTTTTTACTCACAAGCCCAAATACAAAAAATTGCTACGTTGAAGTTAAATCAGTCACCTTGCTAAGCCAAGATGAACCGCATAGCGGCCAAGGCTATTTTCCTGATGCACAAACATTACGTGGACAAAAACACCTTCGCGAGCTCATTGAAGTGGTCGAACAAGGCCATCGCGCCGTACTACTGTTCGCTGTTTTACATGAAGGTATAAATGCAGTGAGCGCAGCAGCGCATATCGACGAAAAATACGCACAACTTTTACAAAAAGCCATTGCTAGCGGTGTTGAAGTAGTAGTGTATAAAGCACTCATTTGTGAAAATGAAGTGGTGCTTCATAAAAAAATAGCATTTATACAGTAATGTATAACCAAACAATTACATCAGGTAATTAGAACAAGCAACGCGATGAAAATGATTGATGCAATAAAAATCAATTCCAGAGTTAGCCTTGTTTTTTAAAATTTTGCCCATATATAAAGGCAAGTTTTATAAACCAGTAAGTTAGTTAATTAAGCACCATCATTAACGCACTTTTTACTCGCAAAGCATGGTTGAAGCTAATTCGTATAATTAAAAATAAATTTGCCTAGGGTATAAGTTTCTGTTATTTATACCGCCGGCTAATGCTGAGGCATTAAATTAAGGATTTAGGAGAGAGTTATGCCAGACCAAAAGAAACATGGTTTATTGGCTCAAGCCGGTTTAGAACCATACCAAGAAAAACCAGGCGAAGAGTATATGAATGAAGCACAACGTGCTCATTTCAAAACGATTTTAGAAACTTGGCGTAACGATTTACGTAACGAAGTTGATCGTACAAAGTCGCATATGCAAGACGAAGCTGCTAACTTTCCTGACCCAGTTGACCGCGCTGCACAAGAAGAAGAGTTCTCTTTAGAACTTCGCACTCGTGACCGCGAACGCAAATTAATTAAAAAAATTGAAAAAACAATTATTTTAATTAAAGAAGATGATTTTGGCTTTTGTGAGTCTTGTGGAATCGAAATTGGTATTCGCCGCTTAGAAGCGCGACCAACTGCTGATTTATGCGTAGACTGTAAAACACTTGCAGAAATTAAAGAAAAACAAGCTGGACGCGGCTAATTAACCTCATTAATTAGCATGTCACCTGCAGCCGTTACTGCGCCTATGCGCAACTATCGCGGTCGTTTTGCACCGTCTCCTTCTGGGCCACTTCATTTTGGCTCACTTGTTGCGGCTGTAGGCAGCTACCTTGATGCAAAATCAAATAAAGGGTCTTGGCTCGTCCGTATCGAAGATATAGACACCACTCGAGTGGTAAAAAATGCCGACACCGATATCCTAAATACCTTACAAGCCTATTGCCTCCACTGGGACGAACCGGTTGTATATCAAACCAAACGGCTCGATTTATACCAAGACGTCGTCAGCTCACTTGAAAATCAAAACTGTGTTTATGCCTGCCAATGTAGCCGAAAACAAATAAAAGCATTGGGTGGAATTTATCAAGGTCAGTGTAAAAATCTTGGACATTCAACCGATTCAGGCGCACTTCGTTTAACACAATGCCATGCAACCACATATTTTAACGATCTGATTCAAGGTGATATTAGTGTTTGTAGTGAGCTGGCCCACGAAGATTACATAATAAAACGAAGTGATGGCTTATTTGCCTACCAATTAGTGGTTGTTGTTGACGATATTGATCAAGGCATAAATCGCATTGTTAGAGGCGCCGATTTAATAGAACCCACAGCACGACAAATCAGTTTATTTAAACAGCTCAATCATCCTATCCCTGAGTTTGCCCACTTACCTCTAGCCGTTGCCAAGCCGGGCTTTAAACTATCTAAACAAAACTACGCCCCTGCAATTAGTAAAATAGAGCCAAAACCCGCATTAATAAGTGCCTTTGAATTTTTAGGCTTGCCAACTCATGCTGATTTAACGGATTTAACCACCGAGCAGCTGGTTGAATGGGGTGTAAATACCTTTGAGTTAAAGCAAGTACCTAAAGTTGCTGAAATACAAATTTCTCAGTAGCAAACAACTCAAGTCAACTAATTTACTAAACTGTGTAAATAAAATCGCGAAAAACAGCTTAATTTCAACACATCAACTTAATTTTTAAACCCTGCTGGTATATGATAGCCGCCTAAATATATGCTATTTAAGTAAGACAGTAAGTATTGGGGGTTAATACCACTATTTGCGGTTGTTTTTGATTGTGATGACATGCCAATCAACACCTTCTAGGAGACGGATTATTATTTCCAAGCTTTTTCAATTTTGCCGACAGATAATCGGCCCAAATACGAGTGCTGAAAATGCCTCTGTAAGCAGCGAACCATTAGTAATCACACGCGGTGAGCATGGTATTTCTCGTAAACAATTTAGCCCAAATGCAATCAAAGTGTTATACCGATTAAAAGACGGTGGCTATGATGCCTACCTGGTTGGTGGTTGTATTCGCGATATATTGTTAGGCCAACAACCTAAAGACTTTGATGTAGTCACTAACGCAACACCCGACCAAGTTAAAAAGCTATTTAGGAACTGTAGATTAATTGGTCGCCGCTTTCGTTTAGCGCACATTGTTTTTGGCCGAGAAATTATTGAAGTGGCAACCATGCGTGGCCATCACGAAGCGCCTGAGTCTAAAAACCAAATAAGCCAATCAAGTACTGAAGGGCAATTATTACGCGACAACGTATTTGGTAGCATTGAAGAAGATGCCGAGCGCCGCGATTTTTCAATTAATGCTTTGTATTACTCAATTAACGACTTTAGCATTCACGATTACGCCAATGGTTTAGCCGCTATTAAAGCAAAACAAATTGAGCTTATAGGCGATCCCGAAACACGCTACCGTGAAGATCCCGTGCGTATGTTACGCGCAGTACGATTTGCAACAAAGCTTGATATGAGCATTGCGCCAAATAGCGAAAAGCCGATCAGCGAGCTTGCCAGCTTACTTGATAACATTCCACCGGCGCGTTTGTTTGAAGAAGTGCTTAAACTGTTTTTAAACGGTAAAGCTGAAGCTAACTTTTTAATGCTTCGCCAATACGGGCTTTTCCGTGCATTATTTCCTGCGCTTGATAAAATTTTAGAAGCCAACCCAAATGGTTTAGAACAAGCCTTTGTTCAGCAAATGTTTCAAAATACCGACAAACGCATAAATGCTGATAAAAAAGTAACGCCTGCATTTATTTTTGCCGCGCTATTATGGTTCCCACTTTTAGCAATAACCAAAAAGCTTCAAGCAGAAGAACAACTTAGCGAGTACGATGCCTTTGCACAAGCAATGAATAAAGTACTTAGCGAAAGCGCACAACATATTGCAGTTCCAAAACGCTTTACGTTGGGTGCGCGCGATATTTGGCACATCCAGCACCGTTTAGATAAACGTGCAGGCCAACGTGCGTACAGGTTAACGCAACAACCGCGCTTTAAAGCCGCTTACGACTTTTTATTATTGCGCGTTGATGCGGGTGAAACTGAGCATAAAGAACTTGCACAGTGGTGGACTCAATACCTTAGCCAAGATATTAACGGTCAAAAAGACATGGTTAAAAACTTAGGTCATCAAGGTGGTCCAAAGCCGCGTAAACGCTCTCGTCGCCGCGCACCAAGAAAGCCAGCTGAGTAATAACATGAACTGTGTTTATTTAGGGTTAGGTGCTAACTTAAACTCGCCTAAACAACAGCTTGATAACGCGATTGCGGCACTTAAAAAACTGCCGCATAGCGAGTTTGTAAGCGTGTCTCACTATTACGCAAGTAAACCTATGGGACCGCAAGACCAACCCGACTACATTAACGCAGTTGCATGTATTAATACCCATCTTGAACCAGAACAGCTACTTGATTTAACACAAAAAATTGAACTAGAGCACGGCCGTGTTAGAAAAGCTGAACGTTGGGGTCCTCGAACGCTAGACATAGATACCCTTTTGTTTGGTAATAAAATTATTAATACTGCACGCTTAACTGTGCCCCATTATGGCTTGAACGAACGCGAGTTTGTGGTGTATCCACTGCTTGAACTTGCGCCAGAACTTATTTTACCCAGCGGCATTGCACTAAAAACCATTGCAACTAATTTACCGCTCAACGACTTACAACAATTACCTCTGTAATTAACCAAGGCTTATGCCTGCGAGGAATATTATGTCTAAAATAACCGTTTCTACTTTAAATAAAATGAAAGCAGAAAATAACAAAATCACAGCATTAACTGCTTACGATGCAAGCTTTGCAAAGTTATTTCATGATAATGGCGTTAACGTTATTTTAGTCGGTGATTCATTAGGTATGGTGCTGCAAGGCGGTGATGATACGCTTGGCGTAACCAACCAAGATATTGCTTACCATACGCGCTGTGTGCGTGCAGGAAGCCGTGAATTATTTGTTATTGCTGACATGCCATTTATGACATATTCAAGCGTTAACGACACGTGTAAAAATGCCGCAGAACTTATGCGCGCTGGTGCAAACATGGTTAAACTTGAAGGTGGCGAATGGCTTTACGACAGTATTAAAGCGCTTACTCAACAAGGTATTCCTGTGTGTGGGCACTTAGGCCTTACCCCTCAATCTGTGCACGTATTTGGCGGCTTTAAAATCCAAGGGCGCGAAGAAGACAAAGCACAAAAAATGATTGATGATGCAAAAGCACTGGAAGCCGCTGGCGCACAATTATTAGTACTTGAGTGTATCCCGAGTGCATTGGCAAAACGTATTACTGATGCGCTTAGTATTCCAACCATTGGCATTGGTGCTGGTAATGTGACCGATGGTCAAATATTAGTAATGCACGACCTTGTGGGTATTTCGGCAGGTTATATTCCAAAATTTTCAAAAAACTTTTTATTAGAAACTGGCAACATGCCAGCGGCCGTTCAAAAATATTGTACCGATGTAAAAAGTGGCGCTTTTCCAAGTGCTGAACATGAGTTTAAATAATGCAGTCAATTACTGAAATTAAATCATTACGTAGTCAAATTAAAGCATGGCGACAAGCGGGCTTGAGTGTGGCGTTTGTCCCAACAATGGGCAATTTACACCGAGGACACTTTTCACTCGTTGAAAAAGCAAAAACTTTAGCTGATAAAGTGGTTGTTAGTATTTTTGTAAACCCAATGCAATTTGGCGCTAACGAAGATTTAGATAACTACCCACGTACATTATCAGAGGACAAACAAGGCCTTGCAGAATTAGGTACTGATATTGTATTTACACCAAGTGTAAGCACAATTTATCCAAATGGGCTTGGTGAGCAAAGCTTTGTTGACGTACCAGGCGTGTCGCTTGGTTACTGTGGTGGTTCGCGCCCTGGGCACTTTAAAGGCGTTGCAACTGTTGTGACTAAGCTATTTAACCTAGTGCAACCTGACTACGCTTGCTTTGGTGAAAAAGACTTTCAGCAACTGCAAGTGATTAAAACGATGGCCCGCGACCTATCTATGCCTGTTGAAATTATTGGTGTACCCACCATGCGTGAAGTATCAGGGCTTGCTATGAGCTCACGTAATGGCTACCTATCAGCAGAGCAAAAAACAACAGCAACTGCTTTATTTAAAGCGCTAGGCCAGTGTGCCGAGCAGCTTAAGCAAGGGAATAAAGATTTCACTTCGCTTAAAACACATGCTAAGCAAAGCCTAGAGCAAGCAGGCTTAAAGCCAGACTATTTTGAGATAGCTCAACGAGATACCTTAAAAACTGCTACACTCGATGATAACCATTTTGTTATTTTAGCCGCCGCCTTTTTAGGCTCTGTGAGATTAATTGACAACATGCAGGTCGATATTTAATTTATTGAGCTCACTTTAAGGATTTAAAATGCATATATTAATAAAAATAAGCGTAGTTGCCCTCACTTTTTTTGTTTTAGCCGGTTGTCAAAACCATGTTGAAAATGCCGAGATGAACCAATGTGCTCAACAAAACTTTCGCTGCGAAAGCACCTGCGAGCAACAAACAACAGCTGAAGGGCTTAAGCAACAAGTATGTTCTGCTAAATGTGTAGAAACATACAATCAATGTAAAGCACGTGCTGAAAAGTTAGGTGGTATTTAATTCACTAAAATGTTTAATTTTAAGCACAAAAAAAACCGCTCAATGAGCGGTTTTTTTTTGCTTAGGTTTATTATTTTAAACCTAGCTTTTTAAGCTCTACTTCAACTAGCTTTGCAGAAAGAGGAACATAACCATCTTTTTCTACAATTTGTTGACCGTCTTTTGATAGAATCATTTTTAAGAATTCAGCTTCCATCGGAGACAAGGCTTTATTTGGGTGCTTGTTAACGTACACGTATAAAAAGCGAGAAAGTGGGTATTTACCTTGCGCAACATTATCAAGTGTTGCATCTACAAAGTTAGTGCCTTTTTTAGATAATGGAACAGTACGTACACCTGACGTTTTGTAACCAATACCTGAGTAGCCAATTGCGTTCAGTGAAGATGAAATTGATTGTACTACAGATGCAGAACCCGGTTGTTCATTTACGTTATTACGGAAGTCACCTTTACACAGTGCTTTTTTCTTAAAGTAACCGTAAGTACCTGATACAGAGTTACGGCCGTATAATTGAATATCGCGTGCTGCCCAGCTACCTTCAAGGCCTACATCGCTCCAACGGTTAACTTGCTCTGACGCACCACATTTACGAGTTGATGAGAAAATAGCATCAACTTGGTCAATACGAAGACCTTCAATTGGGTTATCTTTGTGTACATAAACAGCAAGTGCATCAATAGCTACGCGAACTGCTGTTGGTTTGTAACCGTAACGCTTTTCAAACGCTTCGATTTCTTTTGATTTCATTGCGCGGCTCATTGGACCTAGGTTAGCAGTACCTTCGGTTAATGCTGGAGGCGCTGTAGAAGAACCTGCCGCTTGAATTTGAATGTTTACATTTGGGTAAATACGTTTGTACTCTTCAGCCCAAAAGGTCATCATGTTAGCTAAAGTGTCAGAACCTACTGATGAAAAGTTGCCTGATACACCGCTGATTTTTTGATACTCAGGAATGTCTTGATCTAAAGCCACTGCTTGAGCAGATACGAAAGTTGTAACAGCCACACCCATTGCGGCAACTAAATTTTTAAATTTCATGTGGGTTCTCCGATTTGTTCGTCCCATTTTCTAACTGCTGCCCACTCTAAAGTGAGTACATGACAATGATATGACTCTTAAATGACACTTTTATGACTTTACCAAAACATGTTGTTTATTTTGGGGTTCAACTATCTTATCTATTGAAAAACAAAAAGAAAAACAAGAACCCTTTCCAACTTCACTGGTGATATTTAATTTACTATCGTGGCGTGTTAACACATGCTTTGTAATTGCCAAGCCTAAACCAGACCCACCAGTGGTTCTGCTTCGTGCTTTATCAACACGATAAAACCGCTCAGTCAGTCGATTAATATGCTCTGCAGCAATGCCATCACCGTTATCAATAACAGTAAAACAAGCCATATTATTTTTACGAAGCCAGCTAACCTGTATTTTTCCGCCGGGTTTAGTGTAATGAATAGCGTTAAAGACTAAATTAGAAAACGCACTACGCAGCTCATCTTCAGAGCCTTTTATGTCGAGTGTGTTATCTATATCAAATAGTAATTCGTGGCCTTTGTCTTGATTAATAGACTGGGCTTCTGTTTGAATATAGCCAAGTAACTGAGGTACATTAATTGCTTTATCGTTATCTTGTCGGCGTGAGCCTTCTATACGGGAAAGGGATAATAACTGGCTGACCAAACTGTCCATACGTTTACACTGCTCAAGCATGGTCGTTTGTGCTTTATTCCACATTGCAGGAGGCGGTAAGTTGTCGCTGTCCATCATTTCAAGGTAGCCTGTAACCACCGTAAGCGGCGTACGAAGCTCATGCGATACATTAGCAACAAAGTCTTTACGCATTTGTTCAAGCTGCTTTAAACGGGTTACGTCGCGCACCACAACCATTAACTGCGTAGTTGCATAGGGCATTACCCTAAACTCAAGCACTTGCTCAATAGCATGGCCATTATCTAGTTCTAGTGCTTCGTCAAAATCACCTTTGTGCATATATTTTGCAAACTTAGGTTCGCGTATTAAGTTATCTAAGCGCTGCCCATGATCGGTTGGCCACTGCAGCCCTAACACTTTAAGCGCCAGTTGATTACACCACACAATGCTTAAATCGGTTTGAAGCACAATAACGGCATCGGGTACCGCTTCGGCCCCATCACGAAATCGCCTAATTAAATCGGCCAATTCATTGCGTTTTTTTCGGTTACGGTGTTGTAGATGATAAATGCCTTCAAACACTTGCTCCCATGCACCTTCGCCTTCAGGCGGGTTAAAACTGCGCTGATTTAAAAGCCAATCGCTTAAACGGTATAATTGATGATAATGCCAAACAAGAAGTGAAAAGGAGCCTAAAAATAAAAGCAAAAAAGGTGCGCCAACTAGCACACCAATTAATAGTAAGGGTAAAAAATAGATAAACAGACGTTTTATTAACGCCTGCTTATTAACAACTCGATACATACACTCACTTTACCTTAGAGTAGTTATACACGTATAAAACTAAGCTGGTGTTTAACTAGGTTATAGTTTACTTGAAAAACGGTACCCTGCACCACGAACTGTTTGAACCAGACGATCGTGTCCTAACGGGCCAATTGCTTTGCGTAAACGGCGAATGTGAACATCAACAGTGCGGTCTTCAACGTACACATTGGTTCCCCACACATGATCTAACAATTGTTCACGGCTGTAAACCCGTTCTGGGTGAGTCATGAAAAAGTGAAGGAGCCTAAATTCAGTAGGGCCCATATCAAGCTCATTTCCTTCAGAAGTAACACGGTGGGAAATAGGGTCTAAACGCAAGCCATGCACTTCAATCGCTTCTTCTAAAGAGGTTGGCGACACACGACGAATAACCGCTTTAATACGCGCCATTAATTCTTTTGGCGAAAACGGTTTAGTTACGTAGTCGTCAGCGCCTACTTCTAAGCCGCGTACTTTGTCTTCTTCTTCACCGCGTGCTGTAAGCATAATAATAGGTATTTGGCGCGTATGTTCGTTTTGCTTAAACTTTTTAGCAATTTGAATACCGCTTCCGCCAGGCAACATCCAATCAAGCAATACCATATCAGGGTAAGGCTCAACCATTGCAGCAATAGCAGAATCATAATCTTCAGCTTCAATTGCCTGAAATCCATTTTGCTCTAATACAAAAACAAGCATCTCTCTGATAGGCGCTTCGTCGTCTACGACTAGTACTTTACGTGACATTCCAATTTATCTCTTAAGCTATCGAATAAGTTTTCATTATTATGACTAAGTATTACATTTTTATGAAAGTGTAACGTGTAAATTAAAATCGGGGTAAAAAAAAGCCAAATTAATAATAAAAACCTCATTACTGTCATAAATTTATATATTTTAAAAATTGAATAAAAACATTTTTAGTACTTACAGAAGTTAAATTTTTAATATGATCGAATACTCAGATCATTGCTTTACCAAGTTTGTATTTACTTAGCTTTTAATAGATCTGGATTTTACTAAGCTTAACTTTAAAGATCAGATTTTTACCAAGGCGATCAATGTTGAGATCAATACTCTACCTACTCAAAAAGTTAAGCTGTTGATTGTTTGTACAAATAAAAAAGATCTGATTATTTTTAATGCTAAATAAAGCTAAAAATTACGTTTACTTAGTAAAGCAATGATCCAAAACACCCTGTGTTAGTAAATGAGTGATCCCAAATAATACCGTTGGTAATTGCATGATCTGCTCTTGGCAGGCAATAAAAAAGCCAGTAATAATATTACTGGCCTTTACACATTGATCTGTTTAATCAATCGATTATTTAATCTGTGGTGCTAACTCGCCGCTTAAGTACTTAAGGTGCATGTCATCAAGAGAAATTGGTTTAATTTTACCAGCCTGCCCTGCCGTTCCAAACGAGTTGTAACGCGCAACACAAATCTCTGTCATCGCTTTTGTAGCTTCTGCTAGGTATTTACGTGGATCAAAGTTAGATGGGTTAAGCGCCATATGACGACGAATAGCACCGGTAGACGCTAAACGTAAATCGGTATCAATATTTACTTTACGAACACCGTGCTTAATACCTTCAACAATTTGCTCAACTGGTACACCGTAGGTTTCAGGAATTTCGCCACCGTACTGGTTTATGATCTCTAACCATTCTTGTGGTACCGACGACGATCCGTGCATTACTAAATGCGTGTTAGGAATACGTGCATGAATGGCTTTAATGCGATCAATTGCTAAAATATCATCTGTTGGTGGGCGCGTAAATTTGTAAGCCCCGTGCGATGTACCACATGCAATAGCAAGCGCATCAACATGGGTTTTATTTACAAAGTCAGCGGCTTCTTCAGGATCAGTTAGCATTTGATCAGTTGTTAATTTGCCTTCTGCGCCTACACCGTCTTCTTCGCCCGCTTCACCCGTTTCAAGTGAACCTAATACACCTAGCTCGCCCTCAACCGATACACCGCACGCATGTGCCATAGCGACTGTTTCGCGAGTAACTTCAACGTTGTAATCATAACTTGAAGGCGTTTTACCATCGCTCATTAACGAGCCATCCATCATTACTGATGAAAAACCAAGTTGAATTGAACGCTGACAAACTCCGGGCGAAGTGCCGTGATCTTGATGCATTACGACAGGGATATGTGGCCATTCTTCAACGGCTGCTAAAATCATATGGCGAATAAATGGTGCACCGGCATAAGCACGAGCGCCTGCTGATCCTTGAACGATTACTGGGCTGTTTGTTTTGTCAGCCGCTTCCATTATTGCGCGCATTTGCTCTTGGTTATTCACGTTAAAAGCGGGTACGCCGTAACCATGCTCAGCTGCATGATCTAAGAGTTGTCGCATACTGATTAAAGCCATTGGGTATTCTCCAATTTATCGATAGCATTTCACTGCCATCTAGTTTGAACGGATATGTTAGTTTGGCGTTTAAATAACACCACGAAAAATCACTGCTCAGCAGTAAAATTACGTCGAAATCAGTTATTAAATTAGGGTGAGAGGTATTTAATAACTAATTGTCGGCGAGGGTGTCCCCTCACCTTACACGGCTAAATAAATTTATTTAGCGCGCGACTCTAGCATTTCCACTGCTGGAAGTTTTTTGCCTTCTAAAAACTCTAAGAACGCACCACCACCGGTAGAAATATAAGATACTTTATCGGCTATGCCGTATTTATCAATTGCAGCTAAGGTATCACCGCCACCCGCAATTGAAAATGCGTTTGAATTAGCAATTGCTTGAGCAATAGCACGTGTGCCGTTGCCAAACTGATCAAACTCAAATACACCTACAGGACCATTCCATACGACCGTGCCTGCATTTGCAATAATTTTAGCAAGTTGGCTGGCGGTATCTGGACCAATATCAAAAATCATATCGTCGCTAGTCACTTCGCTTACATCTTTGAGCGTAGCAACTGCTGACTCTGAAAACTCATTACCTACCACTACATCCGTAGGAACTGGAATTTCACCATCGTTTGCTTTAGCTGCTGCACATAAACGATTTGCTTCATCCATTAAATCAGCTTCAAAAAGTGATTTACCTACCGGATTGCCTGCAGCTGCAATAAACGTATTAGCAATACCGCCGCCAGTTACTAGCTGGTCAACAATTTTAGAAAGCGAGTCTAATACAGTTAGTTTAGTCGAAACTTTTGAACCACCCACAATAGCCACTAATGGGCGAGCAGGGTTATCAAGTGCTTTGCCTAGTGCTTCAAGTTCAGCCGATAGTAATGGGCCTGCACAGGCTACATCTGCAAATAAGCCAACGCCATGAGTAGAGGCTTGTGCGCGGTGAGCTGTACCAAAGGCATCCATTACGTATACATCACATAATGCTGCAAGTTGTTTTGATAACGCCTCATCGTTTTTCTTCTCGCCTTTATTAAAGCGCACGTTTTCAAATACAACCACTTCGTTATCAGCTACATTTACGCCATTTAAGTAGTCTTTTTCAAGACGTACTGTTTGCTCTAAGGCATCGTTTAAATAGTCAGCTACAGGTGCAAGCGAGTATTCTTCGTTGTATTCCCCTTCCGTAGGACGGCCAAGGTGTGACATAACCATTACTTTAGCACCTTTCTCAAGCGCTAATTTAATAGTAGGTAGTGCAGCGCGAATACGCGCATCTGACGTCACTTTACCTGCTTTAACTGGTACATTTAAATCTTCACGAATTAATACGCGTTTGCCGTTTAAATCTAAATCTGCCATTTTTATGACCGACATGAATATCTCCTTAGTTAACGATACTGAACCTGAAAAATACGTTTAAATTATTATAGTAATATAAAAAGTTACTGAGTTACTGCAACCATCGCACGCGCTGTATCGAGCATACGATTTGCAAATCCCCACTCATTATCACACCAAACAAGTAACTTTATCAGCCGTTTGTGACTAACTCGTGTCTGTGTGCCATCAATAATACAAGAATGTGGATCGTGATTAAAATCAACTGATACAAGCGGCTCTTCGGTGTAGCTTAAAATACCTTCGAGTCTATCTTTTGCTTGTGCTTTAAGTGCATTATTAACAGCCTTTAAATCTACATCGGCATTAACCGTTACACTTAAATCCATAGCCGTTACATTAATTGTTGGAACGCGAACAGCTATGGCCTCAAAGCGACCTTCAAATTTAGGTAATATACGGTCTATACCGCGGGCAAGTTTTGTATCTACCGGAATAATAGACTGACTCGCAGCGCGGGTACGGCGTAAATCATGATGGTACGCGTCAATCACTTGTTGATCGTTCATCGATGCATGAATAGTGGTAATAGCACCCGACTCAATGCCAAACGCATCGTCTAAAACCTTTATAACTGGCACTACACAGTTTGTAGTACACGAGCCGTTAGATACAATAGTGTGCTCGCTTTTAAGCTCATCGTCGTTTATGCCGTAAACAATAGTGGCATCTACGTCGTTATCAGCCGGATGCGAAAACAACACCTTTTTGGCGCCCGCTGTAATGTGTAATTGTGCATGCTCACGCGAGTGATAAACACCGGTACATTCAAGTACCACATCTACATCAAGGGTTTGCCAAGGTAATTCTACTGGGTTTTCTTCACAAAAAAGTGCAATGGTATCGCCTGCAACACTAATGGTGTCTTCACCAAGTTTTACAGGAAAAGAAAAACGACCGTGGGACGTGTCGTATTTTAATAAATGAGCAATAGCTTCAGGGTCAGCCAGTTCGTTAATGGCAACAATTTTAATTTCGTCGCTCAAACCTGACTCGTACAACGCGCGGACAATATTTCGACCAATACGACCAAAACCATTAATTGCAAGTTTGATTGCCATGAAATATAAAATCCACTCTTTTAGCGTGCAGATAAAGGCTATGTGCCTTTTAGATGCCTGTATTGTAATCGACCTTGCGCCTGATTATAAGAGGGGGCGATTAGAAACTTTAAATTAACGTTGAAAATCCCCACATAGCATTAAAGTATACACGTTAAAATTTGCTTATAACCCGCTTCCATTGTGTGTGTTCGTACCAGAGGAAGTTCCTCCACCAAAGCTTTTAGGTATGCTTTTGGGCTTATCCTGTGAGCGATAAAACAACCACAAACCAACCGCAGCAAACAACGGAATTAACCAGACCAATATGACTTGCGCCACTTTTTGAAAAACCTCTAAATCATCGCGCTTTATTAAAAGAACGCTAACAATGAGATTCAGTAATGCAGTGACACCAAACCCAATATAAAAATACTTTAATTCCATTTCTCTAATGCCTCATACCCTAATTGTTATTTTATCTCTAAATCAAACACCACGTTTATAGATGATTCAAATGTTATAGAAATTTCTAAATAACGCCCCGCTGCAAAAGGAGACTCACTCATTTTCGAACCAGTCACATCAATGCGCTCAACATACATTGAATGATAGCCATAATTTGAGCGATTGTTATTAGAATTAATACTATAAATATTTCCAAGAGATGCACCAAATGAACTCGCTAGTACTTTACCTTTAACTTTCGCATTTTCTACTGCATTCTGCGTAGCCTGAGCTTCCAACTCTTTGGCTTTTGAAGACAGTAACTCTATATTAGTTACTTCATTTATTTTTACACTCAATGCAAAATCAACAATTTCATTCATCTTGTTAATATCATCAATAGTAACTTTGAGTGAACGCGAAGCAATGTAACCTACCCGTTTTTCTTCACCACTTTCTAAATATTGCATATCAGCAGTAGTTAATAAATTTGAGGCTGATACTGCCGACTCTGCGACCCCATATTTATCTAAACCATTTAAAAATAAATTAACCCTAGCATCCACATCACGTTTTGCATCAAGTGATTCTTTTTTCATACTAACCACCTCAAATGAAATTTTGGCTATATCTGGTTTAGCTAATACCTCACCCTTCCCCTGGACAGCAATATGTCTATTCGGCGGCAAACTTGAATTTGCAAACGTAACAAGTGGAAATAAGGCAATAAAAATAGCGATGATAAGTTTCATATTCGTTCCTTGAAAAAGTGAAATTATGACTTATATGCCTACACCTATAAGTAACATTTAATAATATTTCAGCTAAATATTTTATGCTTACGTGCCTGAGTATCCTCATTAAATTAGCTAATTTTTGGGTGATGTAGAGGCTATTATTTTGACTCTGAGCTAACCGTTTTTTCTTTATTTTCATTAGGTATTAATGCTGAAATATTTTCTTGTGAAATAATAAGTAACTTATCTTGTTTATTATCATAAACAAATAAATTCCCCATTGTTGAGGCTACTATTTGAACATTTTGAAGTTGAGTTACTTTACTCTGAGCAATTGGATAATTTAATGATAAGTGATAACTCATTGTTCTTTCATTTACTATGTCTTTACTGTGTGAATACGCCAACATAGTAGGGTATGTAGATATTATAAGTGCTAAAAATAACATTACTGAGTAACTAGGTTTTAATAAATAGAACGGGTAACCAAAGCCATAATAAAGATTTTTTAACACGGTTGTTTTACTAGGATCTGGCATGTGTCCTGAGCGCCAATTTAAATAAATAGCTGTTATAACGATGAGCGTAGTATAAATAGTAATAAGTAAAGGATTTGAAATCAGTGCCAGTAAAAAGTCACTTATTTCAATAAAGTTGAATACATCAACCGAAAAGTTATTAAGTAAAACGTAAAGATACACAACACCTGATAAACTACCTAATAAGTAAAGAATAGTAAGAAACACACCAAAATTGTTGTGAATGTAATTTTTAACTGCTTTGAGGTCATTGTTTAACTGGTTGTAATACTTACTGGCGGCTTCAATTACCATAATAAATCCTTTTAAAAGAATTGAGTTTAACAAAATTATACGTAAGTGAAATAGCTTTGTTAAACTAGTGCTCTTAACGTTAACTCTTTACCGGCGCCTATTTGATGGCATTGGGCCAATAACAGCTCAGCAGTGGCTTGTGCATCGGTAAGCGCATGATGGCAATGATAGCTTGGTAAATCGTAGCGGTTACGGCATTCATTTAAGGTTAAATCATCTAATTTTATATCGCTTGTGTGTTGCAGTAAGCGCTTTTTTTCTATTTGTAGGGTATCGATGATCAGCTTAGGCCGCTGGGTGACCCCTGCATTTTTTAGTGCTAACTTTAAAAAGCCCCAGTCAAGCATGGCATTATGAAATACTAAAATGCAGTCACTAAAGTGAGCGCTTAAAGACATTAAAATACTCTGTAGGCTTTGCCCTTGTGCCACCGAGTCAGTACTAATACCATGAAAAACCGGGCTTTGTTCAAGGCTTTTTACGTCTTTATTAATAAAATGCTGCGACTCACTCATTTTTATACATTGGTTATCAATTACAACCCATGCAACCGACACTATTTCGTGCTGTTTTGAGTCAAGCCCAGTAAGCTCTAAATCAATCACCAAATAGCGCTGCGAGAATGCATTTTTTGCTAGTAATTGACGGCGCTTTATATACCGCGTAAGTAACATTTTTACCATGAGAGCCTCACAAACTGCCCCGTGCAAATTTAAACGCGGCGCCTTGCTGCGCTTGTTTTACTAAATAAAACGCTTCTTTTAACTGATGGCACTCTAGTGAATTTAATTTATTAGGGTTAATACAGTTACTTGGTAACCCCTCTTCATTAATTTGTGTGCTTAAGCGCAGCTGAGTTAAAAAACGCCAACAATCTTTTAAGTTGTAAATATCGTCTTTGTTGATGAGGTTATACTTTAATAAAGCTTCTAGGCGCTCTTGGGTGTTAGCCCGTTTAATTCCCGCTTTTAATGCGTATAAGCGCACTATGTCGTTAATGATCACCACACCGCGTTTTTTCAAATCTATGTATTTGTGGTTGTTGTCATCTTTTTGCGTTTTAAACTTGTTAAATAACCCTATGGGTACGCTGTTATTATTTATGTCGGTAGCCATGGCTGCATAAAATAAATCGTTTCGCGATATGCGCACTAATTGTTCACAAAATGCGGTATATAACGAATTTGAACCTTCTATAAAACGTAAATCAAAAAATATTTTACAGTTAAGCATGGCTTCGGGGGTTGGGCTTTTTATCCATTTAAAGAAGCGTTCCGACCAATCGTTCACGCTCATGCGGCATAAGTCACTACTTGCCATTATGTTACCAGGGCATCGCCTAATGCCGCATTCAACGAGTTGTTCGCAAACAAACTCTCCCATTTGTTTAAAATAAGCATGCTGCTCTTGAGTTAAATCGTTGGGGAGCAGTAGGCCGTTATCTTGATCTGAATGCAATGTTTGCTCTTCGCGCGCTTGTGAGCCAAAGCATATAAAACTAAAACTGGTTGGGGCTGCGCCGTGATCTTCTTGAAATAGTCTGATCAAGCGCGATGTTAATGCATCGGTTAACCCGCTTAGTAATTTACCAATAAGTGAAATATCGTCAATATTATGAGAGAAGCTCTTTAGTAAATCGGGTACTTCTTTGGCGTAACGTTTTAAGTCGGTCACGTTGTGCGCTTTATAAATGCGGCCAATGAGCTGCACAGGATCACTTTTTTGTTGGCGCAGTAAATCAGTACTGGTGAGCATACCTACCGGGTTATGGCTTTCATCAAGTACTGGCAAGTGGTGGATATTATATTTGAGCATTAAATGCAACGCAGAAAACACGCGGTTATTTTCAAATATAAATTTAGGGTTTGTGGTCATTATGCTGCTAACCGCTTCTTGCGGGTCTACTTCGTCGGCAAGCACTCTATTGCGCAGATCACGGTCTGTGACCACGCCAACTAAATGGGCATGTTGAATAACCATAATTGACGACACACCGTGCTCTTTCATTTTTTTAGCGCTTTGTCGAATGCTGGCATCGGGTGAAAGCGTTATGGCTGTGCGGGTCATGAGTTCAGATATTCTGCGCTCTGACCAACTGTCGTTTTTACTTTTATAATGTGATGAGAGTAAACGGTTTGCGTGAGCTCTTACGAAATATTGCTCAAACGGTTTGTACTCTCGGCGTAAAAAATCAAAGTGTTCTTGATTGAGCATATATACTATGCCTTCTTTTTGAACCGCCAATTTATTTTGAATTGCTTCACCGGTTAAAAGCGAAGGAAAACCAAAATAATCACCTTGCGCTAAACGCGTTACTACATCACCTTTAGCATCAACTAAATCGTAAAGACCCGAGCGAATTAAAAAAAGCTTTGGGTGTTCGCTCTGTAGCCACTGCGCCTGGTTTTCCCGCGTTAAATAAATAACATCAATATGGTTTACAAAGTAGTCGCAAGCACTGTTATCAAGCATGCTGAACGGCGCTTGAAGGTAAACATATTGGGCCACTTCTTGTTGTTCTACACTCATTGTTACACTCACTAAAAAGTATACACAGCACCAATGTACTCATTATTTATACAAATAAAAAGCCCGACTAAGGTCGGGCTTTTGGTACTTTACATATGAGTTGGCTTAATGCGCGTGCGCTTCTGCCGACCCTTTAGGATTACGAATACCTTCTACCATTTCTTGTATTTCAACAGGTGTTGGTTTAGTAAATTTAAGTACTGCGGCAGCAACAACAAAGTTAATAACCATACCAACTAAGCCTATACCTTCAGGCGAAATACCTAAGAACCAGTTCTCAGGGCTGTTAAGCTCTGGGCTCACAAATTTAAAGAAGATGATATACGCTGCTGTAAAGCCAATACCGGTGATCATGCCTGCAATAGCGCCTTCTCTGTTCATTGTTTTAGAGAATATACCCATAATAATTGCAGGGAAGAAACTCGCCGCTGCTAAACCAAAGGCAAAGGCCACCACCGACGCCACAAAGCCTGGCGGGTTGATTCCAAAGTATGCAGATATAACAATGGCAATCATCGCGGCTAATCGAGCAGCTAGTAGCTCTTGTTTATCACTAATATCGGGTTTCAGAGTACGTTTGAGTAAATCGTGCGAAACAGAAGTCGAAATAACCAGTAGTAAACCCGCTGTTGTCGACAGTGCTGCAGCAATCCCCCCTGCGGCTACAAGTGCAACAACCCATGCAGGTAAATTAGCTATCTCAGGATTAGCCAATACCATAATATCGCGGTCTACTTTTACTTCATTTGCGCTATTTGGATCTTCTATTTTACCTGCTGTGTAGAACATTTTGCCGTCACCATTTTTATCATTAAAAGTGATTAGGCCTGTACGTTCCCAGTTTTTGATCCACGCTGGTGCTTCTGCGTAAGCTGTGCCGCTGCCGTCTTTACCATTGATTGTATCGATCATATTTACACGTGCAAACGAAGCAACTGCCGGTGCTGTAGTATAAACAATAGCGATAAATACTAACGTCCATGCTGCTGAAATACGCGTATCTTTCACGCGTGGTACAGTGAAAAAGCGAACAATAACATGTGGTAAACCTGCAGTACCGACCATTAATGCACCTGTAATAGCAAATACATCAATCATGCTTTTAGAGCCTTCGGTGTATTGTGCAAAGCCCAACTCTGCGCTTAACCCATCAAGCTTATCAAGCACATACATACCCGAACCGTCACTCAATGTGGCACCAAACCCTGTTTGTGGGAAAAAGTGACCCGTCATCATCATTGAGATAAAAATAGCCGGAACTAAGTATGCAAATACAAGTACACAATACTGCGCTACTTGCGTGTAGGTAATGCCCTTCATGCCGCCAAGAACCGCATAGAAAAATACAATCACCATACCAATGTAAACACCGGTTTCAATTTCTACTTCTAAAAAGCGAGAAAACACAACACCTACGCCGCGCATTTGCCCTGCAATGTAAGTAAAACAAATGAATATGGCACATAAAATTGCGACTAAACGTGCTGTGCGCGAGTAGTAACGGTCACCAATAAAGTCAGGCACCGTGAATTTGCCGAATTTACGTAAGTAAGGCGCTAAACACATAGCGAGCAATACATAGCCGCCTGTCCACCCCATTAAGTAAACGCCGCCATCATACCCTGCGAACGAAATAATGCCTGCCATAGAAATAAATGACGCGGCGCTCATCCAGTCGGCTGCGGTTGCCATACCATTAGCAAGTGGAGGCACACCGCCGCCCGCTACGTAAAATTCGTTAGTTGAACCTGCACGGGCCCAAATTGCAATGCCGATATAAAGCGCAAAGCTTAAACCGACGATTATAAATGTGAGTGTTTGAACATCCATTGCTTAGCTCCTATTCGTCTACGCCGTATTTTTTATCTAACGTATTCATTTTGAAAACGTACACAAAAATCAAAGCAACAAAGGTGTAAATCGCGCCTTGCTGGGAGAACCAGAAGCCAAGTTTAAACCCAAAAAAACGTACTTCATTAAGTACATCAACCAGTAATATGCCAAAGCCAAATGAGACCACAAACCACACTGCTAGTAGTTTAAACAGTAGTGAAATGTTTTCAGCCCAATAAGCTTTTGCTTGTTCTTCGTCTTTAAAAGCCATTTTTATTTTCCCCTTTAAGCACCGCAGTATCGCGATGGGTGGTTTTTTATCTTCGCTAATCAATTTAGCAACGCAGCTCGCATATTGAATTGAGACCATAGTCGTAACAGCTAGTTAACGTTTACGTAAACTGTATTTAACCTGCTTGATGGAAGCTGTTCTTTTTATTTAATATCAGCATGTTACGTTCATAGCACCTGCTATGTTTGTTGCCTAGTTACCGAGCAACTCACAAATGCGACATTAGTCTAATACGCGGCCGACTTTATTTTTTATTGTTATTATTCAGTAAGATAAATTTAAGTTTTATTAAACAATATCAAATCAGCCCTCACACTTAAGCTCAGTTCTGGTATTGTGTAGTTGCCTCTTGGGTTGAGGGGCATTTAAAAATAATAAGGTTAATAACAACATGACAGCCGTTCTGATAATTGTTGCGTTAGGGTATATAGGGGTACTGTTTTGGCTCGCTAACTGGGGTGATAAAACCACGCCTTTAGCGAAGCGTATTAGTCATCACCCTTTTGTGTATTCGTTTGCAATTGGTATTTACTGTACCTCTTGGACCTATTACGGCTCTGTAGGTACTGCGGCCACCAGCAGTTGGAGCTACTTACCTATTTTACTAGGACCGGCCTTATTGTTTTTTTTCGGGCAAGGATTTTTGCGTAAACTAGTTTTGGTGAGTAAAAAACAAAACATTACCACCATTGCTGACTTCATTTCAGCGCGGTATGGCAAACGCCAAACCACCGCTATTATGGTTACTCTTATTGCGCTGCTAGCGACTATTCCTTACATTGCGTTACAACTAAAAGCGCTAAGCACTAGCTTTTTGCTATTGCAAAACAGCAATAAAATATCAGGTGATATGCTGGCACTTTCTGCCACACTCATCATGGCATTATTTGCAATATTTTTTGGCACCCGCAAAGTCGATGTCACCGAATATCGCTCTGGGTTAATGCTAGCTGTTGCATTCGAATCTTTAATCAAACTTTTTGCATTAATGGCTGTGGCAGGCCTCGCTATTTATACGTTGTTTAATCTACCCGAGGCTACATCGTCCCAGTTGACTGAATCTGCTTGGTCGCACTGGAGCAACTTTAACTTTTTTAGTTTTAACTTTATTGGCCAATCGCTCATGGCAGCGGCGGCTATTATTTGTTTACCCCGCCAGTTTCATGTAACCGTGGTCGACAACCAAAATAAGCGCCATTTAAACACCGCTCGCTGGGCGTTCCCATTATATTTATTACTAACCGCAGCAATGATTTTACCTATAGCCACTGCCGCTATTCACCCAAGCATTGGTATTGGCTATTCGCCAGATAGCTTTGTACTGGCACTACCATTAATTAACGACAATGCCTTTTTAACGACCTTAGTATTTATTGGTGGCTTATCGGCTGCAACGGCCATGATTGTGGTTGCAACACTGACTCTAAGTACCATGATCTCAAACGATGTAGTGCTGCCATTAATACTGCGTCGTAAGTTTAAACGTAACCTAATTACCACCAGCTATAAGGCACAAATTTTATTAGTAAGGCGCTTTACCATTGCAGGTATTTTAATATTGGCTTATTTTTATCAACAGTGGTTTGGCCATAGCAGCGCACTGGCTAGTATGGGCTTAGTTGCCTTTTCGTTAGTGACTCAGTTATTGCCCTCTATTGTTGGTGGCTTATATTGGCGAAAAGGTCATGCCTATGGCGTTTATGCTGGTCTTTTAGCTGGTATAACCTGCTGGGTGCTGTTTTTAATGTTACCCATTTTAGATGCAGGTAATACCTTAAATAGCGAGTTACAACAAACACTCATCACTCGTGGAACACTCATCGCACTCTTTGCAAATATAGGTTGTTATATTAGTTTTTCTTTAGGAGCCGAAGAGCGCCTTATTGATAAAATTCAGGCCGCTGCGTTTGTAAATCCAAAAGATCAGGCTATTTTGTCTCGCCGTTTAAATAAAGATGTTAAAGCCACGGTTTACGACTTTAAAATATTGCTGCAAACCTTTTTAGGCATACAACGCAGCCAACAAGTACTGGCTCATTACGCACTTGCGCACCATTTAAACGACAATAACGCTCACCCAGAGCCCGAATTTATAGCTTATTGCGAACGCGCATTAACTGGTGTTTTAGGTGCGTCATCTGCACAAGCCCTTATTCATACGGTGTCATCGGGCAAACGCATGGCATTTGAAGAAGTGGTTAACTTTTTTGATGAAACCACGCAAGCCCTACAATTTAACCAAAACCTATTATTTACCTCTTTAGAAAACTTAAGCCATGGTATTTCGGTTGTTGATAAAAACTTAAAGCTAGTGGCATGGAACAAGCGCTACAGTGCCATGTTTAACTACCCTGAAGGTTTTTTAGAAGTTGGCCAACCCATAGAGGATATTATTAGATACAACGCTAAACGCGGTGAATGTGGGCCAGGAGAAATAGAACGCCAAATAGAAAAACGTGTGCAGCATTTAAAAAATGGTAGCTCTCATCACTTTATACGCCACCGTCGTAATGGCCAAGTGTTTGAGATGATTGGTAATCCACTGCCTGATGGCGGCTTTGTAACGAGCTTTTCTGATATCACAACTCACATAAGCACCCAAAATGCGCTTGAAGAAGTGAACATGGATCTAGAAAACCGTATTGAGGCGCGAACCCAAGAAGTACAAACCATAAATAAAGACTTACAAGCGCAAATAGACAGCCGAGTACAAACGGAGAAAGCACTTACTTTAGCAAAACGAGAGGCCGAACAAGCAAACGACAGTAAAACGCGCTTTTTAGCACTCGCTAGCCACGATATTTTACAACCGCTTAACGCTGCACGTTTATACCTTGCTGCCATTGACGAAAAACAGCTTGATGCCACTAATGCTAATAACTTTAACAAGCTTGGTGACAGCCTAGATTCAACAGTTCACTTAATGTCAGCCCTACTTGAAATAGCTAAACTAGAGCAAGGCGCAATGACCCCCACACCGCGCCACTTTTACATTGAAGATATTTTAGCGCCGCTAAAAAGTGAGTACGCTATTTTATCAAGTGATAAGGGGCTAAAGCTCACAGTGCGTTCTGGAGGCCAAGTTGTGCATAGCGATATCACCTACCTGCGCCGAATTATTCAAAATTTAGTGTCTAATGCTGTTAAATATACTGATAAAGGACGCGTGTTAGTGGCATGTAGAAACCGAAAACATAGCCTTCGCATTGAAGTATGGGACACAGGTCCTGGTATTAGCGACGTTGAACAAGCCAAAATATTTAACGATTTTTATCGCGTCGAGTCTGGCGACAACAAAGGCGTAGGGCTGGGCCTTGGCGTGGTGAAGCGTATGGCAGATTTATTAAGTTTAGAGCTTGATGTGCACTCAGAACTAGGTAAAGGCAGCCGCTTTAGTATTGACGTACCCTATGGTGACGCCCAGTTTGTTCAGCAAAAAAGCGCAGCAAGTAACCTAATAGAAAACCGCACGGCAATAAACATTATTGCCGTAGATGACGATCCAGAAAACCTCGCAGCTATGGCAAGCTTACTTAAAAAGTGGCAAGCAAATTATACCCTGTTTGATAATGTCGAAAACGTCATGTCGCATGCTAAAGCGCATAGCGCACCAGATGTTATATTAATGGATTACCAGTTAGGCAATGAGTGCGATGGCATCACTTTAATTAAAACACTCAGAGAAATATGGCAAAGCGACATTCCGGCTATTTTAATTACCGCAGTACGCGACACCGAGCTAAAACAAGAAACAAAAGCAGCTAATATTCACTACTTAAGTAAGCCTATTAAGCCGGGTAAATTAAAAGCCCTGCTTAATCACAGCACTTAATTTATTACTTAGTTACTGGTAAATAAAAAGCCCAGAACGTTTACTGGGCTTTGCTTAATAAAGTATCTATATATTTTATATTGTTTTTGAGCGGTTTCTAAGCTTTTGAAATAACCAACTTAGCCCAACTAACGAAAGTCCTAAACCAATAAACGACAGGGCTTTTAACAGCCCCGTTAAATTAGCCATATCAATTAAAAACACTTTTACAATAACAGCCGCAAGTAATCCTAAGCCTATTTTTTGAATAAGTAACTGGTTTTTAAGGTGTCCGAATATAACCGTACCAGCGCCCAGTATTAGCCAAATAACAGAGTAGCTATACAACTCTTCGTTACTGGCCCCTTTAGATAGATAAATATAAGCCCCTTGCCAGTATTGACGAATAAAACTGTTAATGGCAATTAAGCCAAGTAAACCTGCAACACCAAGTACAGACGGCGCTATTTTAGCGTTTATAGGTTTAATAAGTGAGTATAACCAAGTCGTTAAGCCGGCTGGTACTAACCAAAGTAAAAACAGCCAGTTAAGTACTGGGAGCTCACCAATATAAATAGGGGTTAATAACGGGTTATCGTCGAGTAGTGTCTTAAGTGACATAAAGCCAGCGCCTCCTGCTAATACACACCCTGCAATTTGATACAGTTTTGCTAAGCTCCCTGCAATACGTGCACGATGCAAATAAACGCAGCCCAGCGCAAGCCAATTACAGGTAAGCAAAACTTGCTCATAAAAACTAAGCGCGTCAAATTGTGGGGAGTGCCCCACTAACTGGTAACTGGTTTCGGTTGTAATGAACAGCGCAAAGCAATGAAGCGCGGCCCCTTCTAACCACACTTTTAATTGCGATGTTTTATAGCATTTAGCTGTGGCAAAAAATAATGCGGTACACAGCGGATATACAATAATACTCCAGTGCAAGCCAAATAATGTAAGAGCGTCGTAACTTGGTGTCCAAGGCGCAAGCGTTAAACGCAGTAATAACGCAGCCACTAACGCCTTAATTGGCCAATGCGGCATAGGCACATTATAACGCTTTATGAGCACACTAATTAACAGTACTTGAATAGCTAATGCAATGGTTAAACCGCTGTCGCTTAATAGCATGGTGATAGCTAAAGTAATATTAGCATTTGCCCCTACCCAATAAGTAAAGCGCTGAAATAGCGTTGTATTATGCTGCGCACACTTAATTAAAATAGCCGCTACAACAAATAATACAAAAGCCCAAAAAGGGTAAGCAGTACTTAATGCGCTATTTGGAATGAGTACATACAAGGTACTTATCATTACAAAAACGCTAAATGCCGCACTAATATGAAAGGCTAATCGTTTTACCTGTTTTTTACCAAAATAAAGTCCGTACGCCATAAAGCCAAAACCAAGCAATAACCCTAAGCCGTATTCGCTTTTAAATATAAATAATCCATCATCAAAAAAAGCGGATAAAGAACTTGTTTGCTCTGCGCTTATAACCATTAGCGTAGCAATAACAAGAGATAGCCCTTGCCATAAATCCCAGCGACTATTTTTAAGTGCTAAAAATAATAACAATCCAATACTTAATACACCGATAGTTTGCCATTCTAAATTGTAATAGCTTATACACATGGTAAAAATTAGCGGAACTATAAAGGCAAGGAGTAAAAGGTGATCGGGGAATACTTTTATAAGGCGCTTTAAAGAGTGCGGACGATGTTCAATACTTTTTAATTTAAAACCCAAACGCGGCAAAGCAATCAGGCCAACAATACTCAGTAATGCAAAGGTTGCAAGTAACCAAGGTGTATTACTTTTTAGCTGCATTATTATAAAACCAACTAAATACCAACCAATATGCCCTGCCCACATTAAATACCAAAGCCAAGCTCGCTGCACTTTGTGTGCAACCAAGGATGCCGATAAACTAACAAAGCCAACATACATAAATAATGCAAATACGTTGCTACTGCCGGTATTAACCCAAATAGGCACGCTGTAAGCACCAATAATTCCTAACACCGCTAGCAATGGCCCAAGTGTTATTGCCATTATGCTCGCACTTATGGCAATAATAGCTAGCACTATAAAAGCGGTTGTAGGGCTAAGCATTTGATAGCTACTATAAGCTAAAAGCGTTAATGCAAAACAGGTTATAAACCCGCCACTGGCAAGTGCTGCAGGTATGTAGTTATTAAAGCCTTCAAAAATAATACGTTTATAATGTAAATAGGTTGCAGCTATGATCAAACCTACCCCAAATAAACCACCTAAGCTGAGCCTCATTACGGGTGATAAAAGCCCTGCTTCTAAGCTGTATTTAGCTAAAAATATGCCGCCAAAAGCAAGCGCTACTGCGCCAATCCAGGTCAGCCAATTTTGTTCAAACCCGGTGCGTAGTTTTTCAAACACGGAGGCCATAAATGAAGGGGTAGCGGGATTCGCTTTTGTTGATTTAACGTTAGGCGTTACAACCGTATTTACTGGCTCATTTTGCGCTGAATTACTTTTTGGTACTGAGGTGGGCTCTACTTTATAAGCAGTAGATTGTGCATTTAAAGGCGCAACGTGTTTTGAGGATGAAAAAGTTTTTGTATCAGAATGATCCGCACTTGGGCTTGCCTGCAGTTTGACTACTTTAGCCCTTAAAATCGCGATTTCTTGCTTTAGGCCGTTTACTTGTATTAATGCAATTAATCCACACAAAGCACCGGTTGCAATAATCAGCATGACTATCACTATTAACCCAATAAAATCATCCATGGCACACTCTTATTATTTATTATGTCATGAGTGTACCTAATTATTACTAAGCCGTTAAATTTTGTTCAATAAAAAGCCTAAATACACTCTGTATTTAGGCTTTTAACTCTCATTTTATTATTCAACACTGTCTGTAATTGTGCGCTCTAAAGACATTTTATAACCTGATGCCGTGGTTTCATCATGCTCTAAAATTAGTATGTAATTTCCCTCTTGGGTAAAGTCCATATCGCTTTGTTGAATGAGTACAATTTGCTGGCCGTTATCCTCAAAAACAGCGTACACTGTATAAATTTCGTTATCGACTACTTGCTCTTCTTGATCGTAGCGGTCTATGCCATCAACTACATTACTAGTGTCGTCGACCGTTTCTCCATCAAGAGTAAAGTACACATCAATGTCGGTCACCGACTGTCCTGCGTAACTCTCAATAAGGTTAACAACCGATACGGTATGGCTATAACTGCTTGGGGTTAAATGTTCTTCTACACTCATCATTCGTAGGCCATTGTCGATATCGTTATAAAAAATGCCAACCGCGCTTTGTTCACGTTCAAGTGTCATTAAAAAGTTATCGGCTAGTTTGTTACCTTGCTCATCAAACATCGCCACGCTGTAACTGTTTGGCGAAAGCTCTATGTAATCTGTATACGCATCGCTTGATACCGTATTTGTTGGGGTTTCTGTAGTACCACGCGTTACACTGAAGCTAACTGGTGAATAGTCATCAAGGGTATTAATAAAACGTAATTGCCCTAATGCCGATTGGTGTTTAAGTTCAGTGACATAGTTATTGTCGGTTACTACATCAAGCGTAATGCCGCTTAGCTCTGTGGCATAACTTGGGCGAATAATCGCTACGTAGCTTGCCTCATCATACAAATAAACCGATGACGACTCGTAAACTACATCACTACTGCCCGCGGGGGTAATAAAAATAGTGTAATATCCTTCTTCTAGACTTTGTAAGTCTAATTCACTTAAGTACTGCGCAGATGCAAACAATGTCGCGCTTTCAAATACGCCATCGTCTGTTGCCAGATAAATATCGTAGCTGGTGTCCTCACCCGTGATGTTAAAAAAGCCAAGGTTAAACTCGCCGGTGTCACTACTAATAGGCACACTTAATTCAGTAAAAGTGGGTTCTGCAAAATCGCCACTCATAACAACTAATTGCGTTTTATCACCTTTAATTGAAATTTCTTGGTCGCTAATAGTAATGTAGCTATCGTTAGCGTCTAAATATTCAAAGCTAACATCAAATGTGCCAGTACTGTAATTATGGCGGGTGGTGACTTCTGCAAAGTCGGCGCCTGAGCGCTCTGTTTCTTCAACAAACAAGCGCGTATAAGGGCTGTTGTATGAGCCATTATACATTTGAATATAACCTGTAGAGCTTGCGCTATCATCAGAGCCACAGCCAGATAAGACACCAAGTAAAGTAAGAGGTAAAGCAACTTTTAAAAGAGGGTTGGTCATCAAGGGGATTCCTTATTATTAATATCCCCTCTACGACCTTTACATTTTAATTTAATTTCATGCTTTACAAAGTATTACCTACGCTGACATTTACTTACGAAAACGTAAAAAAGTGTAGCAAATGTGCAAACAATAAGGACCTGCTACTTAAGGCTTTGTTGCGATTACGAATCGGTTGCGACCACTATTTTTAGCTTTGTATAAAGCTTGGTCTGCGCGTTTCATTACGCTGTCAAATGATTCGTTTTTAAAACGTTTAGCTACCCCTATACTGGCACTAGTATAAAGCTCGTCGGTAACCTCAATAGTGCGAGCACTCGCTAACACCGACTCAGCAAACGCCTGCATTTGTTCTAAAGTGCAATTTGGTAGGTAGCCTGCAAACTCCTCACCACCAATACGCGCAAAAATATTGCCATCTTCAAACAGAGCGTCTATTTTACTAGCAAAAGCTTTAAGCACCTTGTCGCCCTTACCGTGGCCGAAGGTATCGTTAATAGATTTAAAATGATCAATATCGATAATGATTACTGCATACGATTCGTCTGTTTCGTTTTCAACGTATTCGTAAAAACATCGGCGATTGTAAACTTGGGTAAGATCGTCAACTATAAATTCTTGGGCTAGTCTATTGTGCATTTTTTGCATAAATAACATAGTTTTAAATAAGCCATAAGCAGTAATAACAACCCCTACAGAAATACATAAGTCTTTTATGTACAACGTGACCCATTGTGGTTGAACAACAAGCTCGTCAAGCACATCGGCGGTCATTCCAACTATCCAAAGCATTAATCCAATGGTGACATACTGGTATGCTTTTTTAGCTAATTTAGAACACTGCACAACCCAAAAAACCGTCATTATGACAATAAGATTTATGAACTCACTAGCAAAACCAGACATGCTTTTTTTAGCGCCTACCAGTGGGAAATAGGTGAAGTTGTAAATAGTGAATACCACTATAAACACTAGCAGCGCAAACATAAGTAATTTGTTCAACCGCGTTATACGAGTAAAGCGGGTCAACTTAAGGCTGACAGTTTCAACATTCATCATATAAATAGATTACACGTGAGCTAATAAATCATCTTCAAGAATTATAACACACCTTACAAATTTAGCCTTAAAGTAAGGTACTAATACCCCACCCCAGTAAAACTAAAATAGTTAAACTAATCATGGCTTTAACTTTATGTTTACTAATTATACGTTCAGCTTGATTTCCTGCGTAATACACAACAATAGCAAGCCCGAAGTAACGAATTGAACGAGCAATTGCGCTGGCTAATAAAAATAACCCAAGAGAGTACTTGGTAGCGCCCGCAGCGAGCATCGCTATTTGAAATGGGATGGGTACTATCCCTAAAGTAATAACAAACCAAAAACCTTGGTCATGCATTTTTTGTTTAACATTTTCGAACTGTTCTGGGCTTGAAAAAGCGCTGATCACCCAATCGCCAACAGCATCAAATAAATAATAACCAAGGGCATAGCCAAATAATGCCCCCACAACACAACCCAGCGTTGCCATTAGTGCAATCAGCCACAGCTTTTCTCGCTGTGCCTGCATAAGTGGCACCATTACAGCCTCAAGTGGAATGGGAACAATAGTCGACTCTAAAAACGACGCAATCGTAATGCCGCTGAGCATATGCTTTGATTCTATAAAATTACGTGTTTTTTGCTTTAGCTTTTTTTGTAAAGCCATAAGTCGCTCCTGCCCATTGCTCTGTATTTCCGTACTTATATTGACACAGCTAAGTTAATACAACCTGAAACACGCTTTAAAAAGCAATAAACAATCACTTAGTAATAGCATTAACAAAATAGCAATATTTATAAGAATATTTTATTATGTGCCAATGCACTTAAATACCTACCAAAGCAGTTAAAAATTTATGCAAAATGCGCGTTTTATACCCTTTCGTAAGCAAGATATTATTGAAATGTGTAGCAATGAACTTGACAGTAATACACAAAAAACCTCGTTTAAACAGTTTTGTGACCTACTTGCTAGCCTTATTCATTATGATTATCACGAAACGCTTGAGTCGCTAAAAAATAACTATGCGCCCTTTGATCCTAATAGCGATACACGCTCTTTAGCGCCGGTATCAAGTGATCAAAAAGCGCAGTGCCAACGCGAATTTGCCAAAGACTTTGCTAAGGTTTTAAATGCCGCTAATTTTGAAGTCATTACCAACGAAGATTTACAAGATGCTTTAAATGAGGAGTCATTATTTAAAGTACGTCTTGAGGTAGAGTTTGACGACTTTGAAGAAGTTGTTTTTTATCGCCGTGGCGAATCACAACTTACTGAAACAATAACCAGCTTTTGGGGCCTACGTAAAAAGCCGCTGCACTTTACCAATTACGACCGCGTTGCGGTGTTTATTCGTTTTAAAGATAAAGCCTACTTTGAGGCTAAAAATAAAACGCCTTTAGGGTTTGAGCCAAGCTCGACCATAGTTAAGCTATTTCAAAATGTACCCAAAGCCGATCTTGAAATGCTATTTCCTAATAGCGAAGTACGCATGCGCCCTATAGATAAAGTGATTATTGGCTCGTCTGCTTTAGTGGGTGGTGCTGTAGTATTAATTACAAAGCTAGGCGCATCAATTTTATTATTGTTTGCTTTGATTGCTTTTTGGGGCGGCTTTTCAGATAAAGCCGTAGAAATGACCCAGCAACATTTTATTACCTTTGCTATTGGCATGGGAGTATTTGGTAGCTTTATTTTTAAAGAATGGAGTAAATTTAAAAACCGTAAAATTAAATTTATGAAAGCGCTAAGCGATAATCTTTACTTTAAAAACCTTGATAATAACGCCGGTGTTTTCCATACCCTTATTGACGCCGCCGAAGAAGAGGACATAAAAGAAGCCCTGCTAGCCTATACATTTTTACTAAAATCAGAAAGTGGCCTAAGCGCACAAATGCTTGATGAGCAAATAGAGGCGTGGTTTAAATCAAAGTATAGATGCGAACTCGACTTTGAAATTAGCGATGCGCTTGAAAAGCTCACTCGAATGCGTTTAGTAACCTGCACTAACGATGTGTATAGCGCAATAAATTTAGATCATGCCAAAACCATTTTGGATGAGCGATGGGATAACCTGTTTCAATATAATTAAAATATTTAAAACGACTTTTTTCTAAAATCAGTAGGTGATACTCCCACAGATTTTTTAAACCGTTTTGAAAAATTAAATATATTAGGGTATCCCACATAAGCGGCAATATGGGCAACAGGCCAGCGAGTATTTAGTAACAAGTTTTTGGCCCGTTTAATTCGTAAATAAATCAGCTGCTGCATAGGACTTTTACCAAATTGCGCTTGGCATAGCCTATGTAAATGCGGTGCTGAGTAATGTACTTGTTCGCACATGGCGTCTATTGTCCAATCAAACTGCAGGCGCTCTTCTACTTCTAAAAACAAGCTGGTTAACCTGTTTTGTCCGTCTATTTGCGGCTCGCTTTGAAGCGTAGTATTTAAGTAATAGCTTAAAATAGGCATAACGCCTTCACGTAAAGTAGCGTTGCTTTCGCTGTATAAAAACTCCATTGCAAAGTGCAGCGGCTGTAATTTTTGATCATAAAGTACCAGCGCCTCAACTAAGTTTAAGTGTTTCCAACGATTAGTATTTGCAAGGTTTAGCCAAATAACATCCCAATGCGCAGCATCAATTTTAACTTCAAAGCCTTGCTTGGCGGGTAACACAATGAGCGTATTCGCTGTCAATGTATATTGGTTATGTTCTGTAACCAGCTTTCCTTGACCTGATAACGTATAAAACAGTGTGTGCTCCAAAGGCGATGAGCGCGCAACACAATATCGCCCAGATAAGTTAGAGCACCCTGCTAGCGTAAGTTCCAAATCTGAGGCTTGTGCTAAAGCCGCTACATCGATAAACCGCTCTATACAAGTAGGGCCAATATCAAGTACATCTTTAATGGTGTTGCGCATAATTTAAAATGATAGTTTTGGATAAATAAAAGAGAGCTTTAAGCATAACCGCAACACATTATTTTAGCTATATTTAAGCCACTTTAATTGCCACACATGCAATAGGACACTTATGAACTCACTACAGCACATAATTAACCGTCGCGATTGGGAAAACCCTATTTCGGTGCAAGTTAATCAAGTAAAAGCACACAGCCCACTTAATGGTTTTAAAAGCGTTGACCATGCCCGTAAAAACACACAATCACAAAAACAAAGTTTAAACGGCCAGTGGGATTTTAAATTATTTGATAAACCCGAAGCGGTTGATGAGTCACTGCTAAGCGAAACACTACGCACCGACTGGCAAAGTATTCCAGTGCCTTCTAACTGGCAACTACACGGCTTTGATAAACCTATTTACTGTAATGTTAAATACCCGTTTGCAGTTAACCCGCCTTTTGTACCAAGCGATAACCCTACAGGCTGTTACCGCACTGAATTTACGATTACGGCGGATCAATTAGCGCAACGTAACCATATTATTTTTGAAGGCGTAAACTCGGCGTTTCACCTTTGGTGTAACGGACAATGGGTGGGCTACTCGCAAGATAGCCGCTTACCAAGCGAATTTGATTTAAGCGAGCTGTTAGTGGCTGGCACCAACCGCATTGCGGTTATGGTTATCCGCTGGAGCGATGGTAGTTACCTAGAAGATCAAGACATGTGGTGGTTAAGCGGTATATTCCGCGATGTTAATTTACTTACTAAACCGCAACACCAAATACGCGATGTATTTATAACCCCAGATTTAGACGCCTGCTATCGCGATGCAACACTACATGTAAAAACGGCGATTAATGCGCCAAATAACTATCAAATAGCAGTGCAAGTTTTTGATAACGAGCAAGCACTGTGTGAGCCACACATACAAAGCACTAACAATAAGCGCGTTGATGAAAAAGGGGGCTGGAGCGATGTGGTATTTCAGACAATTGATATACAAAGCCCTAAAAAATGGACCGCAGAAACGCCAAACTTATACCGCTGCGTTGTAAGCTTACTAGATGAGCAAGGCAACACAGTAGATGCAGAAGCCTATAACATTGGCTTTAGAAAAGTAGAAATGCTTAACGGGCAGCTTTGCTTAAACGGCAAACCGCTGCTTATTCGCGGTGTTAATCGCCACGAGCATCACCCAGAAAACGGCCATACGGTAAGTACCACTGACATGATTGAAGATATTAAGCTGATGAAGCAAAATAACTTTAATGCAGTACGTACCGCTCACTACCCTAACCACCCGCGTTTTTACGAGCTGTGTGACGAGTTAGGTTTATACGTAGTAGACGAAGCCAATATAGAAACTCACGGCATGTTCCCAATGGGTAGGCTTGCAAGCGATCCACAGTGGGCTGGCGCATTTATGTCGCGTTATACACAAATGGTTGAGCGCGATAAAAACCATCCCTCTATTATTATTTGGTCATTGGGTAACGAATGCGGGCACGGTGCCAACCACGATGCTATGTACGGGTGGTCAAAAAGCTTTGATCCATCGCGCCCAGTGCAATACGAAGGTGGCGGCTCAAATACTACCGCTACCGACATTATTTGCCCAATGTACGCCCGTGTAGATAACGACTTGGAAGACGATGCTGTACCTAAATACTCTATTAAAAAGTGGCTAAGCCTACCGGGCGAAACGCGTCCACTCATTTTATGTGAATACGCCCATGCAATGGGTAACAGCCTAGGTAGCTTTGACGATTACTGGCAAGCATTTAGAGAATACCCGCGTTTGCAAGGTGGCTTTATTTGGGATTGGGTCGATCAAGGTTTATCTAAAACAGATGAAAACGGTAAGCATTATTGGGCTTACGGTGGCGACTTTGGTGATGAGCTAAACGACCGCCAATTTTGTATTAACGGCTTATTATTCCCAGACCGTACGCCGCACCCAAGCCTGTTTGAAGCTAAATACAGCCAGCAGCATTTACAATTTACACTGCGTGAGCAAACTCAAAACCAATACACCGTTGATGTATTTAGTGATTATGTATTTAGACCAACCGATAACGAAAAACTGGTTTGGCAGTTAATAGAAAATGGCCAATGTGTAGAGCAAGGCGAGCAAGTTATTAATATTGCTCCGCAAAGCACGCAAACGCTAACTATTAATACAAAAACGGTGTTTAAAGCCGGTGCGCAATATCACCTTAATTTAGATGTTGCACTGATTAACGACTCAAGCTTTGCAAGTGCCGAGCATGTATTAAATACCGAGCAATTTAAGCTTATAAATTGCCAAAGTTTAAGCGCTGATGCATTTTCACCTGCTTTAGCAAACGCCTCAACACAGGGCGCACTAAATATTAGCGAAACCGACACACAGCTCAGCATTGAAGGCGATACCTTTAAGCTTGTGTTTAATAGCCAATCAGGCCTTATTGAGCAATGGCTACACAATCAAACCCAAGTTATTAAAAGCCCATTGGTTGATAATTTTTACCGCGCCCCGCTTGATAACGACATAGGCGTAAGCGAAGTAGACAACCTAGACCCTAATGCATGGGAAGCACGCTGGTTAAGAGCGGGTATTGGGCAGTGGCAGCGTACATGTCGCTTGTTTGAAGTCGTGCAATCAAACAAAGATATACGTATTACCTGTGTGTTTAGTTATGAATATAATGGTGCAGTACAAGTAAAAACAACATGGCTTTATACACTTAATAATACAGGTGAAATTAGCTTAAATGTTGATGTACAACTAAACGATACTCTCCCGCCCATGCCACGCATAGGGTTAAGTACAACGCTTAATAAACAAAGCAATACACAAGTAAATTGGCTTGGTTTAGGCCCATTTGAAAACTACCCAGATCGCAAAGCGGCTGCGCGTTTAGGGTATTACAGCGCGCAACATAATGAGCTATATACACCGTATATATTTCCAACCGATAACGGCGTGCGTAGTGATTGCCAATTACTTAACATTAATAACTTAACCGTTACTGGTGCGTTTTTATTTGCCGCCAGTGAGTACTCACAAAGCACGTTAACGCAAGCAAAGCACACCAATGAGCTAGTAGCCGATGATTGCTTACATGTACATATTGACCATCAACATATGGGGGTTGGTGGCGATGACTCGTGGAGCCCAAGTACACATAAAGAATATTTACTAGAGCAAAAACAGTACAGTTATTCACTTACCTTTTCTGCTAAAGACTAAAGATTTTTAGTACAAAAAAAGCCGCTAACATAAAAGTTAGCGGCTTTTAGTTTTATATACTTATAAGTGCTTAAGCAACTGCTTGCTCTAAAATTTCACGGCTTTGTTTGAGTGTAATTGCCTGGTTTTCACCTAGTGCTAGCATACCGTGTGCTTCAAGCTTAGCAATAATATTGTCAATTGCTGCAGCTTTATCATCGCCATGCTCAGTTAGCTGTGTAGCTACATCTAAACTGTGGTAAAACGCCTCAATTGCTTGAATTGTTTGCTCTGCTAAATCATCAGATTGCGCTAAGCCAAATACGTTTTTACCCATTTGCTCTAGCTTCGCTTTCTTAACGTCAAACTGGTTACGTAGCAAAGAAGGCTGAACAATAGCAAGTGAACGTGCATGGTCAACACCGTAAGCGGCTGTAAGCTCGTGCCCAATCATGTGTGTTGCCCAATCTTGTGAAACGCCTGAACCAATTAAACCATTAAGTGCTTGGTTTGCAGCCCACATTAAGTTTGCACGCCATGCATCGTCTTGGTTTTCAAAGTTATCGCCCAGCGTTTTTAGCGTTCTTAAAAGTGCCTCTGCATAACCTTCTTGCACTAACGCATTTTGTGGGAAAGTTAAGTATTGTTCACAGGTATGCACCCACGCATCAACTAACCCGTTTACAAGTTGGCGCTGCGGTAATGTTTTCATTACATCTGGGTCCATAATCGCAAATTTAGGCAGTACTTCAGGTGATGCAAATGGTAGTTTTTGCTGTGTCGCTTCTTTACTAACAACTGAGTTCTGATTTGATTCAGAGCCCGTTGCAGGTAAGGTAAGTACAGCCCCCAGAGGTAAAGCTTTTGTGATTTTGTATTTACCCGTTAATATATCCCAGCCTTCACCGTCGTATAATGCAGCCGCTGCAACATATTTAACGCCATCAATTACAGAGCCGCCGCCTACACCTAATACAAAGTCGATATCTTGTTCTTTACAAATATTTACGGCTTGATCTAGTACCTCAACAGTTGGATTTGCACCAACGCCCGAAAACTCGACCCAATCAAAACCTTCAAGTGCGGCAACAACTTGGTCGTACACGCCATTCTTTTTGATAGAACCACCGCCGTAAACGACTAATACTTTTTGATCTTTTGCGATCAAATCAGTTAGTGATGCAATTTGCTGTTGGCCGAACTGAATAAGTGTTGGATTTACGTAGCTAAATTTCATTATTTTGCTCCTAGGTGACGGTTAAATACTAAGTAGAGTACTTAGTTACTCACTAAACTAAATTTCAATGAGTGCATATTAGTGGCAAAATAAACATTAAAAAAGCCTAATAAATGCCTAAAGCTTGCCTAATACTGCCAACATTGTTATTTTACGCAAAATTTGTACGACACAAGGTTTTTTAATGCCTACTATAGCCAGCATGTTGCAGCAATACGCCGAAAAAAATGATTTGCTCAACTTTGAAGGCGTTACGAAAACGATTATTCCCGGTGTTTATTTTCATCGTGCGAGTAAAAGCTCACCTCGTCAGCCACTCATTTATAACTCTGGTATTATTTTAGTTGGTCAAGGGCATAAAATTATTCATTTTCCTGATCATCAAATAAAATATGGCGCTGGTGACTACCTTGTTTTAGGTGTCCCCGTCCCCCTTGAGTGCGAAGCCTTTACTGATAATGGCTTACCTGTAATGGGCGTAGTGATTGATATAAACCCAGTAACATTGCATAAGTTAGTAAACCAAATAGGCGAGTATACGCCGTTTACTTCTGGGCAAATGAGCGGTGTGCAATCAGCAAAAATAGATGGAGCTATGGAGCAAGTAACTCATCGTTTATTAAGCGCACTTAATAACCCTTTAGAGGCCGAAATTTTTGGGCAAGACATAATAAAAGAGCTGGTATACCGTGTACTTTGTGGCCCTCAGGGTCATACCTTAATTGGCCTTGCTATGCACGATGGGCACTACGCCCGAATAGCACGAACGCTTTCTACTATGCATAAAAGCTATGCAGATCAAATTACGGTTGAAGGCTTGGCTGAAGAGGTAAATATGAGTGTGTCGTCGTTCCATCGTGCCTTTAAACAAGTGACCTTTGAATCGCCATTGCAATACTTAAAAAAGGTACGTTTAGCAAAAGCAAAAGAACTCATTACAAACAACGGTAGTAAAGCAAATGAGGCCGCATTAAAGGTAGGTTACACCAGCCCTTCGCAGTTTAGCCGCGAGTTTAAACGCCACTTTAATAAAACGCCAAGCGAGGTCGTACCTCAATTACAGAGCTAAACCTCAACAAAGCCACTATAAAAGTGGCTTTGAATACATAAAAACTAGTTAGACTTTTTGAATAAAACCTCAGGATTAACCATGGTTTTCATTTCGAGTACATTGCCATTAGTATCTTCGATAAAAAATGTTTCTTGCTCAAACTCATCTCCTACAAATCGGCGATAAGGCTTATCAAGGTATTCTAAACCAGCATCTTCTATACGTTTTTTCAAATTGTTAAATTCATCTTCGGATAAGTGAATGCCAAAATGAGGAACCGCAACCGCCCCCATATCTACATCATGGCGAACAGTCGGTAAGCGCTCAACGCTTTGGTGTAATGTAAGTTCGTTACCCCAAAAGTCGATGTCGACCCAACGCCCCTCTTCACTATTACCGGTTTTACAACCGAGTACGTCACAATAAAATGTTTTAGCTACTTCTAAGTCGCCGGCCGGAATTGCCAAATGCAAACAATTAGACATAAATTATCTTTGGTTATTTCTTAATCTTCAATAAGTTTTCTATATTATACATAAATTGTAATTTACATTACACAAAACACTTTTTTTGAGCATATTTAAACCTTCTGGTAGCTTTACTTGATCTTTTTAACTATTCACTCGCAATAGTAAGCACTGCTTTTAAACATTCCCGAGTTACTTTAAACTAAGCGCCCTATGCTTAAATTCTTCTTCGTAAAATTCATCGCTTTTTTTATTGGCTGCTTACTGTGCTTTGTATTGCACTCTGTATTTAATATACCTGCAGTTATTGCTGCATCCTCAGTAGGGCTTGCGGGCTCATTTATTCCTTTTTCTCAGTTATTTAAAAACCACCCAAGCGCTGCTATCTATGCAGGGAGTTTTGCAGGCATGTGCTCGTCGAGTTTAATTAGCAGCTACTGGGAACTGGGGTTTATTTCACTTATAGGCGCATGTTTGTATGTACTTACTTTAAATTTATTTCCCGGCTTTGGGGGAAAATTAGGAAGTATTGCGTTTGTAAGCGTTGCTGTATTTGCTCTAGCTAAAGGTTCTTTTTTATGACAATAGAATACCCTGCCATTGCTTTTTTCGGCGCTTTATTAACATTTTTACTTGCTAAACATAAGCCTTTTAGCGCTATTAGTGCCTCTTCGAGTTTATCTCTAATTGCTTACTGCATTTTTTATAGTTTTAATTTACAACCCGATCTATACAGTGCCATTTTTTTTGGTGGTACGTTTATTGGTATGAGTGCACCAAAGCGTTTTGGTGTGTATACAATAACCAGTGCAGCAATGATTTTTGCGATCCTATTTGAGTATTTAGTTCCTAAAATTAATAATTATGGTGGAGCACTGGGTATTAGTGCTTTTTTATCTGTATGTGCTTGTCATATATTTATTTTATTTGGGGCGCCACGTAGTAAAAAGCGATAAATCGTTTAATCCCTAACAAACTTCATAGCTATAAACGTTCATAAAACACTCAAATAAATCTGATCCATTGTAAAAAAACGCCCGTAACGTTACGAGATTGTTAATTACACCTCACACAGAAGGATCAGGTCATGAATAAATTACTGAAGGTATGCCTCATTACACTTCCCTTGTTATTAGCACAAGGGTGTAATAACGATGATGACGATAACCCCCCTGTACAAGTTGAACCAGAATCATCTTCAACCATTGTTGACGTAGCAAGAGACGCGGGTAACTTTACCACCTTAGTTGCAGCATTAGAGGCAACAGGTTTAGACGATACTCTTGCCGACACTAGCCAAGAATTTACTGTTTTCGCTCCTACCGATGATGCCTTTGCGCTACTTGGCGAAGACGCAATAAACGCCCTGCTTGCCGATACAGATACACTAAGTTCAATACTTACTTATCACGTAGTTTCAGGTAGCGTTAACGCTGAAGCAGCAATTGGTCTTGCTGGTACAACGGTTGACACTGTAAACGGCGGCAAAGTCGCTTTATCGTTAAATGGCGAGAGCTTGTTAATAAACACAAGCACAGTAACCATGACTGACATTGCAACTGACAACGGCATCATTCATGTAATTGATGCAGTACTTATGCCTATCGCCACTGCTGAGGCAGCGCCAACTACCAATATCGTCGAAACAGCACAACAAGCGGGTGGATTCACCACGTTACTTGCTGCATTAGACGCTGCGGGTTTAACAGCAGCATTAAGCGACGAATCAGCACAGTTCACTGTTTTTGCCCCCACCGACGCGGCCTTTGAAGCCGTTGGTAGCAAAATGATCAATACGCTTTTAGCAAACCCAGATGTACTTGGCGACATTTTAAAGCAACATGTTCTGACTGGCGCGGTTGATTCGGTAACTGCTATGTCATTAAATGGTCAATCTGCAGAAACGCTGCTAGGCAACTCTCTTCCAATTACAATTAATGCCGAAACAGACATGTTAATGTTTGGTGGTGCCAATATTGTGGTTAAAGACATTGCTACAACTAATGGGGTAATTCATGTAATCGATTCAGTTATTGTGGCTGATGTAACACTGCCTGAAAGCTTTGGTACAATTGCTGATGTTGCCAGCGATAATGGTAACTTTACAACACTGATTGCCGCACTAGGTGCTACAGGGTTAGACACTTTAGTTGCTGATCCTACCAATACATTTACAGTATTTGCTCCTACCGATGACGCTTTTGCAGCGCTTGGGCAAGACACTATTGATGCACTACTTGCAGACACTGATACACTTCGCGATATTTTACTTTACCATGTAGTTGCTGATGCAAGCGTTTTATCTGACGCAGCAGTCACTATTGCAAATAGCGAAAATAATAAAGTAGAAATGGCAAATGGCGATATGGCCGCCCTATCATATGTAGACAGCGCACTGTTTATTAACGACTCTGCGGTCACTGCGGCAAATGTAACAGCCGATAATGGTGTAATTCATGTACTCAATAAGGTCATTATGCCACCAGCCGAAGTAGGCACACCTACCAAAACAATTGCTACTGTTGCAACAGAAACAGACGCACTTTCAACATTAGTGACAGCCTTACAAGCTGCTGACTTAGTTGATACGTTTAATGATACGACTAAATCGTTCACCGTATTTGCTCCAACAAACGCTGCATTTAGTAAAATCCCAACGGATACCTTAAACGCGCTACTCGCTGATAAAGATGCATTAACCGGCGTATTAACGCAGCACGTTCTAGGTGCTCAAGTAGGCAGTACGGATGCATTTGCAGCTAATGGTAAAATGGTCACTACGCTTGCTGAAAACATGATAAGTGTAAACATTGTAGACTTTACTAACACCACAAACACTGAAACAGACAGTGTTGCATACGATACAGACAATGCGCGTTTAGTTACTGGCATGGCTGATAGTAATGCAGGTAAAACGGTCTACGTTTTTGACAATGACTTAGGCGAGTCAATGAGCGTATGTGAAGATACATGCGCAACAACGTGGCCACCAGTGCTGGGCACAGCGGATTCTATTGAAAACATACCGGGTTTATCACTTATTGCTCGTGCAGATAGCACTATGCAGGTTGCATACCTAGGTCGTCCGTTATACACCTACTCAGGCGATACTGCTCCTGGCGATGAAAACGGTCAAGGTGTACGCAATGTTTGGTGGCAGGTAAGCTTACCCGCAACTTCATTGCAAGTTGCTGGTAGTAACGTAACAACGACCGACATATACACTAGCAATGGCGTGGTTCACTTGATTGATACAGTCATTACTACCGCACAATAGTTTCTTTCCTTAGACAACAAAGTTAAGAGTGGATAACCACTCTTAACTTTTATAACTCACGTCATTATCATTGTTTTTCTGAGAACTAGTTGGGTAGCCAAATAAAATACTCAGCTTGGCTCTAAACCCCTTTGCTTTATAAGTTTGTTTAATTAAGTGCCACCATTGATGAAATGTAATAGTGACTGGATTATTGCTATTTAATTGCCCCACAATGCCATACTTACATGGCTTATTAGAGTCTTCTTCAACATATGTACCAAACAACTTATCCCAGATTATAAGTACGCCTGCAAAATTTTTGTCCAAGTATTCTCGGTTTATAGCGTGATGGACACGATGATGCGACGGCGTATTGAATACACTTTCAAACCACCCAAGTTTTTTAACTATTTGTGTATGCACAAAAAACTGATATGCCAAGTTTAACGCAACAACAGTAAGTACCGTTATAGGATCAAAGCCGATTAAAATCATGGGTAACCAAAATACCCACATACCTGCTAAGGGATACATTAAGCTTTGCCTAAATGCCGTTGTAAAATTCATTTTTGTAGAGCTATGATGCACAACATGTGCAGCCCATAACCAATGAATATTATGCGACGCCCTATGAAACCAATAATACAAAAAGTCTTGAAATATAAAGGCAAACAAAACGGTAAATACCGAGAGCTCTATATCGAACACGCGGTATTCATATAACCAATTAAATAATGGCATCAGTAATATTAAAGAAACCGCATCAGCACCTTGGTGCAATAACGCCAAGGCCGTATTCGCCATGCTATCTTTTATATCGTAAAAACGCCTGTATTTAATAAATTCAACACTAACAAATACTAAAAAAATGGGACTAAGTGCAAGTAAAATTACTTCAATGGTCATGTTGTGCCCTCTTAAAATAATGCTGTAATTTTTTAAGTGCTTGCGATATATCATGTTTAACAAGTAACTTTATTAAGCTATCCGGCATCCACCATGGTGGCCTAAAGGCGATACAATACCTAAGCGCTGTAGCTGTATTACCTTCATACTCAATGGGAGTTAAATATATGTCTCCTTGATGATTCTCCACCGGCTTATCACCCATTATGCGATAGCAAATATGATTACTGCTGGCATGTATAATTTGTTCATTAAAAGCAACAAGCGGCGTTTTAACTTGCCTTATGGCACCTGCCCCACCTTTCATTTCACCTTTATTGTGGGGTTTTAATTGTGAAAATTGAGCATTAAAAAAACGCCCTAGATAGGCATGTTCCAGCAATACAGCCGCCACCTTCTCAGGCGGAGCAAATAAAGTACATTTTAAATTTATAGAAACCATAAGTGACCAATACTTAAAATAAGGCCTCTAGCATAATAAAATTTAACGTGGCAAACTTGCTCATACGCGATCATTTTTTAGCTTTAGGCGACAAATGCAAACCATTGCCGATCATTACTTTTCTAGTATTCTTGATTATCTACAAAGCCAAGGTTTAAATAATGAAGATGCTCTAAAGGCAATTAATTTTACTGAATTTAGTAATCGCACAAAACAACAACTATCACCACGCATAAGCCTAAAAAGCTATAACGCATTGCTTAATTATGCTCAAAATACACTTAAAGATCCTTTATTTGGCTTTAGACTAGGTCAGCATATTCGTACGGCTGACTATGGCGTTTTGGGATATTTAGTCGAGTCAAGCAACGGATTAAGCAACGCTATACAAGCGCTTTTAAATTACGACTGCTTGGTGGCCAATATAGGTCAAGCACAATTTGAGCAACAAAAAAGCCAGGCAACTATCCGCTGGTTTCCTCATGCTCAATGTAATGAACAAGTAGTATTAAGAAATATGACAGCTTGGGTGAGTGTTGTACGCCAATTACTCAATAACGAATTATCACCGACACAAGTTAGCTTTCAACACCACTTTACTCAAGCGCAAATAAATACGCTAGCAACATGGTTTAATTGCCCAATTTTAACTAATGCAAAACACAACGAAATTTGTTTTCCGAGCAGCTATTTAAGCCTTAACTTTAAAACTGATAACGCTGCTATACATTTAGCACTTAAGCAAGTATCTGATCATCAATTAAGCCTTTTTACTAACCAGCAAAATATAACTGAAAATGTCAGCCAAATTTTAATGGCAAAGCTCGATTTACAAAACTGTACGTTAATACGCACTGCAAATGCCCTAAGTATGACACCTCGCACCTTGCAACGGCACTTAAAATTGCACGGTACAACGTTTGCCCTCATGCTTGAAAACGAGCGAAAGCGACGTATTAACGAACTGCCTAATAAACCTAATTTAGCACAGCTAGCATTGCTGCTCGGATTTAAAGATCAAAGCTCTTTTAATCGTGCTTTTAAACGCTGGTATTCGTGCAGCCCACTAGAATACTTTAAAACGAAGAAGGGGTAATTTTACTTTGATTTACTTTTATTAAACATTTAAGTTTATATTTCAGGCAATATTATTTAAACTCAACCAATGTTGGCTAAAAAAGACTTTTTTATGTACCTGCGTGTTGTAATTAGCGCCTTTGTATTTATGTTTTGTACTGCGGTAAATGCAATGAGTACAGTAAACTTTATTGCCGAAGATTTGTACCCTTATCACTTTAAAAACGAGAATGGTCAAGCCGATGGCGCACTTGTTGATATAGCCAAAGCCGTTTTAAAAATCACACCATTAAACGCTAAATTTGAAATAATGCCCATGGCGCGCGCATTTCACGAGCTTGAAAGTAATCCAAACACTATTTTACTTTCTTTATTAAAAACCCCTACGCGCACAAATAACTTTAAATGGCTAGGCAGTGTTTATTTTACCGATGCCTACGTAGTTAGCTTAAAAAGCAATAAAGCAGAGGTCACACACTTAAACCACACTAAGTTTTATAAAATAGGCACTATTCGTGGTTACTCAAGTGCTAAATATTTAAAGCAAATGGGCTTTAAAGAAGACAAAAACTTAGTATTGGTGAGCTACTACCAGCAACTTTGGCAAATGCTTTACAAAAAACGTATCGACTTTGCCTTAATGAATACACTCACATTAGAAAACGAGTTAAAAATGTCGGGCTTAGATCCAAACCTTATCACCAAGCGCATTCACTTAGATGACTTTCCTTCAACGCTTTATTTTGCCAGTAATAAAATGCTTGAAGAAAGTACAGCTAACACCTTATCGCAAGCACTTGTAATAATTAAGCAAAACGGTGAATACGAAGCAATTTTAAATAAATGGAAACTTCCGCTTCCTACCACTGCCAATAAACTGTAATAAATACGCACTACAATTTTAGTAAAGCTGATAACCTAACTTGGCTATGCGAACAATTAAAACACCGTACGGTATAACGCTTCACTATCAAGACGAAGGCAATAAACACTCTCCTGCCGTTATTCTAATAATGGGTTTGGGTGCTCAGATGACCGTATGGCCAGATTCACTATACTATGGTTTGGTTAACAATGGCTTTAGAGTTATCCGTTTTGATAACCGTGATAGCGGACTGTCGACTCATTTGGATCATTACCCCTCTCCTAGTTTAGTGAAATCTTGGCTGAGTAGGCGCCTTCCCATACAAAGCCGAACTCCCTATTTGCTCGATGATATGGCAAACGATGTATTGGCGCTTATGAGCGCTCTTAAAATTAAAAAAGCCCACTTTGTTGGTGCATCTATGGGTGGAATGATTGCCCAGCTAATCGCAGCGCAACATAAAAAAAAGGTACTGAGTTTAACCGCTATTATGTCAAGCTCTAGCCTGCCAAGACTGAGCGCTAAAAGCATTGGCGTATTTATTAAGCTTGCCAAATTAAAACCAAAAACACCAAGCCGGGATGAAGCAATTAATTACAACATTAAACTAAACCAACTAATTGGCAGCCCCGCTTACCCTCAAACAGAAGCCGCCCTTCGGCTTCATGCAACACAAATAGTTGAGCGTTCACACAACCCTAATGGCTACAAACGCCAGCTCATTGCAATGGCTGCCAGTAAAGATAGGCAACATTTAATTCGAAAAATTAAAACGCCTACATTGGTCATTCATGGTAGTCATGATGTAGTCATTCGCGTGGATGAAGGTAAAAAAACGGCCATGCTAATAAAAAAAGCAAAACTAAAAATAGTGCCTGGTATGGGCCATAATTTTGCACCAGAACTCATGCCAAAAATGACAAAATGGCTCACAAAGCATATTAAAAAGGCACAACGTAAATACATTAAAAAAAAGCTCAAAAAACACATTGGTATAACCAAATGTGAAAGGTAAAAAATAAAAATCACAGCAATTGGTAATGTTGATATTTTAAATTGGTATGTTAGATTAGCGTAATCAAGGTCGATATTGTCCTTCATTAACATCATCACACAGAGACAACAATGAAAAATCTAACATCTACTTTTAAACTCATAGCACTGGCTGCTGTTACTCCGTTGCTATTTATGGGCTGCGCAAATACAAGCACACCTATTAATAGCAATACACCTGTTCCTGCATCAAAGTTTGATTTATCACAATGGAAAATAAACGTACCTGTTGATTTAAACAACGACGGTAAAATAGACACAATTGATGTTGAAGAAATTCAGACTTACGCGCACCCTGATTTTTTCTATCTTGACGATCAAGGTTACATGGTATTCACCTCGCCAAATAAAGCATTAACCAGCGCTAACTCTACCAACACCCGCAGTGAATTAAGGCAAATGATCCGCGGTACTAACACAAAAATAAAAACAAAAAGTTCAAAAAATAATTTTGCATTAGCTGTTCACCCACTCTCAGAGCGTTTTGGCTCTGTAGGTGGAAAAATGGAAGCCACGTTGAGGGTTGATCATGTCGCATTGCGCGCAACAGACTCAAGTAAAAAAGCAGCTTATTCTGTGGTGGTAGGACAAATTCATGCAGGTAAAGACCAAGCATTAATAGATACAAAACTGGGTTATGGTTGGGGCAACGAACCGCTAAAAATTTACTATAAAAAATGGCCCGGTCATAAAACAGGCTCCGTTTTTTGGAACTACGAACGTAACTTACCAAAAACAGATCCTAACCGAACTGATATTACATACCCAGTATGGGGAAACACGTGGGAAAACCCTAATGATCCGGGTGTTGAAGGTATAGCGCTTGGTGAAGACTTTAGCTATACCGTAAACGTACATGGTAATGTAATGCACCTTACCTTTAGCGCAAAAGGCAAAAAGGATGTTAACTACTCAATTAATTTGGGAAACAATGAAGATGCCTACGGCAAGGTGGACGACAAAGATCATCCACATGGTTATGCTGCCGATTGGCACTATTTTAAAGCCGGTGCTTATAACCAATGTAGCACTAAATCATCTAAAGGTATTTGGTACCCTGGCTGTTTAGGCACAGGCGAATGGGCGCTCGACAAGCAAAATGGTGATTACGCACAAGTGAGCTTTAAAAAATTAGTATTAAGCCCATCAACTAAACCATAAGCGTTGCTGTAGTTAAGTAGTTTTTAAGTGATGTAAACAGTGGTGATGGTAAATTATTAATATCGCACCAGCGCCACTGTATACATTTATTCGGCTCGTTTAGCACAGGCTCACCGCCTTCGTAATCAGCTTTTACGTACAAAGTAATGTAGTGTTTGTTTTCAGCACTGAAAATATCGTTAGTAAAATCTAGCTTAGTTATTTTACTAACGCTTAGCCCTGTTTCCTCAAATACCTCGCGTATTGCACACTGCTCAACGCTTTCGCCAAATTCTAAATGTCCACCCGGCGTTGCCCATGTATTTGCACCATGCGCACCAATTCGCTCACCTAATAAAATAGTGTTTTGGCGCATAATAATAACGGCTACACCGACTCTAACTTCGTTACTCATACAATTAACCCTTTACAAATATAAGGCAATGCTGAGCCTCACGCCTAAATTTGTCAAACTCACTGCTGCTGCATATTAACCATGTGATTAACTTTTAGCCGACCAAGGTCGAATAGCCTATGCACATAAAAAAGCCTACCTTTTGTAAGGTCTCTCATACATATTTAGTTTTAGGAGCCTATTATGTCAGGCCTGTATAAACAGCAATACACGAGCTTTAAACAAAACCCAGCCCAGTTTTGGCTAGAACAAAGTAAAAACATTCCCTGGTACAAAACACCAAACCAAGCATATACGCAGGATAAAGACGGCCTTTATCATTGGTTTAGTGATGGACAGTTAAATACCAGCTTTCTAGCGCTCGACCAACACGTAATTGCAGGCTTTGGTGACCAAACTGCGCTGATTTACGACTCGCCTGTTACCAATACAAAGCAAACTTATACTTACACTCAACTACAACAAGAAGTCGCTAAATTTGCAGGCGTAATAAAAGCACTTGGTGTACAAAAAGGCGATCGTGTAGTGATTTACATGCCCATGATCCCACAAGCTGTTATTGGTATGTTAGCTTGTGCTCGCTTAGGCGCTATACACTCCGTAGTATTTGGTGGGTTTGCAGCGCATGAACTAGCTGTGCGTATAGACGATGCAAAACCTAAACTGATACTTAGCGCTTCTTGCGGTGTAGAGGTCGATAGCATCATTGAATACAAGCCACTTATTGATGACGCCATAGAGCTTGCAAAACATAAAATAGATCACTGTATTATTTATCAGCGCGACCAAGTTACTGCCAATATGGTCAACAAACGCGATATAGATTGGACACACGCAATGCAAAGCGCACAGGCGGCAGATCCAACACCTTTAAATGGCAACGATCCACTTTATATTTTATATACTTCAGGTACAACAGGCACCCCAAAGGGGGTTGTACGTGAAAATGGCGGACACGCCGTAGCGATGAACTACAGTATGAAAACGGTTTACGGTATGGAACCGGGCGAGGTATTTTGGGCCGCCTCAGATATTGGCTGGGTAGTTGGGCACTCTTATATTGTGTATGCACCATTAATGTACCGATGTGCAACCGTATTATATGAGGGCAAACCTGTGCGCACTCCCGACGCTACTGCTTTTTGGCGAGTAGTGGAAGAATATAAAGTAAGCGCCTTATTTAGTGCCCCCACAGCATTTAGAGCAATCAAAAAAGAAGATCCTAATGCTGAAGGCTTTAAAAAATATAATACCTCTAGTTTAAAACGATTATTTTTAGCAGGCGAACGCCTCGATCCGCCCACATACAATTGGCTAAAAGAGAAAACTCAACTTCCGGTACTCGATCATTGGTGGCAAACCGAAACAGGCTGGGCCATTGCGTGTAATCCAGTAGGAATAGAAACATTAACAACCAAACCTGGCAGTTCAACCGTACCTACACCGGGATTTGATGTTCGTATACTCGACATGGACGGTAATGAATGCGCAGCTAACGAACAAGGGGCCGTAGTTATAAAACTACCTTTACCACCCGGATGCTTACCCTCTATTTGGCAAGACACAGCCCGATTTAAAGCCAGTTATTTAAGTGAATACGAGGGCTACTACCTCTCTGGCGATGGCGGTTATATAGATGAAGACGGCTACTTATTCATAATGGGCCGTACTGATGATGTTATAAATGTTGCAGGCCACAGACTTTCTACCGGCGAAATGGAAGAAATTGTAGCGGCTCATCCAGCGGTTGCCGAATGCGCTGTATTTGGTGTTAACGACCCACTAAAAGGCCAGCTCCCAATGGGTATGATTGTCCTTAAAAATGACTTTACAGGGTCAAGCGAAGAAGTCGAAAAAGCACTTGTTGCCTCAGTGCGCAATCAAATCGGCGCCATAGCATGTTTAAAAAATATAGTTAGCGTAGAGCGCTTACCTAAAACTCGTTCCGGCAAAATACTACGTAAGAATTTACGTCAACTTATTGATGGCGACGAACTGCAAATCCCTTCAACCATAGACGACGCGAGTATTTTTGAAGAAATAAACCAACAACTTACTATGCGTTAGTCCAACCAAACAAAGCCACTTTATAATTAATAAAAAGTGGCTTTGTTTATTAGGACATGGGTATATAGAGAGTTAAAAAGGAGTTAACTGAAACAAATAAGAGAATGTAGGTAATCGCTTAGTCACTTTTTAATAACAAACAGTGATTTTAAATATAGGCTCAATAAAATTTTACCTCTATAATGATAACCAAATGTAAATTAATATTTAAAAATCAAGGTCTAAATATGTTTGTTTTAAGTTCAACCTACTCAATATTGAAAAACGAAAATGACCAACTAAAAAAAGAAATTGAGAGTTTACGTAATAAAAATACATCGTTAATAAGTGAAAATACATCACTTATTGAAGAGCTTAACAATCCTAATAGTAATGAAGATCATAGTTTCACTCACTCATTACTTTCCAGCTCGATAAATGGTGTTGCTCAAATTGAAGATATAAGACAAACCGTATTGGGCTCTTACTCTAAAATTGATGAAGAAAACAAAGTAAGCGATAAAATAAACACCCTGCTCGAAAAATCAAATAGCTCGCTAAATCATATTGTCAAAGAAATGGATTTAATGACCAGTAAAATGGGAAGTATGACTGAAAACATTTCAGGCCTAGCCAGTATGGCAGGCACTATTAGTACGTTTGTTTCAACCATTAGTAAAATATCTGATCAAACCAATTTACTAGCACTAAATGCTGCTATTGAAGCAGCACGAGCAGGTGAAGCTGGCCGAGGCTTCAGCGTTGTAGCAGACGAAGTAAGAGTATTGGCCACAAATACAAATAAATCGGCGCAAGAAGTGGCCGACCTAGTAAAAGAAATTATTAACAAAACAGATGAAACAGTGGTATCAGTAGAAGGTATTAAAGAGAATAGTTCGCACCTAAGTGATAATTTTGACGCGCTGAATACCGATTACACTTCAATTATCAATTTTTGTAACAACATGAAAAATACGATTTCTCAGGCTGCTACGTTGTCGTTTATTCAAACCGTTAAACTAGATCATGTTGTATGGAAAGGTGACATTTACGCAGTAGCAAATGGCCAAAGCAACAAGTCAATTAATGACTTTAGCGACCATACAATGTGCCGATTAGGCCAGTGGTATAGTTCAGAGCAGTCTGCTGAATTTAAACACACCAATGCATTTAAACAATTAGAAAACCCGCATAGTGAAGTGCATAAAAATGGTGTTGCGGCTCTGCACTCAATTCAAAATGGCGATAAAGAATCTGCAATTAAGCATATTCATAAAATGGAAGCAGCCAGCGAACGCGTGATGCATTTACTCGATGAGATTTGTTAACCCCAGCTAAGCACTAATGAACAAGCTATTAAAATGATTTAAATTTTAATAGCTTGTCTTAAAATTAGTCTTTAATTTTAACCTGCACTCTTCTTTCACCACATGTAGATGATTGTTTAAAGCGCCCTGTTTAAAACTGTAATAAAAAGTAAGAAACTGTTTAGCTTACGTAAAGCAATGTAAAGGAACGTCCAAACATTAAATAGGTCAGTTAATGTTCAGTTTCAGAGGTTAATATTAAGCCTAGTTATGTAACAACATAAACGAGGCACACTATGAAACTTACATTTTTACTATCGGGTATAATTGCCATTAGCGCGCTTTCGAGCACCGCAATTGCAGCGCCCAACGAGCGAGAAGTTCATAAAAATTATAAGCACGAAAACCCTAAACGCATTGAGTATAAGCGCGATGAACGTCGCCATGAAAAAAAACTACGTATAGAGCAAAAAAAAGAAAAGCGCCAAGACCGTAAAAAAGAAAAAAACAAGCAAAAAAAGCAGCAAGAAAAGCGTAAACAACTACGTTTCGACAATCATAAATATAACTACCTAACTAATAGGTATAAGCCGCGTTATTACAAAGAAAATAGATACATAAGGCACTTGCCAAGAAAAAGTACCTCTATTTGGTTTAATGGAATTTCATTTAGCTTTAACGACGGCATTTACTACCGAAAAGCTAAAAAAGGCTATCACGCTGTGATGCCACCTCGCGGACTGCGAATTAAAAAACTTCCAAGACATTATTCGCGTATGAAACATCGCAACACCACATATTATGCTTATCAGAACGTATACTACATTGCCGATAACGGCGGCTATAAAGTGGTAGATGCGCCAATAATTCAGCGCAACAAAGCTATTAAAATTGGCAACGTCTTCGACTATAGCTTAGGGCAAGTTTACGATGAACTACCATCGTCAGCTGAGCCAGTTACCATAAACTCTCAGCAATATTTTAAATACAACGATATTTACTTTTTGCCACAAATAAATGGTGATGAGATACAATACCTAGCAATCAGCTTAGGCTGAGCATTATTTAACTACTTAACCTGCCTACAGGTTAAGTAGTACTTTATTAATATTGATTTCAGCAACCCTCTTATAAGATTTCCTTTTGTAATACCCCCTTCTAAAAACATAAAACGTTTATTTAGTGAACAATTTTAATTTTTGCTCCGTATGCATGTTTAATATTTGTAAATAAAGCGTTTATGACCTAAACCTTAATAGAGGCTTTATAGAGGAGCTCCACTTATGCCTACAACAAAAACAATTGAAAAAAATACCGAATTTGCTCGCTGTATAGAGTGTAATAAAGTAGATATGTTCGCTGCTTTTCACTGGTTAGCACTTGCGTTTAAAGATATGACCCGAGCCCCATTACTTACTGTAATTTATGGCCTAGTGTTTAGTATTATTCCTGCAGCTATTATCTACTCTGCATTTTTTGCACAAAGCGTATTTGTAATTTTACCCGCCACTGTTGCGTTTGTTTTAATTGGACCCGCTTTCGCAGCCGGCCTATACGACGTAGCATGGGAGCTAGAAAAAGGCCACAAACCCACTTTTAGGCATTCGCTAAAGTCAATGTTTAGAAACCCAGTTGGAGAGTGGGGATTTGCAATATTATTACTTGTTATAATGATTGCGTGGATGCGCATTGCCGCCCTTGTTCATGCTTTATACCCTAACTACGCTAACCCAACATTTGAAGAACTGTCAGCATTTTTAACGCTAGGGACAATTGCAGGTGGGGTTTTACTTGTGTCTGTTTTTTCAGTGTCTGCATTTACACCACAAATTATGATGGAAAGACGTGTAGACATAATGACAGCTATCGTCTCATCTATTAACGCTGTTAAAAATAATTTTGCGCCAATGGTTGTTTGGTCAATATGCATTTTCCTAATGGTTGCGCTTGGTTTTGTAACAGGGGCTGTTGGGTTTATTGTAATTATGCCACTACTTAGCTATGCAAGCTGGCACGCATACATTGCAGTAATCAAAACTAAAAAAGCCAGAAAATACGAATAGTTAACAAATTTTAACTTGTGTCACAACCTAGCAAATCTAGTTTGTGGCACAAATAATACTTTCCCCTACTCTCTGCATTAAAATGTCCCGATTTTTTAAAAAGTTATAATCAAACATCCTCACTTTAGTAGCTATACTTTTTAGCGCCTGATAAAGTAATTTTTACTTTATTAAACATAATGACTTAAGGTACCTAATGGCAAATCAATTTAACGTTCTGGATACCCGGTTGCAGTTATGCTGTGGGAATGGCGGGTACACTCGCGAGGGTTTTTGCTATGTACCAGACTCTGATCGCGGTAATCATAGTGTGTGTGCAATTATGACCGAAGAATTTTTACAGTTTTCGAAGTCACAAGGTAATGATCTAATAACGCCCAATCCACTTTACGATTTTAAAGGCTTAAAAGCGGGCGACAAATGGTGTTTATGCGCAATAAGATGGCTTCATGCGCAACAAGCAAACGTTGCGCCGCCAGTAATACTGGAGGCCACAAATAAAAAATCGCTTGAAGTAATACCGCTTGAATTATTAAAGGCACATAAATACACCCGTTAAAAATATTTTAGTTTGGTTTCAACAAACCTTGTTGGTCTGCAAATTTTACAAAAAGATGCAGACTTTTCATAACCACCTCATATTAATAAAAAACAAAACAAACATAAAAACACAAACACCTGATTTAAAACAACTTTATTTAGTTTAACTTCCGGCATATTGATTGCTTTATATAATTATCACGTATTTATTACGTAAAGGACTACGTGAAAATATTAAATAGTTAAGTAGGAGAAGTTATGAGCAATACAAATAAGCAAGCTAAATTTACTGCACCAGGTATGAGTAATGAATCAGCTGAAAAAACTATCGCAGCCTTAGATAACCGCATGGTTGCACTTATAGATCTTCAATTAACACTAAAACATATTCATTGGAATGTTGTTGGTCCTAATTTTATAGGTGTGCATGAAATGCTAGACCCTCAGGTTGAAGCTGTGCGCGAAATGACAGATACAATAGCCGAGCGTATTGCCACTTTAGGCGGCATACCAGTAGGGACACCTAAGTCAATTGTTGACCGCCGTACATGGAACGAATATTCATTAGGTAAAGGACTTGTTACCGAGCATTTAGGCGCGTTAGATAAAGTGTACAACGGCATTAATGCCGATCACCGTAAAGCCATCGAAACGATATCAGATTTAGATCCAGTATCTGAAGATATGTTAGTAAGCCAACTTGCTGACCTTGAGCAGTTTCAGTGGTTTGTAAGAGCACACATCGAGTCATCTACTGGTGAATTAACGCAATAATGCGTTTATTACGTAAATACCTTAGCCCAGCATTTTTGCTGGGCTTTTTTTTAAAATCATAAAACAAAATATCACTAAGATATTTGAGCCGTGCAAGAACTTGCGGCATATGAATCGACCTACTAGTATCAGTAAGCAGTTTTCATTATTGATACAAATTGGCATGCTGAATTTTAAATATCCTAAACAATTTTGGCTTTTTTCTTTAATCTTTTTATCAGCCTGCGGTTCAGGCAGCAGTAATACAAAAGTTCCGCAATCAAATACAAGTGAAAGTCCGACTCCAATTACACAAAACAATATCGAAGATAATTACAACATTATTATTTATGGCAATAGTCACAGCAGTCAGTTAGGGCGGATCATTGAGCATATAATCGAAAACCAATACCCAGATAAGTCAGTTCATACAACCACCGTATCGGGACCTTTTTTAGATAATATTGTGAGAATGAGGGCAAATGTAGACAAGCTTAAAAACAGCAACCTAAGCCATGCTATTTTTCAAGGCCAAAAATACTCTCAGTCTGGTTTAACAACGTACCCTACTGATGCCGCTGAGTATTTAATTTCATCAGCCAAGACACAAAACATTACACCTATTTTATTCCCAGAACACCCACAAAAAGGCAACACTGAAGAAGGCCAACGTGTATACGACTTACACTTATCAATAAGCGCTAAACAACCTAGCTGCGTGGCTGCCATTGGCCTTGTTTAGAACAGGCTTTTAGTGTTAATGCCAAATGCAAAACTACATATGGCTGATGGCAACCATGCCTCTTATGCAGGCAATGTATTAACAGCAATGACTTTTTCAGAAATAATTACTTCACGGTCCGCCGACACCATGAAATTTGACCCAACTATTAATTTGTCAAAGCAAGAACAAGCTCTATTTGGTCAAGTAGTTACCGAAGTGCTTAATTTATATCCTGCATGTGGTGTAAGCTAATCTAATTATAAATCTATTTTTGTGTTTTAATTTTTTACTTTAATTAAAAATAAAATGTCAGGTTATTCTCATTGTTATCGACTAATAACATAACAATCAAAAGGAGAGTAATTATGAATACATTAACAGTAACCCCACTACATACTTTACCCGCTAGTGAAGCCAACCAATGGGTTAAAGACGGTTTTTCACTATTTAAACGTGCCCCTATAAAACTTTTTTTATTTTTACTGCTTCCTTTAATTATTGAAGGGATTTTTCAAATACTACCCGCCCCATATGGGATGTTAGCCTCTAAGTGGGCTGCCACTTTTGTAGGCAGTAGCGCTATTATCGTCATTCACCATCTGGCCACTCATAAAGTATTTTCATTAAAGACGATTTTTAAAGCTAAAAACTGGCTAAGCATGATTCCGCTTTCAGCAATTTTAGCATCTGCTTTTTTTATTCAACTATTGGTAGCAAAGCTTTTACTTGGTAATGATGGCATAAGCTTACTTTTATTTTCGCAGCCTACAGAAGTAAGCCAATGGCAACTGGGTATTATTTTTGCCTCGATTATTCCTGTTACACTGCCAGTCAGCTTTGCAAGCTATTGTGTTTTACTTGGTGAAAAAAGCGTACTGCAAGCATTAAAAAGTAGCCTAAATGCTTTTTTCTATGCGTTTAAACCAATGTGTTTAATCGCGCTAATTTCCTTCTTAAGTCTATTGTTAGCTCCTTATACTTTTTTATTAAGTGCGATTATTACGGGTCCTATACTCACGTGTATAAGCTATATTGCTTACAGAAGTGTATTCATCAAAAACAAGGAAGCCTAGTGGAAAAAAGGGATCATATTCATGAGATACTACTGCAATACGCACCTTTAATGGCGCGTATTGCTGCAACGCATGAAGCAGACCAAGCACTTAGAGAGGACCTACTGCAAGATATATCGTTAGCTGTTTGGCGTGCAGTAGAAAACTTTAGAGGCGATTCAAGTATGAAGACCTTTATTGCTAGGGTCGCACACAACCGTGCTGTCGATCATGTTTTAAAAGAAACACGTCGCCAAGATCGTCATAATTTAAGCGACCCTTTACTTGACCTGGTTAGTACTGATTCTCATCAACACAGCGATAACACGTATGATTTAATGACAGCGATGAGACGGCTACCATTAAAATTTAGGCAAGTTATTTCTCTTCAATTAGAAGGTTTTAACCAAGCCGAAATAGCACATACGTTAGGTCTAAACGAAGCGAACGTTGCCAAGCGCGCTAGCCGCGCACGTGTGCAACTTCAAAAGCTCATGGAGCAATAATAATTATGGATCCACTATTAGAACAATGGCAAAAAGACTATAAAAATGCGACGCCAAAACTGGATACTGTCGAACTACTGAGCCAAATTACATCAGCAAGAAAAAAACAAGCAATTAAAGCATGGTTCGACTTAGTTTCAGGCGCATTTGTTAGCTTATTTTGTATCTATGCATTAATTTTTGAAGCAACGAATACTCCAGAGCAGGTGTTGTATGCAATTTTAACTCCGTTACCAATTGGGTTTTCAGTATGGGTATTTATTCTGCGCAAAAAGCTAATAAAAACACACACCCTAGATGTTAATGGTTTACTACTTTTTAAAAAGCAGCAGCTCATTAATCAAATAAACTATTGGCGCTTAAACCTTATAGGCTGTTCCATTTTGTGGGCAGCACTTTGCATCACTGCGGCCGTGAGCATTTTAATGTACAACTACACAACAATATGGCTCACACAAGTAGGTATTGGCACTTTGGTACTAATTGCCACACTAGCTCGCTACATTCATGTAAAGTTAAATTTTAAAAGTAAGCTAAAGCTAATTGAAAATTTAAAGTAGGTTTACCGGCTTAAGCTACTCAATAAAGTGCTTTCACTAAAGCTGCAAAAACTAAGTAAAGCACCTAATAATATTTAAAACCTATTAAAATAAAAAAAATATATGAATGCTTGGTTGGTTTAATTTCAAAGGTACAGTGCTTAACGTTCTTGTCACTAGTAAAAGGCCGTTAAATTTTTAACTGATTAATTAACCTTTCAACTTATTTTATTGAGCTTAATGTAAATCAATAACTTTTTGTAAATGGCAGGCTGCCTACAATAAAGCTAACAAATATTTGTTTCTTTATTGTAACTTGTAGCTAAAAGTTGTCATTCAGTTCACTTTACTTCTATAGTAACGCTATATAAACATTAGGTATTACTATGCAAAAAGCGCCAATTCCAGCGGATGAACAATCTCGATTAAAAGCCTTATATGAGTATGAAATATTAGATACCGATGCAGAAAAAGTATTTGATGATTTAACTCAGCTAGCTTCAGATATATGTGATACACCAATATCACTTATAAGCCTTGTCGATCCTCAAAGACAGTGGTTTAAATCAAAGTACGGTATTGATGCCAGTGAAACAGAGCGTGATATTGCGTTTTGTTCCCATGCTATTTTGCAAGACCAAGTATTTGAAATACAAAATGCTTTACTTGATGAGCGCTTTCACGACAACCCTTTAGTAACAAACGATCCAAACATTCGCTTTTATGCAGGTGCCCCCCTTATCACACCGCAAGGCAGTACAATTGGTACTTTATGTGTAATTAGTGATAAACCTAAAAAATTAACTAAAAAACAAATTAGTGCGTTAACTATTTTAAGTAAAGAGGTAATAGCCCAATTAGAGTTAAGGCTAAAAAACAGAGAACTAAGTAAAGCATTAGAACAGCAAAAAACTCATATTCAAGAGCTTGAAAAACTAAAAGCTGAAGCAGATACATCCAATAATTTAAAAGGTAAATTTTTAGCTAATATGTCGCATGAGCTAAGAACACCACTTCACGGTATCTTAAACTTGGCCGAATTTGGCTTATCTGATAGCAGTAATAGTGAAAAAGATATTGCGCTAAAAAGTATTCTAAACTCAGCCAATATTTTATCCAATATAGTGAATGACATTTTAGACTTTTCAAAAATAGAAGCCGGAAAATTAGATATTGAACATATCGACTTCAACCTTAAAGACGTTGTCTATGGTGTAATTGAGCCACTAAAAAAACAAGCCTCTGATAAAGGTATAGAGTTTAATGTATCAATAGATAAAAAAGTGGCTGAAACATTAAAAGGTGACCCTCTTAGAATATCGCAAATATTAAATAACCTATGCTCAAATGCAATTAAATTTACTCAAGCGGGGCACGTTGATTTAATTGTTAACCTAAAAGGTCATTCTTTAAATACACAGAACATAGTATTTAAAGTTATAGACACTGGTATAGGAATAAACAAAGCAGCACAAGCAAACTTATTTAAAGAATTTCATCAAGCTGACTCATCTACCTCTCGTAAATTTGGTGGTACAGGGTTAGGTCTTTCCATTTGTAATAAACTAAGTCATTTAATGGGTGGGAAAATCAGTTTTACCAGCCAAGAAAATGAAGGCTCTACATTTATTTATCAGCAAAGCTTTGAAGCATCGATTTTAGATAGTTTGCTAAAGAAAAACAAAGAAGTAACTAATTTACAAGGCTGTACTATTTTAGTGGCAGAAGATAATAAAATAAATCAAATCGTCGTCAGTAAAATGTTAAAAGCGCACAATGCAAAAGTAGTTTTTAGTGAAAACGGTAAAGAGTGTGTTGAGTACTTTAATGCCAATCATGTAGATTTGATTTTTATGGATATTCAGATGCCAGTAATGGATGGGGTTGAAGCAACTAAGGTCATAAGAGCACAGAGCAAAGGCAAATCAATACCTATTATTGCCATGACTGCCAACACAATGAAACAAGATATTGAGCATTACCTAAATATTGGCATGGACGGTTATTTAACTAAGCCATTTAATAAAGATAGCTTGAACAGCTTGCTTAATGTTTACAACCCAAATAATGAAAACCTAAAAGACTTAGCAATAAAAATTAGTGATCCGAGCATTAAAAGAGAACACAAACTTAAACAAACATGTAGTGAACTAAAAAAATTAATACCTGCGGCCAACAGAGTCAGCCTATGGTTGTTTAATGAAGAATACTCTGAGATAAATTGCTTAATGTGCCTTGATGAGAACGATGAAGTCATTCTTGACTCAGTATTAACAGCAAAAGACTACCCTGATTACTTTAACTACATACTAAGCCACCAAATACTTGATGCCCCCGATGCAAGAAATCACGAAGTTACAAAAGGCTTTACCAAAAGCTATTTTGAGCCACACGATATTTACTCACTACTTGACTACATTTATTTTAAAGATAATAAAGCACTAGGCGTGATTTGCTGTGAAAGTATTGGATCGAAAATATCATGGACCCACGCAGATAAAGAAGCCCTGATAAAAATAACAGACTTAACTACATTATTTTTGTCAAAACAAATAGATTTCAATTGAATTTACGACTATTCAACCGTAAATCTTTATAGAGTGGTTTTGCCGATTAATAATAAAAAAGCCGAGCACATTTAATAAGTACTCGGCTTAAGCCGACACGGTAATTTTTAGTGAAATAACCACTTTCCCCATACCTTCACCACTAGCAAGGCAATTATGCGCTTTACCTGCATCCTCAAGGTTAACTTCAATATTGTCTAAAACAGGCACCAAGTGCCTTTTATCAATTATTATTGCAAGCTTAGCTAGTATTTCGCCATGCTGTTGGCGTTCATGGTAACCCCCTTATTTAGTTTATACATACAGCACATTTACAACCCCTACATATGATAATACACTCAAATGAATAATCAGTATTAAATTTTTATTAATAATAGGCTTTAATAATGAACAATGAACACCTCAAGTTATTCGTTCGTGTTGCCTCTACACACAATATTAGTTCAGCAGGCGCGGAACTCGGTCTTTCGCCACCAGTAGCTAGCATGCATATTATTAAGCTTGAGGAATCGCTTGGTGTAAAACTAATCCACCGTACAACAAGGCGAGTATCTTTAACTGAAGAAGGCCGAGAGTTTTTACCTCACGCTGAAGAAATATTAAATGCTATAAATAGTGCAAAAGCAGCTGTAGGCGCAGGCTCTTTTACCCCCCAAGGCACGATTCGTGTTGCAGCCCCTTCCTCATTTGGTCGTATGCATATAGTGCCCGCACTTAAAGCTTTTATTGATCAGCACCCTGAGCTTAAAGTGGATTTAAGACAAAGTGATAGTATTGTAGACATGGTAGAAGGTGGTTTTGATATCGCTATCAGAAATGCCGAGCTTAACGATTCCACCCTCGTAGCCAGAAAGTTAGCCCGCGACCATAGAATTATATGCGCCTCACCAGGCTACATAGCAGAACACGGAGAGCCAAAAACACCACAGGATCTTCTCAACCATAATTGCATTAAATTAATTGGGATTGACTACTGGAGCTTTAAAACGCCAAATGGCATTGAAAAAGTTAAGGTAAAAGGCAGTATTCGTATTGATAATGGAGAATCGATAAGGGATGCGTGTATTAATGATGCAGGTATTACTATTTCGTCTATTTGGTGCGCCCACAACGCATTAAAAGAAGGCACCCTAGTTCAAATACTAAAAGATTACCCCATGGATTCAAGTGCCGCTATTTGGGCTGTATACCCAAGCTCTCGATTGCTTGCGCCAAAAGTACGTGCATTTATTGACTTTTTTATAAAGTATTATGGGGAAATCCCATATTGGGAAACGGCGTGAGTGGCGAGTTCTTAAACTTTCAACTGGGTGTAGTACTTAACCGTTAAAGAATTTAAATACCAGCACATATTAAAAATTATTTAAAAACACTAATCTATATTAATTATTAATAATTTGGTTTATTCTTTAAAACTAGTTATTTAAGCACGGAGGCAATCAAATAATGCAGTTTTTCATTCCCTCCTTTACACAAATAAAATTATCCTATAAACATACAATTAGTGTCTGCTTAAATTTTCACCTAAATTAACTACAAGGTTAGTGACCATATGAAAATATCACGCACATTATTAACATCTGTTGCCGTTATTGTTATTGCTGGCTGTAATACAGTTGCAGAAAAAAGCGCAAATACATCTGTTTCAAATCTGCCCGATTGGGTGTTAAACCCTCATGTAAGTGACGGCATTGCCGCGACAGATTGTGTGAAGTTTTCAGGCAACTTATCTGTTGATAAAAAACTCGCAACAGCAAACAGTCGTCTAGCGCTAGCGCAACAAATAGAAACACGGATTGAAGGGCTTGAAAAAACATATAGCAATCGTACAGACTCAAACGACGATACCACTGTTGGTACAAGCTTTAGTTCTGTTTCAAAACAACTAACCAAACAAAAATTGCAAGGCTCTAGGCTAATAAAATCGGATATTGTTAATATATCTGGAAAAGATCATTTTTGTGTACTTACAGCGCTTGAACCAAATCAAACAAAATCCTTATTCAATGATATTCTTAAACAAAGCCAACGAACCATAAACCCCGCTGACGAAAAGTTTTTGTATCAAGAATTCAAAGCCAAAAAAGCCGAAAACGACCTAGATCAAGAAATAAAAAAACTAACGAATTAATTACATAGTGTCGGTCAAAAAACTTCACTAAATTACTACACGTGAAGTTTTCCATTATAAGTAAAAATATGACAGAAAATAATAATCAAACATCAACCTGGAAAAAAGTACAAAGCTCTATCTTAATGATAGCCGCTATATTGATTTCTATTGGGCAATGGGGTGATACAAAAGATGTTCTTAAAAGTGCTTACTCTGCGTTCGTAGAGAACTTTACACATAAAGTTCAGTATAAGCAGATAGATAAAGTTAACATTGGTAATAGCATCGCTTACATCAAAACATTTCTAGGGGAGCCCAACGCAGTAAAACGGTCACGAATAGATATTGATGTTGAGTTTTACTATTACATTAGAAAAAAGTTTATCTTTACAGTCATCACCTCTGACAAGCGTATTAATGGTTACTCCGTAGTATCACGTATCTCAGACTTTTCTCCTAAGGTACCTTTCTCGGGTCCACTGGGCGAATCAACAATTTTAGAGAAAAATTCAAGTGAATTTGAATATAGCTTTGACAATCGTAACTTGACTTATTATCTAGAATCTCAAAATCTTGGTAAAGAAAAAATGTTTCTTTCTTTATCCAAAGGGTTTATTGGCTACGCCGCAGTTCCGGGCTCCGTGGAAATACCAGAAAAATATTTAGCAACAATAAAAACAAGTATTAACACGATGGATTCTTTGGCTACCTATTCTGATAATCTTAATGAGTTGAAAAAGGAAGTTGAATCATTACGAGCGATGATAAAGCCCAACTATTATGCGGTTAGTGAATTAGAAAACAAAATTGTTGCAGAGTCCTTACTCACCCGGTTTGAGTACCAAACATTAACAAAAAGTTGATAAAGGTTTTTTATGAGTTTATTTAAACTTAATTTATATGTACCACTATTTACCACCTTAATGCTAAATGTAACGGAAGTTTCAGCACAACAAACAAATGATCCATTTGAGCAACTAGAGCAAGAAATGGCCGCTTTAAAAAAAGAAGGCAGCGCAGAAGAACTAAAAGAGTTTAACGACTGGAAAGAAACCTACTTATCTGAATATCAAGATTTTAGGCGTAAACATTTTAAAAAACTTGATGATATACGCGACAAACTTATTAACACGTGGGGGGAAACAGATCCTCTGCTTTCTAGTCAAACGACCTACTATAGTCCTGACAACAAGGCAAAAACCACTATTGACTATGAAAATGACCAGATAAGTATTAGCATTTTGCATAACGAGCAAGATCATGTTTCTACAAATGATATCACTAACGCTCTAAAAAGTGCGTTAAATACTAATGAAATGGTAGCGGACAAAATAAAAAGTACTTCATTTAAGATACTTAAAAAAAATATAGAAAATACCTCTCCCATTAAAACGCCAGTTAGAGTAATTGCACAGCCTGAAACATTAATAAAAAAAGAAATTAATAAAATAAATAAGCAAGCTATTGAAGCTCGCCAACAAGTTGAAAAAGTGTTTGATATGTCTTTACAACTATCATCACCTGTTCAGCTAGATAGCGACAATTTACTAGCCAAAAAGAAATTGACTGCAGAAATAGCAAAAATAGAAGTCGAAAAAGCACAGCGTATAAAAAGGTTAAAAGCGTCGCAAGTAGAAGCTAACGCGATGCAACAAAGAGAAAAGCTAAAAAATAAACGAGTTACCACCTACACCATACCGCTAGCCCATAGTAGTTTTATAAAAAAAGCAGCACCCTATAAAAATATTGTTAGTAAGCATAGTAAGCGTTGGCGGTTGCCCGAGAGTTTGCTTTTTTCGATTATCCATACTGAAAGCCACTTTAATACTCAAGCAGAATCTCCAATCCCAGCCTTTGGTTTAATGCAGATTGTGCCTATAAGTGCAGGAGCTGATGTTAATCTTTTTTTACATAAGAAAAAGAACATTATGAGCAAAGAGTATTTATTCAATCCAAAGAATAATATTGAAACAGGTGTTGCATATATGCACCTTTTAAACACACGCTATTTGGCTAAAATAAGTAATCAGCAAAGTCGATTTTATTGCATGATTGCAGCTTACAACACCGGTGCAGGGAACGTAGCTAAAGCCTTTAACACAGACAACTCAAGAAATATCAATAAAGCTTCTAACATAATAAATAAAATGACGCCTGAAGAGGTCTATAACAAGCTTATTACAGACCTACCATACGAAGAAACAAAAAAGTATTTACAAAAGGTACTAGAGCGTCAACCTATTTATAAATCTATGGACCAAATTTAAAACTACTTATCTGGTAATTAATTGCCTTCCCAGCAAAAAAGGCGTTAGTTATGCCCCAACATGTAAATGGAAAAAGCGATGCTAAATATTAAAAAAACATTCTCACACTCATTATACTTTTTTAGTTTATTGGCAGTACTTACTGGCTGCGCTTCAAAAGTTGAAGTTGATTCAACAATGAATATGCCTAGTAAGTCAGGCCTTGCTCTTGATCATATTGCTGTAGTTGGTTTTAACGGCGATAAATATAACATTAAGGGAAATGCGCTTTCGGCAAAAGTAAAAGCTAAATTAATGAGTCATGGATATGTAAAGGTACATGCCAATTCCCCCTATAAGCTGGTTGGTGAAATTTCGCCATCTCGAGTAGAGCGTAATTCATGGAGTGAAAAGCATGAAGGAAAAAAAGAAACGTGGTACAGCTATCATGCATCAGTTAAACAAACTTTAACCCTAACTTACTACGTTATTTATGGCCAGCAAACACTAAATAGTGCTTCTGAAACATTCACTTATAGTAAAGAAAAGAGCTCAAGCGAAAATAGAAGCAAAGCAAAAGATAAGCTCCGGACCGATTCTGAAGTTGCTGACTTTTTGATAGAAAAGGCGGCTGATTTTGTTGTTAAACAAATTTCCCCATATCGTTCTTTAGTAAAACTTAATTACCTAAACGGGGAAGATGAAAATATTGATTTAGGTATAGAGTACGTAAAAAAAGACCGTTTAAGCCAAGCTTTTAGTATTTTTGAACAAGTTGCTCAAAATAGTAATTCAATTGAAGATCAAGCCATAGCACTTCACAACCAAGGTTTAATAAAATTAATGCAGGGCAAACATTCAGAAGCCTATGACTTAATGACAAAAGCGAATCTTATCGATCCTAGAAACTTTGATATTCTTGATTCAATAAAAGAAGTAGAAGACTACAAAGTATTAAGTGATGCGCATAAAAAGCAAAGAGGTCTAAAATGAGATTACTACTGTTAATTCTAATTACTTTTTTAGCGGGGTGCGCTACCAACAAAAATAGTGCATACGACATCGTTATTCCTTTAGCTGAAAGCAATAAAATAAAACCTCAGCCAACCGAACAATCGAGTAGTAGCTTTAAAATACATTACAAAAAAGATATCAATAATAAGCCTATAGTAAAAACTATAAACAGATCGACTACGGTTATGGGTAGCGATGATGAAACTTTAAAAAACTTAAAAGAGCGCGCAAAAAAAGATATAGTTCAACTAGCTACAGAGGAAGTAAATGGTGTTGTTATAGCCTCAACATCGAAGACTAATACGACTGTTATTAATGTTGACTCAAACAAAAATAACACACGCTACTCAAGACAGGACTTTACTGAGAAAGCCGTCGCACAAACAGCTGGGATTGCGCAAGTAAAAAACTTGCAATGCCAAACACTACCAACTAAAGCAAGTAACTTAACAATAACGTGCAGTGCTGATGTTACGGTACACCTAATTGAAGATATTGATTTTACTCAATAAACTTTTACAGCGACCGAATCCTAGAGCATTATTATAAATAAGGCCACAAGTGTGGCCTTTTAATACAAAACTAAACGCAGTGACTAATATATTTCAGCACTTACAAATGTATATACATAATTACTAAACTCTGGCTTAGTTAAATGCCCACCTTCAGAAATCGTGTCTAAAAGTTTTGCATAACTGTTTGCATCGGTTGCATTACCAGCATAGCCATAAAGTAATACCGTTAACTCTTCTAAAATAACCTCGTCGGTAGGTTCAGGGAATACACTACCAAAAGACAAATCTGGAATTTGACCACTTATGCCCGCTTTTATTGTCCAATCAAATCGGCTTTCAGCAGAATCATCAACTAAAAAGCTGTAACCCCATATTGTGCGAGCAAACCGATTGTCAACGTTACCAAAGTCAAAACTTGAATCATTGTTTTCAGCAAATTGAAGTAAACTAAATCCTAAATCGTCAGTAACGATAGGAAGTGTGGTCAGCTGATAATCACCATTAGTATCTACTGCGCTTCGGGCATAGCTTTGAAACTCAACGTCAACACCATCTACATTCATAAGGTCTGACATAAAATCAAGTTGCACATAAAAATTATGCTCAGTCACTGTTGGGAATACAAAAAGCGTGTTTGATATTTCAGAACCACTATATTGAACAAACCTATACGTATTATCAGCTTCTATATAACCTCGAGTACTAGCATAATCAGCATCAATATCTAATTGAACAGGAACTTCAACACCGTCATGAATAAAGTCTTCATCTGTTAGGGTAATAACTGATGAGTTTACCGGTATATCAATAACGGCAGCTTTTGCATCAACTGAGTAACTAGAAAGCGCCGTTAAATAAAGCTTATTATCATTCGGGCAAACATTTACAGACCCCGAAACTTCGTTACCTTGTGATTGATATATTGTGTAATCAGACGCAATCGTACTCAGCGCTGTGGTATCAACACTATATTCAGTACATCCACAATCACCTGTGAAGTCATTAAAATAAAAGGTGCCTAAATTAGTTCTATTTTCAATATTAAGCTCAGTGATAATTTGCTTATAACCACCGTCTTCTTCATCAAACACATCACCTAATACTGATACATGCTTGGTGCCTGAGGGTAGTTCACCTGAAAATTTACCTTCTGCATCAGTTTTAACAGAACCGATAGCATCGCCGTCATCACTATGAAAAACAACATCTGCTTGATACGCAGAATCAGCCCCGCATTCGCGAGTTAATGTTTGTAAAGCAATAGTTTGAAGTTGGGCTGTGTTGCCACCGCTTGACGAGCTGCCAGAGCTACTCTCTGATGAAGAGCCACCACATGCGCTAAGCGTTAAAGAAAGTGTAATAGCAAGCGGGGTAAGTATAAATTTATTCATTTTAATTAGTCCGTTAAATTGGTTCACCTACCATTATCTCAACTTAAGCAAAACAATAACAAGGTAACCCCACCACCAAATGCTTACAAAATTGCAATGATTTGTAAACAAGCCGCGATTAAGTACCTCACACATAACACCATTTACTAAATTAACTCACTTGTTCAAGTGAATTTATTAAAAACTGCACTACGCTTTATGTATTAAATAGTTAACGGCTATTTATTTGCTTAACCCTTGTTTAGCCAAAATACCGAGATAAATACACAACAGGACTGATCTTATGAATCGCTTACTTGGCCGACTATCTATCATTCAGCTCTCTTTGTTAACATCAATAATATTAATGGTTTTTATTTTTATACTTTTAATACAAAACATCACAAATAAATGGCAAGAGTCGCAAACACTTCAGCAAGATATAACTTTAATTAGCTTGTTAGATGCACTGGAAAAAGTGGCACATAACCATGCTGTAGAGCGAGGGTTAACTGCAGGGTTTTTAGGAAGTGGTTCAGCCGAGGCTAAAAACAAAGTGCTCGCGCAACGCCAAAAGGCAGATGCTTCAATACAGCATTTAAAGTCGGTAAGTGCTCAACTCACTAAAAACTCTACAAAGGTCACTAAAAATTTAAGTATTCTTTTTGATCACAATGCAAAAAAAGCGGCATTACGCACACAAGTTGATAATAAAGCAGCCCCTGGTGCCTTCGCGTTTTACAGTAAACTAAACCAAATTTCACTTGATGTAGCGGCAAACCTGAGCAGCCAAATAAAGCACCCAGTGTTATCTAAAGATCTCAATATTGCCTTTTTACTCGCTCACTATAAAGAACGTTTGGGCCAAAACCGAGGGAAAATAAACGGCACTTTAGCTAAAAAGCAATTAACGAGTGTTACGCAGCAAAATATTGCCTTATACAATTCAGAAATCGATTTGCTCAATCAATATTTAATAGCTAATTTGCAAGGCAAACAATTACAAAACTTTAACAGCATTATACAAAGTGCTGACTCACGTAAAATTAATGCAATAACAAATACATTACTCAACACAAACTCCCCAAACTTTACGACTTTGCCGGCAGCCTCTGTGTGGTTTCCTATGGCAACACAGCAAATAACTCAAATTAAACAATTACTAGACACCCAGTGGAATACGGTTGATAAAGATGGCCTTGAACTAAAAGAAGCGGCCGATACATCGCTTACACTCACTATTATCTACTTTTTGGTTACACTAGTGATTATCGCATACTTAAACTTTCATTTATTAAGTACTCTCAAAAAGGAATTAAGCCAACTAACGTCACTGTTACTTAAAGCCGAAAAAGGCGACCTAACAATAGACATAAGGCTTAAAAGTAAAGATGAACTCGGCGAAATATCAAATGCCATTCACAATACTATTTTCGCTTTTAAAGACCTGTTATTAGGGCTCGACCATTCCATCAATTCAGGCTCCAAACTCAGCGATGATATGAGCAATGCAACCAAAACAGTCCTTGATGATTCAAACAAAACATTGGCTATGGCGAGTAATATAGCCACCGCAATAGAAGAAATGGCCGCAACAAGCCGCGAAATAGCAGGCTCAGCTTCTGAAACTCTCAGCTCGAGTGACGAGTTAAACAAACAAGCCAATCTATTGATTGAAGATAACAAACTTAGTCAAAGCTCTATTAGTGAGCTTGCAACGGGGATGTCTGACGTAGAAGAAGTGGTAAGTAAAATGGATCAGCAGGTAGCGAGCATATCGTCTATTTTAGATTCAATTAGTAGCATTGCCGAGCAAACTAATTTACTAGCTCTCAATGCCGCTATTGAAGCAGCAAGAGCAGGTGAGCATGGTAGAGGGTTTGCCGTTGTTGCCGACGAAGTAAGAAGCCTTGCCGGAAACAGTAAAGAATCATCAGAAAAAATTTCGTCTTTGCTCGGCGAGTTACAGTCTATCAGCGATCAAGTAGTTAGCTCTATTGTAGCAAGTACTAAATTATCAAAAGCCACTTTAGAGCGATTTGATCAAGCAAGAGCGGTATCCGAGCAAGTGCATGCACAAAGTAAAGTACTTGAAAACTTAGCCATGAACGTGTCATCAGCCGCAGAACAACAGTCTGCAGTTGCGTCAAATATTGCAGTGGATGCTGCAAGCGTATTTGAATACGCAAATCACGAAGTTGAAGCCGCGCGAAAACAAGAAGTAATTTTTAATGAAATGCGACTTAATACTGCAACCCTCCAGCACACAATGAAAAACTTTAAGTTTCAGTAGTTAAGGGCCAATTGCATAAGTAAAATAAACTAAAGCAATTGGCCAACTTTATTAAGTTACTTTGCCCTGTAAGTTAAACCGAGGCTCGGCGTATAACTTTGTTGTTACTACATCAACTAAAATATTCACTGCGTTCCATACATCTTCAAACGAGGTATATAAGGGCGTAAAACCAAACCGTAAAATGTTAGGCGCTCTAAAGTCAGCTATAACGCCTTTCTCTATTAATGCTTGGCAAATAGCGAATGCCTGGTTATGCGAAAAAGCCAATTGGCTTCCACGTTGGATGGAATCTTCAGTAGAGCTTAAGCGCAAATCAACCAAACTAGCATGCGACTGCACAAGGGTAATAAACATTTCGGCTAAAGCAATCGACTTAGCCCTCACATCGCTTATTTTAACGTTTTCCCATACATCAAGCGCGGCATCTAACGCACTCATAGCAATAACACTTGGCGTACCACATAAATACTGATTAATACTTTCTGGCCGCTCGTAATGGGCATTAAATGCAAATGGTTTTGCATGCCCCATCCAACCGCTTAATGGCTGTTTAACTGTGCATTGGTGGCGCTTGGCAACATATAAAAAGGCAGGCGACCCTGGGCCACCATTTAAATATTTGTAGCCACAGCCTACTGCAAAATCAACGTTGCATTTATCTAACTCAACCGGCAATGCACCTGCACTGTGCGCTAAATCCCATATCACTAAAATACCTTTTTGCTGGGCAAGCTTTGTTAGCCTTTGCATATTTAAAAGCTTACCGGTTCTAAAGTTAACTTGGGTAAGTAGCAATACAGCGATGTCGTCAGTTAAGTTTTGCTCAATACAGTGCTCTTCGACTAATTTTAATTGGCATAAGTCAGTACCTAATAAATCGCTTAAGCCTTGCACCATGTATAAATCGGTCGGAAAATTATCTTGCGTTGATAACACTTTACTACGACCCGTGTTTAACATAAGCGCGCTGCTTAAAAGCTTAAACAAGTTTATTGAAATCGAATCACAACAAATTACCTGGCCTTTTTCAGCACCTATTATGGGCGCTATTTTTTCGCCAACCTGAGTAGGTAAATCAATCCATTGGTGATCGTTCCAGCTCCTAATTAAATGACTCCCCCACTGCTCGCTGACTACTTGTGCCACTCTGGTTTTAACCGCTTTGGGTAAAGCACCTAGCGAGTTACCATCTAAATAAATAGTGTTTGCGGGTAAATCAAATTCATCACGCTTGCTTGCAAGTACATCGGCTTTATCAAGCGCTACAATATCATCAAAATTCATTTATCGATTCCGTTTAAATGTTTAACTAAGGTGCTAAAAGCAGCAGAACCTGGGTGTATCCAATCAAAATGCCCCACCCCTTCGAGTAAATCTACCGGTCGATTAAGCTGTTCTAAATTATACGCAGGAACAATGCTGTCATTCGCACCTTGTAAAATTATGCTATGCGCATGCAAGGGTTGCTCGCTTGGGTTGGCCTGAGTGTATTCTTTAGGCTTATCGCTTGGTATACCTTGCATAAAATCTTTAGTTACTTTTTGACAACTATTAGTACCTGCCGCGTAGGCTTTAATATCGATAATGGGAGCAAGGCCAATTACGCCTTTTAATTCACTTATTTTTCCACCCGCAAGTAACGCTAAATGCCCACCAGCCGAGTGCCCCACAACAACAGTATTATTAAGTTTAAACTCACCACTATTGTAAGTACTTGATGCTAAAATACCGGCTTTTATATCGTTAAATGTAACTGGCCAACCGCCACCGCTTTCGCCGCTTCGGCGATATTCCACCGACCATACATTAAATCCTGCCTGTGCCAAGCCAGTGCTTAACGCATAAGTATGTTTTATGTCGTATGCACTTAACCAACAACCACCATGCAGTAATACCACCAACGGCTTTGATTTAGTTTGTTCAGCATGCGTGGCTCGCCAAAGTAATGCAAATTGTGATTCGTCACTGCCATAGTGTATTTTTTCGTTAGCATTTACAAAACCGAGCGACGCCACTTTAGAATACGCAACATTGTTTTCAACAACAGGAAACTCAATGTTGTTGGTAGTCGTACACCCACTTAAAATCCACATACCTAAAAGTAAAACAACCGTATTTTTCACAACACAACTTCCTTTTTAAATCTTAAAAATAGCATCTTGCGCCCATTAAACTGCAAGCCTACTTGTACGTATCACTTGCATCATCACGTCACTTAGTTATTAATTAATAACACTTTAGTGACTGCAATTATTATTGTTATTCACAAACTGGGCGTAATAAATTGACTCTTATGTTTGCGTATTTAACCAAACACTATAAAACCCTCGCCAAGTTAACCATGCTAAAAGCGACGAGTAAAGTTACTGCGTTTAAGCTTATATTTATACCTAAATTATTATTAACTTAGCTTTAAGGTGTTGGGCACTAAAAGCTGATGTATAATGACCCACTCTGGCTATTATTATGCCCTCAAGTGGAACACAACAATGAAAAAACTATCTAAAGTGCAAGAAAAACAACAAGCGCTTGTGCTTAACGTTGCCGATAAAATAGAAGAGCAAGGCCGAGCCGAACTACCCGGTATGCTGCAATGTTGGTTTGACGTGGAGTATCACTTATTTCCGGGCTCATTACTTATGTGCTTTCAGTTTGAAAACCAACAAGCCCTTGATGCCGCAGAGCCCGACATATTAAAATGGCAAAAACGATTAAGCGGCGCCATGCTTAAAAAAGGCGTTATTTTAAAAGACATGCGCAAACACCTAAAATTCACATTAAATGGCCCAGACGACTAAACGCGTTAGCAAAAAAATCGCCTAATATTTACTAACAAAGATTCAAATCTCCTCTGTATTAAACTCTGTTACATGCGTTATTAATTGTGGAAAAAACGCTAAAAAAGCCGCATCCAACTGGTAGTAATGGCGTTTTATATCTTCAGCAGCACCAGCAAATTGGTTGGCAAAGCGAATACGATTAGCAATGTTGTCTAGCGCAGTCCCCACACCATTAATGGTTTCGTAATCTTTAAACCAATCGTTTTTAGTCATGCTAGTAACTACGTGCTGCATACGCGGTGGCATGTGCGCTAACCGCTTATTTAAAAGCTCAAAACTGTTACGTTTAAAATCACTCAAAGGTTGCTCACTAAACTGCTGCCAATGCGTAATTAAAAAGTGATCAAACACCACATCTATTGCCACACCAGCAAAGCGCCTTCGGGTTGGTGAAAAGTACTGTTTAGCTTCTTTCACAACAGGGTGTGCATCTGTGAACTTATCAACTAAATAGTGATTATTTAAAGCATTTTTTACAGGTTCTGAGAGCTGTGCCACATGCCTATGGCCGCCAAAATCGCCTAGTAAATTTCCAAAATGGGAATCAGCCGTAGGCTTTGCAAAATAAAGGTGAGCTAAATAATTCAAAGTGTTCTCAAGTTTATTACACTGTTTAAATAGTAACTTAGGGATCTAACATATACTATGCTTCGTATAGATTTAGTCTAATTATAAAGTTGAGCAACATGGAAAATATATTTCAAACTAGCCGTTTTTTAGTTGTCATTGCGGTTATCACCGCAGCAGTATCATCGCTCCTTGTTTATGTTTCATGTATTAATATTGTTTTTAATATAGTGGTTTCAACCATTCTCGACTTGCCCGACTCAGCCAAAGCAGGTAAAGGCCTTATAGTTGAACTACTTAAAATCCTCGATTTACTATTAATCGGTATTACCCTACAGGTAATTGCCATTAGCTTATACCGCTTGTTTATATCGCCTGCTAAATCAAAAGAAAGTAAATTTTTAGCCGCTTTTAATATTAAAGACTTCCATGATTTAAAAATAACCCTAGTACAAGTAACCTCAGTTGTTCTTGTCATACTATTTTTAGAACATGCAGTGGAATTTGGCGGCACAATAGAAACCCTGTACTTAGGAATAGCCATTGCAATTGTTATAGCCGCCTCAACATTTGCATGGCGCTCAATGAAAGACTAGCTATAAATAGTTTTATATACGTTTTTAATACGCCAAATTACAAATCAGTGGATTACAGTGCCACGTGCTTTTACATTCAAATTACGGCTTAAGTTAGGCTGCTTCCTTTTCGGTATATAAATTGCTGTTACTCATGTTCTTGCTTTAAAAATTAAACATAAATAACCCTTATTGATATTTGTTAAAAGGAGAACATTATGAGTAATAAACAACTAATTACGACCGTAGGTATAGGTCTTGCCGCTGCATCTGCAGGTATGCTAACAAGGAAAACTTTACAAAAATCGTGGGAAAAGGTTACCAACGAACCAGCCCCAAAAGACAAGCCAAGCGAAAATACAGATCTTAAAGAAGCAGTAACTTGGGCGGTAGTTTCAGGCATTGGAGCCGGCGTTGCAAGAATGGCAGTGCGTTATGTTCTCGATAAACGTCAATCCAAATAAGATTTATATTAATGCCTCTTGTAGTGTCATTCGTTACAGGAGGTTTAACCTACTTTTCATTACGCCAACCAGAAAATAATTACCCCGAACAATATAGATATGAACGCTCACTATATTCCTGTAATAGACCGTGTACGCTTACCCACATAATTTTTATAAGCGGAGTTGATAGGTACCACTATAAAGCACTGCTCAAGCAGTAAACAACTCTTCCTCTTTGGTTAAATTATTCGTTCAACGTTTTGTTTTGCTAAGTTGTGTATTTTGACGTTATCTTAATTGAGCAACTATAACTATTAGATAATAATTAAACAAAAGGAATGTACCGATGTTGAATATTACAACAACAGGTTTATATAGATCTGCACTATCAATTTTCACCTGCTTATCTTTTTTAAGCGTTTTAATCGTACCAATAGCGACTGCTGCAGAGCAATCTGAACCCATCGCATTAGTTGGCGGAAGGCTGATAGATGGATTTGGTAATCAGCCACTTGCCAACAGTGTCATACTAGTAAAAAACGGGCTCATTGAAAAAGTAGGAACAGTTGATACATTACCTGTACCTACGGAGTACAAAATTGTCTCAACAGAAGGAATGGATGTACTTCCAGGCCTTTGGGAAAACCATGCACATTTAATGCTAAATGGTCATGCTAACTACAAGCATTGGCATAAAGAATACACTCCCAAGCTCACGAACGAAATCATGCCTGCAAGCGCTGAACAACTATTGTTAGCAGGGATAACTAGTGCCCGCGATTTAGGCGCACCATTAAAAGACTCCATTACAATAAAAAATAAAATAGACAATGGTGAAATCCCTGGACCACGCTTGTTCGTTTCAGGCCCCTTTTTGCAACACGAAGCCTATCCTGGTACCGAGCTTTATAGGTGGGGTGTTAAAAACGTTGAAGATGCCAAAAAAAAGGTCAACAAACTGGCTGATGCTGGTGTTGATATCATCAAACTAATTGACCATGACATGATGAAAATTGAGGTAGCACAGGCTATTGTTGACCAAGCCCATAAACGCAATCTGGTAGTTGTTGCTCACTCACACAAACCTGATGAAATTAGACGAGGCCTAGAAATCGGAGTAGATAATTTTGAGCACACTGGACTTACCACAGCTCCCGAATTTCCCAACGATGTAATTACTTTACTCAGAGAGCGTACTGCCAAAGGCCGAATTGCCGGCGGACCACTTTATTGGACCCCAACTGTAGAGGGACTTTGGAATTATGATTTAACCGTTGCCAACCCTGAGCGTTTAGATAATACATGCTGGCACAGAGGTCTAAAGCAAAGCACTATTGATGATATTCGCGGCTCATTAAAAAATGTAGGCGAACTTGAATATATGCAATTAACACCAATGCGCAAACCTACCTTAAAACGTAAAATCCAACAATTAAAAGAATCTGGCGTAGTTTTATTGGTAGGTACAGACAGCGGAATACCAACTAAATTTCATTGCCAGAGCACATGGAACGAACTAGCTGTTTGGGTAAACGAAATGGAAATTTCTGCAATGGATACAATTCGTGCCGCCACTTACTGGCCATCAGTGCTTATGAAGGTAAACGATAAAGTGGGAACAGTAAGCGAAGGGAAATACGCCGACATTATTGCTGTTAAAGGTGACGTATTACGTTATATAAACCTTTTACAGCATGTTGATTTAGTCATGAAAAACGGCAAAGTTTATAAGCAAGACGGTAAAGCGACTGCTGACAAATAGCCCCCCTAAACCTTTTTCTCCACTTTCTTAATGCACGTCGAAAGTGGAGAGCATTTATTTAATATTTTTAGTGCTTTCCCCATAAAAAAGACTCAATGCTAGCTTTATAAATCCAATAACCAAAGTGAGTTAATCACAAAAGCAATTATCAGTCGATTCAACGTTAATGGGTTGCTCTAAATTAGCAATCGTAGGATAGTAAATTACATATAAAACAATAGCCTTATATTAGGAATATTATGATCAAAGTATTATTAGCGACCAGCTTAATCGCCTCTTCATTCGCTGCTTTAAGTAATCCTTTAACTGTTGAAGAACAGCGTATCAACAAAGCCCAATTAGCAATGCCCAATGTTTTAAAAGCATTTACCCCAGAAGTATCAAGTTTTGAGCAGCAATTTAAAGAGCTTAACAACTTTAAAAGTGCAAAAACATTAGTACAACGCTTTAGCTTTGAACTATGGGAAAACGCCAAACAACGTATAATAAATACCAATAACTACGACGACCGAGCACTTTACTGGGCACGTCTGCTTTCAAGCAAAGTAATACGGACAACATCGCCTAAGTTTTCAATTACGCAGGCTCAACTCAATACGTTACTAACCCTACTAGAGGACGGCAGCAGAGGGCGCACCGACCTTACTTTTTCATCAGGCAGCACTAAAAAAATATTACTTACAGGCTTTGACCCATTTTTACTCGATAGAAACATAAACCAAAGTAACCCCTCAGGTGTTGCAGCGTTATTACTCGACGGCCAAGTTATTAATTACAACGGTATCAGCGCAGAAATCAACACCGTTATGGTGCCTGTGCGCTACGAAGATTTTGATCAAGGCATAATAGAATCACTACTTGCCCCTTACTACGCACTTAACAATGTAGACATGGTAGTCACCGTAAGTATGGGCAGAACACAATTTGATTTAGAGCACTTCCCGGGTAAACGCCGTAGTGTAACCGCGCCCGATAACGCTAATATTGTGTATGGCGGAACACAAACAAGCCCAGTAATACCAAAACTTAATGGCCGACCGCTCCCAGGCAACGAGTTTGTAAAATTTAGCTTGCCTGTAAATTTCATTCAACAAGCCAAAGGCCCCTATAAAGTTATCGACAATCGTGAAGTCACCACGCTTGAAAAAACCTATAAAGCCGGTTCGTATGGCGAGCTAAAAAATAGTATTGCGGTAAATGGCGGCGGCGGTGGTTACCTGTCTAACGAAATATCGTACCGAAGTATTCGCCTGCGCGATGCGCTTAATTCAAGTATACCTACAGGGCATATTCACACCCCACGTATACAACAATTCGAACCCGAAACAGAAGCTAAAATAGTAAACCAAATAAAGGCAATGCTAGAGCAAAGCCTAGTCGCGCTATAAGTTATCAAAATAAGTTTAAGCGCGTAAAAAAGGGCAATATTATTGCCCTTTTTTATAACTAGTTAAAAATTGCTTTTGAGTCGTTAAATAGAAAAATACTTTTTATGAGATTCTTAATCAACTCTTACTTCAACAGGACGGTTAAATAGAGTTACTAAGGGCAAGTTTACATTTTTACTCATTAAACAGCAGAAAACTGACCCAACGTGGCGTTCTTAAAAACACATAAAATATAATTACTATTTATTAAGATTAGGCAAAAACATACTTTCAGGTACTTTATTTTTAATCATAACGTCACGGTATGTACCGTCGCTCATACCTAAATCAATGGCTTTATTCACTACCGCCATAGCTTTCAAACTTTCAGCAATATCTTTTGCAAATGCAACATGAATTGAACGTTTTTCAATTACATCAGAGTCAAATAATATGTCGTTTTTAAATTCAATTAACTCAGTGCTCAACAAATACTTGCCATAACTTTCTGACATAATTAAACGGTCTACCTTTTGGTTAAAAAGCAGTTTAAACCCTTGCTGAGCTGTGGCAACTTCTAACAACTCATAACTATTATAGCCAGTTAATATTTTGTCATGCACACCTAAACGAACACCCGCAATAATAGTATGTTCGTCCTTTCTATCCTTATGATAAAAAGCACCAAATACCCCCATTCCAATTGGGTTTGATAAAACCGCCCACTGCTCTCGTCCTGGCAGGTTAGCAGCTAAAAATAGACCGTCAGCTTTTCCTAACTGAGTATAATAGTTCGCTCTAGCCCAAGGTAAAATAATGGCGTCTACTTCATATCCTAATTTAGCTAAACTTTGATTTAAAAATTGCCAACTAGCACGATAAATTGGGTAATTCTCCGTGAGCATTTTGTCATGGTCGTGACCAACCGCAAACGTAATGGTTTTTCCCTTTTCACTGGCATTTAACGAGCCAATGCTAAAGCAAAAAATGCAAAGTAAAATAAACACCCTACAAATCATAGTAACCTCTTATTAAAGATCTCATTAAGTTAAGGGGTCAAATCTTGACTTCAGACATCAAACAACCTCGAAGCGCTTCCCACTGTAATTCAACCTGCTTATTCTCAATAATTAATGCATTTAATCTACCAACAGCTTTTGATATGGCCGAATAGTGTTTAACATTAAAAACATCTGCTAATGCCTGCAAATTTAATCCCGTTAAATCTTGGCACAATTTAATAGCATACCATCGGGGTAAGTTTTTTTCTTTTCGCCCCTTTTTAACCATTACTATATCATCTACCTCAACATTAAAGTGGTTAGCCAAATAGGTAATTACATCATTCGCTGAATGCCTTTTACTAACAAGCTTGCTTTCATTGTTTGATGTTGCAATATAGCCTTTAATACTTTCAATAAAGTCATCACTACCTAGCACCGACAATAACTTTTTAGCACCATAAAAAGCGCTTACTTCTTCATTACACTCATATTCAACAAACTGCTTGTATGCAGCATACTTACGCTTTTTACCTTGCAGCGAAAATATAAAATCTCGAACCAACCATTTAGGTGTCGCACCACTTTTAATAAAAGCTGAATAGCTAGACCATTTGTACTTAGCAAGGTCATCTACCAACGGGGTGCTCGTTTCAATTGGGTTACGATGAATATACCGGCTAACATGCAATAAGTAGTTATCAGCATCCACTAACACAGCTTTGTATCGGCCCCTGAACAGTGCACCATCTGTGTTATGTGTTCGATTAAAGTATTGAGTGTAAAGGCCATTAATATGCTTCATGGCTCGGCCTAAATTAGCATCGGGAGTTTTTATTAGCAGATGGTAATGATTA